>NZ_JBVIHP010000527.1:0-1004 GCF_055570235.1 Streptomyces sp. NPDC031274 | reverse complement strand
CGGGCCCTCGGCGATCAGACGGGTGGCCTCGATGCCGTCCATCCGGGCATGCGGATGTCCATCACCACGACGTCCGGCCGGAGTTCGCCGGCGAGCCGGACGGCTTCGGTGCCGGTGCCGCCTCGCCCGCGACCTCGATGTCGCCCACGCCCTTCCCCCCAACGCCTGGGACCGCCTGGCCCAGCCGGGCGGCCCGCCGGAGCTCTACCCGTGGACGGCCACGGGGGCCTGGACGGTCTACGGGGTGTGGGCCCTGGCCGCGGCGGCGATCGCGGTGACGGCGGTGCGGCGCCGCGATCAGTGAGGCCCGTCGACGAGACGGAGCACGGCCCCGAGCCCTCGCACCGCCCCTGGCGCGGCCCCGCCCGGCAGCACATAGGACCGCAGCCCCGCGCCCGCGGCCCCGCCGTCCTTGGCGGGGTGGTCGCCGACCATCAGGGTGTCCGCGGGGGCCACGCCCAGCTCCGCGCACGCGTGGCCGAAGAGCCGTGGGTCGGGCTTCTCGGTGTCGTGTTCGTACGAGTGGACCCAGCTGCCGAACCAGCGGTCGAGGCCGTGCAGGGCGAAGGTCGGCCGCAGGTCCCAGCCGACGTCGCTGACCACCCCGAGCGCGATCCCTCGCGCGTCGAGCCCGGCCAGCGTGCGCTCGGCGTCCGCGTACGGCAACCAGTGCTCCGGGGAGCGGAGTTGCTCGTAGAGGACGGTGGCGAAGGGCGCGAGCGCCGGGGCCGATGCGTACCAGGTGGTGAACGCGTGGCGGTGGGCCTCGGACGAGACGTCGCGTGCGTGCTGGGCCTCGGCCACGGCGGGGTCCGAGAGGCCAGCCTCCAGGGAGGTGAGGATGGCGTCCATCGCGGGCCCGTCCACCGGGTCGGGCAGCGCGGCGCGGATGCGGTCCTCGTACGGCTGGATCTGGAACAGCGTCCCGGAGAAGTCGAAGAGCACCGCCCTGGGCGGCGTCACCGGGGTGGGGGCGACGGTGCGGATCGGGCCCTCGGGGCCGG
>NZ_JBVIHP010000526.1:0-1005 GCF_055570235.1 Streptomyces sp. NPDC031274 | reverse complement strand
CCCGGCGCGCAATCGTCCGCACCTGTAAGCGCCACGCGGCTTGGGGGCTCTCCCTCGGTGGGGCTGGCCAGTAGTACGGACAGCCCTGTCGGCTTCACGCGGGGCGCGTTCCAATGCGCTGAGGGCATTTCTGCGGCGCCTGGTGGCGCGTAGAGAGTGGGAGTGGTCGGCCCTCGGGAAGCATGACGTGTAGCACTGCTCCTGCACCGCAGACTGGCTCCTGACGGTTTTGACCAATGTGTCCTAACGATCCTGTGTCGACTCGGTCCGAGGCAGTGGGCTCGGACGCTGGGCCGGGTGAGCGTGTCTAGAGCACTGATATGCGGGCGTTCTCTGCACCGTGTCATCTGCGACCGCTCTCCGGGCCAGCGGCGGGGCTTGTGCGTGTGCTGACGGGGGGAATCAACCATCGAATCGCCAGACCCTCACCAAGCCGTGGACCACACCGCTAATGCAGGTGAGGTGGTGCTCGGGGTCGACTCGCATCGTGATGTCCATGTGGCGGCAATGGTGTCGATGCTGGGGCGAGTCCTGGCTACGGAGCGCTTCCCGACTACGGCAACGGGCTATCGAAGCCTTGTCGAATGGGCCTGTGAACGAGGGGTGGTTCGCCGGGCGGGGGTGGAGAGTTCTGGAAACTACGGCGCGGCGCTGTCCCGGCATTTGTTGTCTGCAGGCATCGAGGTGGTGGAGGCTCCCGGCCCGGGGCGCTCCGCCCGGCGCCGACGCAGCAAATCGGACGAGGGCGATGCCGTTGCTGCCGCCCGATCTGTGCTGAGTGGCCGTGCGCAGTTCCCGGTCAATACCGGCAGCGGCCCGATTGAGATCGCACGCATGTACGTGATGGCCAAGGACTCTGCCGCACGCGCCAAACGGCAAGCAATGAACCAGATGAAAGCAGTCTTGGTCACCGCAGATCCGGCCCTGCGAGAGGAGTTGCGGAGTCTGAAGCGACGAGCGCTGATTCTGGCGTGCCTGCAGCTGCGCGAAGGTGACCAGGAGGTA
>NZ_JBVIHP010000525.1:0-1005 GCF_055570235.1 Streptomyces sp. NPDC031274 | reverse complement strand
GATGGCCTGGTCGAGGGCGGCGCGCACGGCGTGCGCGGTGCGGGATCCATCGGGGTCCAATCGGGTCAACTCGACTGCGATCGACTCGACTTGTGCATCTGGGTCGGCTGCCCCGTGAACTTCCGAGGCGAGTGGCGCTCTGCGATCCGGCGGCAGTTTGCCGGTCGTGGGCCCGTCCGTCATCGTGCGGTCCACCGGCCGTGCCTCGGGTGCCGGACGAGAGGCCGGTACGGTGGATCCGACCTCCAGCAGGCGTTCGTGAAGAGACGTCACCTGCTGCTCCAGGCCCGCAAGGCGCTGACTCAGGTCGGCCGGGCTTGGCCCGTCGGCGGGCGGTTGGTGAGTGATGGGGGTTGCCGAAGGCCCGGTGAGAAGCCCCAGCAGCATGGCCGTGACGAGCTCCCCCTGGCGGCGGCTCCGCCGTTCGGCATCCAGCGCCTTCTGGGCCTCCGTGAGGCGTTGCCTCAAGTGGGCCAGTTCTGCCGCCGACTCGCCTCTGCCGCCGACGGGCTCGTGGTCGGCACGCTCGCGACGTCTCGCCTCCGCAGCCCGAGCCAGTAGCGCCGTTGCCCGTTCACACAGCTCAGCGGCATCGTCTGCTGGTGCGCACAGCTTGAGAACTGCCTCCACGAGTGTTCCGTTGACATCCAGGCCGATGCCGGCGAACCGCTTCGACATGGTGGTGATGCGCGGGACCGGACGGCCGCCGAGCATGTCAGGGGTGAGGCGGTCGATGATGTCCTGGAGGGTCATTCCCGCCCGGTCCGCCTGTTCCCTGAGAAGGGCGGCGACTTGGCTCTCTTCTTCGGTCTTTCCTTGCAAGGGGGAGCGGGGGCGCCCTTGTCCGCTTGATGTGACCGCCATGCCCGCCTCTTTTCCACTCAATTAAATGAAGTTCCCTGAACTATGCAAAATAATGTACCTGGTTGGCCGAGCTCGTGGAAGATGACAGGGCGTCACGGCGGCAGGGCGTCTCTGTGGCAGAACAGTGGAACCCTTGGAGGG
>NZ_JBVIHP010000524.1:0-1006 GCF_055570235.1 Streptomyces sp. NPDC031274 | reverse complement strand
GTGGTCGACCCGACGTCCCGGGAGGTGCTCCCGGAGGGCTCCCTGGGAGAGATCTGGCTGCGCGGCCGCAGCATCTCCCCCGGCTACTGGCAGCGGGACGACAACGCGGAGACCTTCGACGCCGTCACCGCGAACGGCGACGGCGGCTACCTCCGCACCGGCGACATCGGCGCACTGCACGACGGTGAGCTCTACGTGCACGGACGGCTCAAGGACGTGATCATCGTGCACGG
The DNA here is from genome assembly GCF_055570235.1 of Streptomyces sp. NPDC031274. Lineage (NCBI taxonomy): Bacteria > Bacillati > Actinomycetota > Actinomycetes > Kitasatosporales > Streptomycetaceae > Streptomyces > Streptomyces sp. NPDC031274. Next base: position 773 of record NZ_JBVIHP010000524.1, on the reverse strand, counting down.
GCGCAACGTCTACCCCCAGGACGTGGAGCAGGAACTGCGCGCCCAGCACCCCGAGTTGGGCAGTGTCGGCGTCGTATTCGGCGGTCCTGGCTACGCCGATGGCGGCGACGAATCCATGGTCGTCGTCACGCACGAGGTGCGCCGCGTGCAGCACGACGGGTTGCCCGCTCTCGCGGCCGGCATCCGGCACACGGTGGGGCGCGAGTTCGGCATCAGCGTCGACAGCGTGGCTCTGCTCAAGCCCGGCAGTGTCCTGCGCACCACGAGCGGCAAGGTTCGCCGCGCGGCAATGCGGGATCTCTTCCACCAGGGTCTGCTGACTCCCCTCTACCAGGACCCTCGTTAGGGCCACGACGTACTGCTTCACCCACCCGAAGGACTCACATGCAAAACGCCGCCGGAACCGACGAGCTCTACGCCGAACTCCAGGATTGGCTCTGCGCCCACGTGGCCGAGGAGTTGAGGCTGCCGCAGGGGGCAGTCGACCCGACTGAGCCCATGTCCGCCTACGGCCTGGATTCGATAAAGGCCATCACCCTTCTCACCGCGGTCGAAGACCACGTGGGCTTCGAGATCGACCCCAACGCCCTCTGGGAGTTCCCCACCGTGGCCTCCCTTGCCGAGTCGCTGGTCGGACGGCTGGCCACCCGGTCCGCGCAGAGCTGACGTCGGCGGCCGACTCCGGCCAGGCGGTCCGGTGCAGGTGCTACCGGGACGTCTTCCCCGTCTCCGTCACCGGGCGGTCCTGCCGCAGGTCGTCGAAGAGGCGGGCC
>NZ_JBVIHP010000523.1:0-1007 GCF_055570235.1 Streptomyces sp. NPDC031274 | reverse complement strand
CCGCTGCCGGGGCGAGGACCACATGATGATCTCCTGGCCCTCCCCCTTGCGGAGCTGGGCCGCGTGCACGGCGACGATGCCGAGATCGAGCTCCTTGTCGTCGGGCCCGGCGTGCCGCCACTCTCCGGCGGGTGGCTCGATCCAGACGGCGACGGTCGTCCCGTCGTGCACGGAACTCACGTCCAACTGGTCGGCGGGCCCGAACGGCTCGCCCGTCTTCTTCGGCACCACCCAGACGACGGCGTCCTTGCCGGCCGAGACCTTGACGGTCACCTTGGCGCCCTGGCGGGCCCTCGGTCCCGCCCCCACGGTGGTGCGTCCCGTCGTGCTGGAGACGTCGACCGAGAAGGCTTCCTTGCTCGACGTGGAGAGGGTGAGGGGCACGGGCTTGGGCGCCGGGCCGAGCTTCATGCGCAGCAGCTCGCGGTCGACGCGCAGGACGGGGTCGTCGGGCCCCGCGCCGAGGGGCCGCAAGGGTGCGGCGCCCGCGGCGTGAGCGGTGGGTGCGGGCCCGGCGGCCACGAGCGCGCCGGCCGTGACCACCGTCGCGGCGATCACCGTGCGTCGCGGAGGGTTGCCGGATGCGGGAGTTTCGTCACTCAGAGTGTTGTCCACGGCCGCATGCAACCATGATCGAAAGCTCTGCACGGGGACGGTGCCGCGCGGGACGCGCCGCGATCGCAGGGCCCGCAAGGGGTCGAAGGGCTTGTGCGGCCGAGGGTGTTCGGGGCGTCAGCAGGTTTACGTTTCGCTCGATCTGCCTACGGCTCCGGCTGCCTACGGCTCCGGCTGTCCACGGGTCCTGCCGTCCACAGCTCCGGTCAGCGCGCCTGGCTCCGCCCCGCCACCGCCTTCGCGATCTTCTCCGCGTCCCGCGCCATCTCGCGCAGCATTCCGCTGATGGGGTTCGTGAACCCGGTGAAGTAGAGGCCGGGGGCCGCTTTCGAGGTGCGGGCGCCGCGGACGAGCGGGGCGCCCTTCGCGTCCAGTACGCCGAGATCGCCCAG
>NZ_JBVIHP010000522.1:0-1008 GCF_055570235.1 Streptomyces sp. NPDC031274 | reverse complement strand
CGCTGTCGAGGCAGACCAGCTGCTCGTTGTCAGGCATGAGGCGGGCGAGCAGGTCGCGGTAGGCCTCACGGGCTGAGGGCTCGGGCGCCACGGGTATCTGCTGTGCGGGGGCTGCCGTTTGTTCCGGGGCGGTGAGGGTCATCAGCTGGTCTCCTTGCGGCGGCTGCGGCGCAGGGCGGACAGTGCGCGCTTCTTCTGGGGTTCACCGAGGCGGGCGTAGTGGGAGCGGGTCTGGCCTTCGATGAAGGAGATGCCGCGCCCCTTCACGGTGTTGGCGATGATCACCGTGGGGCGGCCGGGGGCGGGCGGGGTACGCAGGACGGCGCGCAGTTCGCCGATGTTGTGGCCGTCGACTTCATGGGCGGTCCAGCCGAAGGCGCGGAAGCGGGCGGCAAGCGGGTCGAGTCCCAGGACCTGTTCGGTGGTGCCGGTGATCTGCAGCCCGTTGCGGTCGACGATGGCGACGAGGTTGTCCAGGCCCTTGGCGCCGGCGGCCATGGCGGCCTCCCAGTTGGAGCCCTCCTGGAGTTCGCCGTCGCCGGTGACGACGTAGTGGGTGCGGTCGGTGCCCTCCAGGCGGGCGCTGAGGGCGAAGCCCACGCCCAGGGGCAGGCCATGGCCGAGGGAACCGGTGGGCATCTCGACGCCGCGGACCTTGCGGGTGGGGTGGGCGGACAGGAGGCTGCCGGGCCTGCCGTAGGTGGCGAGTTGTTCCTCGGTGAGGAATCCGCGGGCCGCGAGGGTGGCGTACAGGCCGATGGCGCCGTGGCCCTTGCTGAGGATGAACAAGTCGCGCGCGGGGTCTTCGGGCCGCTCGGGGTCGATCCGCATGATGTCGAAGTAGAGGGTGACGAGGATGTCGACCAGGGAGAGGGAGCCGCCGACGTGGCCGCCTTCACCGCCGGTGCACATCTGGACGATGAGCTCGCGGATGTGGTGGGCATGGTCGTCGAGTTGGCCGGTGGAGAGGTTGGCGGGAGGGGTTTCGGGGGCAAGGGTCTCGGGGGC
>NZ_JBVIHP010000521.1:0-1008 GCF_055570235.1 Streptomyces sp. NPDC031274 | reverse complement strand
ACCGCGGTTTTCTTGCCGTACCGCTTGACCAGTCCTGTGNCCTGGACGACGGACTCATTTCCCATGGCGGGAAGTCTAGAGAGGGGGAGCAGGCACGCGGGCAGGGGGCCGTCAGCCAGCCCACTCGGCCCGTGAGCGGTGGGTCTCCAGCCACTTCTCCGCGTACGCGACCGCGTCGGCCACCGGGAAGAGCCGGGCCGTCGCCGCGCCCACCGTGCCGCGCGTCACGGGGCGGTCCCGCTCGAAGTCCGCGCCCAGCTCGTCGAAGCGCTCCTCCGAGATCGAGGTCTCCCGCACCGTCGTCCAGCGGCGTCCTTCCGGGGTCATGACCGCGAAGGAGTTCTCGACCTGGGGAGCGGGGAGGCGGTACTCGGCCAGGTGGAATGCGGTGCAGGAGTCGAAGCCCGCGCCGAGCAGCAGGACCCGGGAGCCCGATTCCTCCAGGCGGGCCAGTGGGCTGCGCTCGCCAATGGGGTCTCCCCTGCTCGAACGGAGTTGAGAGCTTGGGGAAGGCAGTCGAGCGCGTGCCCCTCCAGGAGCGCCGCCGCGCGGGGGCCGACCGCGGCGAAGGAGGTCTGCGGGTGGGCGCTGCGCAAGGCGCCTGGCCAGGTCCGTACGGTCTCGGGGATCACGCCGACGCCTCGGGTGGGGGCGGTGCGCGGGTCGTAGGCGGGGACGGAGGCGCGGATCTCGGGCCACCAGGACTCTGGAACGGGCGGGTTCTCCCACTCGGCAGGGTCGGAGTTGTCGCTGGACTGCGTGGGGACCACCAGGGTCCCCTTTTGGCCCAGTACGTCCAGGATTGCCTGGACAACGGCCACCGGGCCGCCGCTGACCCAGCCGATCGCGCTCAGCGAGGAATGCACGAGGAGGGTCTCTCCGGGGTGCACGCCGAGCTCCCGGAGGTCGGTCGCGAGGGACGCGCGCGTGCACAAAGGGCCGGTCGGAGGGGGTGTCGACATGGTCAGCGAGTCTCCTCGCCCGGGTCTTCGCGCGCCACCGATTTGA
>NZ_JBVIHP010000520.1:0-1009 GCF_055570235.1 Streptomyces sp. NPDC031274 | reverse complement strand
ACCGCCACGGGGGCGCCTGTGCCGTCCGCGACGGCGAGGCTCACGCTCTGGCCGCCCGCGGGCGAGATCCGCACCCGCAGGGTGGCGGCGCCGATGGCGTGCACGGACACCCCGGACCAGGCGAAGGGCAGGCCCGGACCGGTGAAGTTCGATGCGGCCCCGCCGAGGGTGACCGCGTGCAGTGCGGAGTCCAGAAGCGCCGGGTGCAGACCGAAGGTGCCGGCCGACTCGCGGTGCTCCTCGTCCAGGGCGACCTCGGCGAACACGTCGTCGCCCTGCCGCCATGCCGCGCGCAGCCCCTGGAAGAACGGCCCGTACGCGAGGCCCGCCTCGGCGAGGCCTTCGTAGAGGCCCGTCGTGTCGACCGGGATGGCGTCGGCCGGCGGCCACGCCGCGAAGTCGAAGTCCGGCTCCGGCGGGGTGGGCGACAGCAGGCCGCTGCCGTTGCGGGTCCACGGCTCGTCCGTGGCGGCGTCCTCGGACCGCGAGTGGATGCCCAGCGTGCGGCGTCCCTCCTCGTCGGGCTCACCGATGACGACCCTCAGGCGTACTCCACCGCGCTCGGGCAGTGCCAGCGGCGCTTCGAGGGTCAGCTCGTCGAGCCGATCGCAGTGCACACGGTCGCCGGCGACCATGGCCAGCTCCACGAAGGCCGTGCCGGGCAGCAGTACGGCACCGGCCACTGAATGGTCGACGAGCCACGGGTGGGTGCGTCGTGAGACCACGCCGGCGAACATCGTGCCGCCGCCGTCGGGCAGTTCGGTGGCCGCGGCGAGCATCGGGTGGTGTGCCGCGTCGAGCCCGGCCGACGACACGTCGCCCACCCCCCGGCCCGCCGGGGCGAGCCAGTACTGCTTGCGCTGGAAGGCGTACGTCGGCAGGTCGACGTGGGACGGGCGGTGCCCGGCGAAGGCCGCCTCCAGGACGACCGGCAGACCGTGGACGTACAGGGTCGCGAGCGCGGTGGTCAGCGTCTGTGCCTCGGGGCGTCCGGCCCGCTGGGCCGATA
>NZ_JBVIHP010000519.1:0-1010 GCF_055570235.1 Streptomyces sp. NPDC031274 | reverse complement strand
CCCGCACCTGGGCGATGATGTTCGCCGCGACCACCTCGGCGTGCTTCATCGCGTTCCCCGCCATCTTCGCCTCGGCCAGGTCGGCGAGGTCACCGAGCGCGTAAATGTGGCTGTGGCCCTGGACGTTGAGCGCCTCGGTCACGCGCACGCCCCGCGGGGTGCGGGCGGCGGCAAGGTCCTCGCCGAGGTAGTCGCCGCTGACTTGTACGCCGTAGCAGCGGAACCAGATGTCGGCGGTGACTTCCCCTCCGCCGGCCGTCGTCCCCACCGTGAACGTCTTCGTCTCACCCGGCTCGCTCGGCGGCTCCTCCGCCAGGCCGGTGCCGAGCCGCACGTCCACGCCCAACTCGTCCAGCTGGCGGTGCAGTTCCTCGCGCACCTCGGGCAGAAAGCCCGGCATCAGTTCCTCGGCCGGGTCGACCACCGTCACGTGCTTGTCCGGCCAGACCGCCTTTATCTCACCGGCGAGCTCAAGACCGACCGGACCGGCGCCGACCAGCAACACGCTCTCCGCCCGGTCGAGTTCACCGTGCGTGGCGCGCAGCCTCTCCAGCGCCTCGCTGGTCACGTCGGTGTCCGTCTTGGCGGGGAAGGGGTAGCCGGAGCCCGAGGCCAGGACCACGTAATCGGCGTCGACGCGTGCGCCCGAGGCCAGCGTGACGCCCCCCGCGTCCACCGCTGCCGCGCGCTCGCGCACCACCTTGCCGCGCCGCAGCAGCTTGTCGTACGGGAAGAACATGTTGGCCGCCCAGTCCGGCCGGACCAGGGCCCGCAGCGCTCCCGCCGCGTGCACGAACGCGTCCTTGGGCTCGATGAGCACTACGTCGGTGTCGGCATCCAGGGCCTTGGCCACGGCGGACCCTCCGTAGCCTCCACCGATGACCGCGACGGTACTGGTCATGTCTGCTCACTCCCAGAATCTCGAAAGAGGAAAGTAGTTCGTCCCACGAACAATAATAGTTCGTGGGGCGAACTTCAATCGCAGATCCGGGAATACGGCGGGGTGTTCA
>NZ_JBVIHP010000518.1:0-1011 GCF_055570235.1 Streptomyces sp. NPDC031274 | reverse complement strand
GATCCTCGTTGAGCCACGGGCTCGGAACACAGGCGAAAACATCGCGCTGTCGCGGGCCTTGCTGGAAGTACGCGGGGTGTCCGTTGGGTCTGCACTACTGGTCAGCAAGCCGTACGAAGAGCGTCGGGCCTACGCCACTGCATGCAAGGTCTGGCCAGACGTCACGTGGGTGAGTGCGTCTGCGGCTATGACGTTCGCGGAGTACGCCGACTCGATTCAGGATGCGCGGCTCGTCATCGACATGCTTGTTGGGGCGCAACAACGGCTCGTGGTCTATCCCGAGCAGGGGTTCATGATCACCCTAGAGATGCCACAGTCTGTCATCGAGGCGTTCGACCGACTGCGAGCACAAGGCTTCACCAGCCGATTGATCTCTGATCGCGTCGTATGAGGGACTCATTTGAGGTCTGCGGTGGGTGTGAAGATCGCCTACCGCAGACCTCAAACGGCGGAGCCCCTGCAGTATCTTCGCTGGGGCGCCCACCTGCGTCAGGCGTCTTCGGGGTCGTGTGTCATCGATCCTGATGCGATCAGTCATGGCGTGGTTGGCCGCTGACGCTGGAGCGGAAGTAAGGTCGCCAAGTCGGTTTGCTCTTCTGTAAGTGGCTGAGTAAACCCTCGGACATACGACAGGTCTGCCCCGTGCAGCTTGGCATCGGTGAGTATCGCCCCGTGCAGCTTGGCCCGGGTGAGAACCGCCCCGACCAGGTAGGCCTTGGTGAGCTCTGCGGCGCGCAGGTCGGCCTTGGTGAGCTCCGCGCCGTGCAGGTTGGCCTTGGTGAGTATCGCCCCGTCCAAGTGGGCCTCGGTGAGTGTTGCCCCGGTTAGGTCGGCGTCCGTGAGTGTCGCTTCGCTTAGGTAGGCGTTGGTGAGTATTGCCCCGTCCAGGTGGGCCTTGGTGAGCTTCGCCCCGGTCAGGTTGGCCCCGGTGAGCGTTGCCCCGTCCAGGTTGGCCTCGGTGAGCGTTGCCCCGTCCAGGTGGGCCTTGGTGAGCGTTGCCCCGCGCAGGTT
>NZ_JBVIHP010000517.1:0-1011 GCF_055570235.1 Streptomyces sp. NPDC031274 | reverse complement strand
CCGCCGGATCGAGCGGGCCAAGGCGCTGCTGCGGCGCGGCGACCTGTCGGTGACGGAGGTCTGCATGGAGGTCGGCTGTACGTCACTGGGGTCCTTCAGCTCGCGGTTCACCGAGCTGGTCGGCGAGAGCCCGAGCGCGTACCGGGCCCGTGACCACGGCGACAGCGCCGTCATCCCGGCCTGCATCGCCAAGATCCGCACCCGTCCGATCAGGAACGGAGAAGCGAAACCCGGCGCCGGTACGTAGCGTCATACGCATGGAAATCAACCTTGCAAGCTGCTTCATCGCCGTCGACGACCACGACAAGGCGCTCGCCTTCTACCGCGACGCGCTCGGTCTCGAAGTGCGCAATGACGTCGGTTTCGAGGGGATGCGCTGGGTGACCCTCGGCTCGCCGACGCAGCCGGACGTCGAGATCGTCATCGAGCCGCCGCTCGCGGACCCGAACGCCTCCGACGCCGACCGGCAGGCCGTGGCCGAGCTGATGGCCAAGGGCCTGCTGCGCGGCGTCATCTTCCGGACCGATGATGTCGACGCCGCCTTCGAGCGGATCCGCGCCGCGGGCGGCGAGGTGCTGCAGGAGCCGATGGACCAGCCGTACGGCGTCCGCGACTGCGCCTTCCGCGACCCGGCCGGGAACATGCTGCGGTTCAACCAGCCGCGCAAGAAGTAGCGGCCTGCGGCTACACCACCCACGCCCCGTCCCGCATGAGGACCCTGCCGCTCAGCTCGTGCTCGCCGCGCCAGGCCCGCACCGTTCGCGGCGTCACGCGCAGATACAGGAAGGGGCCCTCCTCCTTGCGCGGGTCCCAGCCGAATTTGTCGGCGAAACCGTCCGCGGCGTCCTGCGGGACGTCACGGGCCAAGAAGCACTCCGCCTCGCCCTGCACGAGCACCACGTCGGAGGTGTCCGGCAGCGCCAGGCGCACCCGTGGCTCCTTGCGCGCGTTGCGGGCCGTCGCCGAGGTCTCGCCGGTGCACATCCACAGCGCCCGGCCGTCCCACCTGAA
>NZ_JBVIHP010000516.1:0-1012 GCF_055570235.1 Streptomyces sp. NPDC031274 | reverse complement strand
CCACCGGTCGGAGGACACCGCATGCTCATCGATTCCGCGGACCTGGACGCGAAGTCCGCCTACAAGCTGCTCATCGGAAGCGTCATTCCCCGTCCCATCGCCTGGGTCAGCACTGTGTCCACCGAGGGCGTGGCCAATCTGGCCCCGATCTCCTTCTTCACTGTTGTGGGCCGCAAGCCGCCCCGGGTGTCGCTGTCGATGCAGCCCCGCTCGGACGGCGTGACGCTGAAGGACAGCTTCGTCAACATCCGGGACACCGGAGAATTCGTGTCGAACATGGCCACATTGCCGCAGGTGGAGGGCCTGCACCGCAGTGCCTTCGACTTCGAGCCGGACGTCGACGAGTTCGACGCGGTCGCCCTGCAGAAGGAACCGTCCGACGCGGTCAAGCCGCCGCGCGTCAAGGGCGCACCCATCGCGCTCGAGTGCACCGTCGACCGCATCTTCTCCGCGCCTGACGGGCTCCACCACGTCGTGTGGGGCAACGTGGTGCGCTTCTACATCAGGGACGACCTGTTGGTCGCAGGTGGCCGTATCGACTTCGGGGCAATCGCCCCGGTGGGACGGCTTGCCGCCGAATACACCCTGGTGGACAACACGTTCGAGCCGCCTCTCGACACGGAAGTGATGCGGGCGCGAGCGGGCCGCCGAGTAGCGCGGCTGGATGGCAAGGACGCGGACCATTCGCCGATCGACACGCCGGACTGGTCCCCGTCCGGGGCGACGACCACTCTCGACTGATGTCCCGTCGGCACGTGGACCTCCCACCCGCCGCTCCGTTCCCGCCGCCGTCGTCCTGCGCCTCGCCCCCTGACCATCCGATGGACCAGCCCGGCGGCACAGCCAGCACAGGCCCCAGCACAACCGAACCACCCTTTACACGATCGGAGCCAACCCACATGGGCCAGCACACCAGCACGCAGCTTCCGCCGGAATTCCTCGGCCTCGCCGACTCCGGCGGCCTGGGCGGCAGCGTCCCCGACGGCACGCTCGGCGCCCGCCTGGGCATCAC
>NZ_JBVIHP010000515.1:0-1013 GCF_055570235.1 Streptomyces sp. NPDC031274 | reverse complement strand
GCGCTCTTCGTCGAGAACGGGCTGCGGGCCACCCGCGCCGAGGACATCGCCCGCGCGGCGGGCGTCGCGCCGCGCACCTTCTACCGCTACTTCGCGACGAAGGAGGAGGCTGTGGCGCCGCTCTTCGCGGCCGGTGCGCAGCAGTGGGCGCAGGCGGTGCGGGGCGCGCCCGCGGGGCTTTCGGTGCGGGACGCGCTGCGGCATGCGGCGGCGAGGGCGCTGGTCCCCGACAGTGACGCGGCCCCGGGGCTCGCCGTCGGGGACGCGGAGGCGCTGGAGTGGGTGCGGGCGCTGCTGCGGATGGCGGGGGAGAGCGCGGCCCTGCGGGCGGTGTGGTCGGACGCCTGCCACGCCTCGGAGGAGACGCTGCTCTCCGTCCTGGTCGAACGAGAGGGCCGCGGCGGGGAGGCGCCTTCGCTGGAGCTGCGGCTTGCGGCGGGTGTCGCCAGTGCGGCGGTGCGGGTGGCGGTGGAAACGTGGGCCTCGGGCGACGACCCGGCCGGCGGCCGGGGCGGCCCCGCGGCGCTGGCGGACCGCTGCATCGAAGCCCTGGAGGGCTTCCGCTGGCCGTAGGGGGCTGCTCTGCCGTCGCGGCGCTCAGCGCTGCCGGGACGGAAGTCCGTTTGTGTCCGCCAAAGGTCCGTACGTGTTTACTTTGCGGAAATCCAGCCGTAGCCTGCGAGGGAACCCACAAGCTCGGGCATCAGGCGGAGGCAAACGGACATGTACGCACCGGAGCGGCAGCAGGAGATCCTGCGGCTCGCGCGCGACGGCGGGCGGGTCGACGTGCTGTCGCTTGCCGAGGAGTTCAAGGTCACCGCCGAGACCATCCGGCGTGATCTGAAGGCCCTGGACCGCGCAGGCCTCGTGCGCCGCGTGCACGGCGGTGCCATACCGGCAGGACGCCTCGACTTCGAGCCCGACCTCGCGGAGCGAGAGGGAACGGCGGCCGACGAGAAGGACCGCATCGCCCACGCCGCTCTCGCCGAGCTCCCGGCCGAAGGCAGCGTCAT
>NZ_JBVIHP010000514.1:0-1014 GCF_055570235.1 Streptomyces sp. NPDC031274 | reverse complement strand
CTTATAGAGATTAATATCTCCAGAAACGACTATTGCTTGTTCCCCATTAGATAATGTAATTTTATCTCCTGTTTTCATTTTTCACTTCCATTCTAGGCGCTGCCTATTTCACGAAAAAATTTTTACTTAAGGGTGAGTTTTTTATAAGAAAAATAAGGGCTCCCTAAAGCCCTTAAAATATTGCGGGAATAGGATTTGAACCTATGACCTTCGGGTTATGAGCCCGACGAGCTACCTAACTGCTCCATCCCGCTTCGCAAGTATAACACTAATATCAGTTAAAGTCAATTTAACATTAGTGTTCATAAATTATTTTAAAAATGTGTTACCTTATCCGAACAGCATTTTTTTCTCACATCAGTAAAGTTATTACTAGGTATATAATTAATATACTTACTACAAATCCAAAAAACAGTAAGCTTATAATCGCCTTTTTCTCTTTATTTTTATTCGTTAGATGCTCCATACTCTTATTATCAAACTGATTTTTGTTTATAGTTACACATTATTTAAAAAAGCTACCCCCATTTGAGTAGCTAATGATGAAGGTGTGGTGCTTTCGCTAAACCACCCATGAGCTAAGTATATCACTTTAATTCGAAATTACAATATCAACCAAAAAAATAGAAACCAATTTTGGTTTCTATTCCACAACAGAGACTGTAATCTCATAAAATTAAGTATAGCACCTTGTTAAGCTCAATACTGATTATTAGTTTATAAAGAGAAAAACATATAGCTTAAAAGCATCAAACAAACTTAACATAATAAAAAGTCATTAATTCAATTCTTAATGACTCTTTAATTTATTTTTTGTGCAAATCTTCTAAAATAATATAGTTAGTTCCTTAATATTATAAACTAAAAAATGCAATGAGATTAAATCGTAGCTATGATTTTATATCATAATTGCCCCAAATTTGTCCCATTTTATTTTTCAATTTAAGAGGTTTTCTATGAAACAGGTTTATAAAGGCTTATAGAACCTGAATTTAACTTTGAGAGCGACCTAAA
>NZ_JBVIHP010000513.1:0-1014 GCF_055570235.1 Streptomyces sp. NPDC031274 | reverse complement strand
CACCAGCTCGTCGTAGACGCCGAGTTCCTTCACCCTGCGCACCGCGCGGATGAAGCGTCTCTTCTCCTGGGCGGTCATGTTGAGATGGTTCTTCCGGACGGGCACCATGAGGTCTCTTCTCTCTCTCGGGTCTCGCGGGTCTCCCGGTTCTCGCGGAGCCCGGATCAGGCGTGGTGGGTGCCCGTGGGGAGCAGATTCGCCCCGCGCAGCTCGTCGACGGCCTGACGGCCGGCGGCCAGCGGGGTGGACTCGATGCGGTAATGGCACATCGCGCTGAGGTAGGCGCCGTCGCCCAACTTCATGAGGTGCAAAGGCTTGTCGTCTATGTGCACCGTTTCGGCGGACTGGGACACGGTGATCGTGCGGCCCTTGTACTTCTCGGTGTACAGATCCCGCGGACCTCCGGCCGCCTGGTCCTTGGCCGGATCGTTCGCGCCGTCGTGCGCGTCGACCCAGCTGTTGCCCGCCTGCATGACAGCGATCGGCACCGCCGCGACGGCGGCGGTTCCCGCCATCCCCTTCATCACGTCACGTCGTTTCATTGACGTCCTCCCAATTGACAACTGATGGGTCAGTGGTTAATCTCCCCGCCCAGCCTTCCAGCGGGGCGTATCGGCGGGATATCGCCAAGGCGGATGTGCGACTGGCGCATGCGCGCTCTTGTCCGACTGACGTCAGGTCAGCAGCGGGCGCGGCACGATGTTGTGGTTGAACCGGAAGAGGTTGTCCGGATCCGTCTCTGCCTTGATCTGGGCCAGCCGCGCGAAAGTGGCCGGTTCGTAGCCGCTCTCGGCGAGATCCGAAGTGTCCGGGCTTGCCAGGAAATTGAGGTAGCGGCGGCCCGTGCCCCACGCCGCCATGCCGTCCACCACCAGCGGGGGACGGTCGTCGGGGAGCGAGAGGGTCGACAGCGCGAACGCCGCGTCCCGGTGGTCCACGGCGTTGGGCACCTCCGGCGGCCGGCCGGCCGCGCCGCCCAACTGCCGCAGCTCGACGGCCAGATCGACGCAGTCG
>NZ_JBVIHP010000512.1:0-1016 GCF_055570235.1 Streptomyces sp. NPDC031274 | reverse complement strand
GCCACCGGAACGGGGCGCTGACGGCGTCGGATTGCCAGCATTCAGCAGCGTGGCAAGTGTGGTGGCGTCGGCCTCCAGTTCCTCCGCCGTAGTGCCGCGCAGGCGCACGGCATGTTCAGGCGCCAGGCCGGCGGCCAGGCCTGCGCGGAGACGGGCAAGTTCGGTGAGCGCGCTGTCCCGCTCTTCCTCTGGGGTCATGTCTGTGGTCCTCGTCAGTCGATGTACGGCCGCGGGTCGCGACCGGTGCCAAGGGGCTTGAATGTGCGCTCAGGGGCGACGCGCGGGGTGTAGTCGACGAGCGGGCCGCGATCGTCGTAAGCGACGGGCTCCGTCGACGCCGCAACTTGCGTCGCCAGGTCGTCGAAGGACTCGGGTACGTACGCGGCCCCGGAACGTGCGAGCCACGCCAGGTATTCGATGGAGTAGGTGCGCGAACGCATCACGTCCAGGAGGTGCGCGGGGACGTCGGCAATCCGGGTGTTGCGTACTTCGCCGTGTCCTTGTCCGCGCCATCCGCGCATGCGGGCCCGCTCGTCCTCACTCGATACGGCGTGAAGGACAGGCCATTGGGCGTCTCGCACGTTGCGGAAGTCGCTCAGAAGCGCTGTGAGCCGCTTCCAGGCATCCAGGGCATCCGCGCCAGCGTCGATGGCCTGCTCGGCCGTCGTGACGTCGCCCAGGGCCGCACTGGCGTCCTTCGCGGCTGAGAGGATCTCCGTCAGGCGCGTGCCCAGGTGCGCGAGCACGTCGGGCGCCAGGGCGTCGCGCGTGTCCTCCGCGGCGTGCTTGAGTTCGTCCTCCGCGCGCTTCAGCGCGACGAGTTCGGCCTCCCACGCCACAGCGTCGGCGTGGTCCTTCGTGGCTCGCTTGGTGAAGTCTGTGGGCCATCTGCCGGTATCCCGGAACGTCGCCACGGCGTCGCCCTGGAGGGCCGCCAGTGCCTCCGTGGGCGTCTTCCCGCGGGGAAAGTTGCGGCGCAGCCTTACGGCGGCGTCGTAGCGCTCTTGCGCCTTCGC
>NZ_JBVIHP010000511.1:0-1017 GCF_055570235.1 Streptomyces sp. NPDC031274 | reverse complement strand
CGCGCGGGTCGATCCCGAACGGGTTGCGCTTGAAGATGTCGTGCCGCTTGGCGCTGGCGAGCTGCCACTTGACGATGCCGGTCTTGGACAGGTCACGGTCGCCGACCCACAGGATGAGTCGGCCCTCGTGCTCGTTGGGGTCGGCGTCGGGCCACACGCAACCGAGCGGACGCCTGAGTCCGGAGGCGAGTCGGGCGCGGCGGTCGGCCACGTCGGCGACGGTGACCCCCAAGGGCAGGTCGATGTCCGCGCGCCAGCCCGGACCCTCGCGGCAGATCGGACCGACGAACTTGATGCCGTCCTGGCCCTTGGCGACCGCCGAGGCGATCTGGCCGATGCCGATGGATGCCATGGCCTTGACGACCATGTCGCCGGTCAGCTTCTGTACCTCGGTCTTGATGACTGCCCGGGTGGACAGCGGAGCATCGGCTGGCGCCCCCATGAGGCCGAAGCCGAGGACCGCTATGGCCGCGGCGATGGTCTGCGTCATCCCGGACGCGGCGAACACCACGAACAGCAGCGTGACCAGGGCGAACAGGCCGCCGAGCAGGGAGAGCAGCATCCGCAGCCGTACGCGGCGGTCGCGCTGCTTGGACAGCTTCAGGTACAGCTCGGAGTTCTCCCGGCGGGCCTCGGCCTGACGCAGCGGCTCGCCCTCGGCGTCCACGGCCCAGCGTCCGGCCTTGCTCAGGGTGTTCAGCAGGCCTTGCGGGGAGCGCCAGATCAGCTTGGGCAGGTACAGGAACGGCACCCGCACCGCGTGGAACGCGATCGTGTGCCACACGTGCCCGGCCAGCCAGCCGAGGGCGTCCTTGAACTCGGCCCCGGACTTCATCCACGCCGGGATGACGTCCAGCCGCTTCGCGCCCTTGATCCGCTCCAGCAGACCCGGGCCCGAATCGGTCGGCACCTTCGCGTCGACCAGAGCCGCCACAGAGTCGGGCGACTCCTCCGGGGTCGGGTCGGGCGACTCGGTCGGTTTGGAGTCGGGCGACTCAGTCGGCTTCGGGTCGGGTG
>NZ_JBVIHP010000510.1:0-1018 GCF_055570235.1 Streptomyces sp. NPDC031274 | reverse complement strand
GGCGTGTCCGCGGGACTTCCCTGCAGTCCCCTCCTGCATCCCCCGAGCTGTTGCGGGTCCCCGGCGGGTCCCCTGTGCCTACTTCGCCCCGAACACCGCCGCCAGCGGCTGCTTCTTCTTGAAGACCGTGGACGGTGCCGTGACGTGCTCGCCGCCGATGTACAGGCGGTCGCCGGCGAAGAGCATGCGGCGCTCCGTCGTGAACCTCGCCTCCATCTCGTACGTCGAGGACGGGTTCTGCTGGAGCTTCGTCTTCTTGTACGTCTTCGGGTCCAGCGCCCAGACAGCGCCGCCCGCCTCGTCGACCACGTCGGCCTCCTGGTACGCGATGACCTTGCCGTCGTCCGCGACGCCCATCGGAGTCAGCGGGCCGCCGTCGACCCCCTCGGCCTTGCCCGACTGCTTGCCGGACTTCAGGTCGAGGGCGACCAGGTCGTTCTCGGCCTCGGACGACGGGCTGGAGGGCTCCGAAGTGCCCAGGAAGAGCGTGTCCTTGGTGACGGCGATCTGCTGGCAGCCGGCTACCTCGGTGGCGGGGCAGTCGAGCTTGTACTTCCCGTACTTGCCGCCCACCGTGCTGATCGTGCTCAGGAGCTTGCCCCGCGCCGCGCTGTCGTCGACCGTCAGGAACTCCGAGGCCCCGGAGGAGCCCTTCTTGGAGTCACCGCCGTCCGCCGCCACGACCAGCGGGTCGGTCGAGACGACGTGGGCGTACTCGGTGCCCGCCGGGAGCTTGTACGCCGACTTGACCGCCCGCGTCGCGGGGTTGATCGTCTGCAGCGTCAGCTGAGGACTGTCGGTCTCGCCGCAGTCGCGCAGCGCGACGAGCTTGTCGTCGCTGCCCGCGTAGCCCTCGACCGGGCATTTGTCGTCCGAGGGCTTCCACAGGGGCTCGCCCGCGACCGTCCAGCCGGCGTCCGCGCTGGTGCCCGCGGCGGCGACCGTGCCGCCGCCGATGGTCACCTCGTCGAACATCTGCGCGGAGCCGTACTCGTCGACAGCCTGCTTCTGCCAGAGC
>NZ_JBVIHP010000509.1:0-1020 GCF_055570235.1 Streptomyces sp. NPDC031274 | reverse complement strand
GCCGACCGACAGCGTCTGCTGACCGTTCGGCGCCCCCCACCCTCGACTGTCCGCCTTTCACGGGTTCAGCGGTGACAGGCGCCGTGGCATGAGGACTGGCCACGCAGCGCGGCGGAAGGCTCACCTCCGCCACCAAGTCCAACGGCATCGTGCACACCCTGCCGTTCTGGGACGAGCTGGTCGCCGAGCGCGGCGCCGACCACCCGCAGGTGACCTGGGACCAGGAACACATCGACGCGCTGGCCGCCAAGTTCGTCCTCGACCCGACCCGCTTCGACGTCGTCGTCGCCTCCAACCTCTTCGGTGACATCCTCAGCGACCTGGCCGCCGCCGTGGCCGGCTCCATCGGGATCGCCCCGGCCGCCAACCTCAACCCGGAGCGCGAGTTCCCTTCGATGTTCGAGCCGGTCCACGGCTCCGCCCCCGACATCGCCGGGCGCGGCATCGCCAATCCGCTCGGCGCGATCTGGTCGGCGGCCATGATGCTCGACCACCTCGGCCACCCCGAGGCGGCCACGGACGTCACCGACGCCATCGCCGCGCTGCTCGCCAAGACCGACGTCCGCACCCCCGACCTCGGCGGCAGCGCCACGACCACCGAGTTCACAGAGAAGCTCCTCGCACTGCTCTGACCGATTCCCCGCGCCGGGAAAGCCGCACCGCGTCCCGGCTGCGTCCACGTTCCTCGACGAGGAGAAACGCCATGGCAGGAACCGCGTCCACCACCACCGGCACGCCCCCGGCCACACCGCCGTCCAAGCCCTGGTACAAACAGCTGTACTTCTGGGTCCTGACCGCGATCGTGGCGGGCGTCCTGACCGGTTGGCTCTGGCCCTCTGTGGGCGTCGCCCTGGAACCGGTCGGCACGACCTTTGTCTCCGCGATCAAAATGCTGATCACGCCGATCGTCTTCCTGACGATCGTCGCCGGCATCGGCGGTGTCGACAGCCTGCGCCGGGTCGGCAGGGTCGGCCTGAAATCCCTGATCTACTTCCAGGCCGGGACCCTGGCCGCGCTCGC
>NZ_JBVIHP010000508.1:0-1020 GCF_055570235.1 Streptomyces sp. NPDC031274 | reverse complement strand
GGCGCTCGGCCTGCTCCTGCTCCACCAGCTCGACGAGAACAGCAGCACGGGCGAGATGAGCGCCTACTTCTTCGTCTTCGGCTTCGGGCTCGGCCTGGTCATGCAGGTCCTGGTGCTCATCGTGCAGAACGCGGTCCCGTACGGGGATCTGGGCGTCGCCACGTCCGGCGCGACGTTCTTCCGCTCCATCGGAGCCTCGTTCGGTGTCGCCATCTTCGGCACGATCTTCGCCAACCGGCTCGTCACCAAGCTCTCCGACGCCGTCGCGGGCCAGGAGCTGCCGGCCGGCGTCAGCGCCGACTCCCTCACGTCCGACCCGCGGGGCATCGCCGAACTCCCGGCGGCGCTGCGCCCCGACGTCGTGCACGCCTACGCCTCGTCGATCACGGACGTCTTCCTGTACGCGGCGCCGGTGGCCCTGGTCGCCTTCGTCCTGGCCTGGTTCCTGCGCGAGGACAAGCTGCGCGGCTCGGTCACTGCGCCCGATACGACGCAGACGCTCGCCAGCAACCCCGTCGAGCGTTCGTCGTACGACGAGGTGGCGCGGGCGCTCTCGGTCCTCGGTACGCGGGATGGCCGCCGCGAGATCTACGTACGCATCACGGAGCGCGCGGGCTACGACCTGCTGCCCGCCGCCAGCTGGCTCCTCCTGCGGATCAGCCGCCATGGCCATGTCGAACCGGCGACGCTCGCCGAGCGCAGCACCGTACCGCTGCACGTGATCACGGCGGCGTCCCGCCAGGTCGAGGAGCGCCGGCTCGCCCGGCGCGAGGGCATGGGCCTGACCCTGACCGACGAGGGCCGCGCGGCGGTCGCCAAGCTGTCCAAGGCCCGCGAGGAGTCCCTGTCCGAGCTGCTCGGCGACTGGTGGGGCCCCGACCGGCCGACCGACCTGATCAAGCTCGTCGAGGAACTGGGCGCCGAGATGTGCGGCTCGGACGCCGAACGGCCGTACGACGGCAGGCCTCCACAGCGCGGCGTTGGGGGGGGGGGGGGGGGGGGGGGGGGGGGGGGGGGGGT
>NZ_JBVIHP010000507.1:0-1021 GCF_055570235.1 Streptomyces sp. NPDC031274 | reverse complement strand
GGGGCAGCGGCCGGAAGCGCCTTCAGCGTCTTGACGTGCCCGGCGGCCACCCATCCGTTGCCGCGTGACCACAGCACGGGCTTGCCGCTCGGCGAGAGGATCCCGCCGGGCAGGAAGCGGTCGTCGCGGTACCAGAGGCCGAGGTCGGTGGCGTAGAGGCCGGGCCCGCCCTGGGCACGCTTGGTGTGGGTGTAGAGGGCGTGCAGCTTGTCCCGGAAGGCAGCCTCGCCGCGCAGTCCGGCGAAGCGCGCGAAGGGCGGCATGGCCATGTGCAGCGCGTCGTCCCACCACCAGTCGTCGTTCTTGCCGGGCTGGTCGGTGAGCATGTGGCGCAGGGTCGCCTCGGACGCGGTGAGCTTGGCGGGCTCCGGCTCGGTCTCGTAGAGGTCGAGGTAGGCCTGTATCGCGTTGTGGTTGTCGGCGTGCCGGGTGCTCGTGCCGCTGCGGATTCCGTAGTCGTGCTTCTCCGCCCAGGCGCGGGCGTAGTTCAGATAGCGGATTTCGTGGGTGTGGCGGTGCAGGGCCATGAGGCCGCTGTAGAAGGTGGCGTTGGCCCATCCGTTGTCGCCGGGGTCGGCGTGCGTGCTGATCCAGTGGTCGGCCACGCGCCGCAGAACTGTGGTGATTTCGGCGGGACTTGGCAGGCGGGGGGAGAGGCTGTGCGGTCGGGCGGCGTGGGCGGTGGGGGTGGCGAGGGCAGGTAGCAGCGGGGCGGCAACGGCGAGGGTGGCGCCGCGCAGCAACAACTGTCGTCTATCCATGTGAACGCCCTTCAGGGATGTGGGAGTCCACATGGTGGTGCCACTGAACTCGCCCTGTCCATAGGCGGGTTGGGGGAGAGCGCGAAAGTCGCTGGGGGTGGGGCTCCCGCCCGATTACCGTTCCCCGCATGCACCGACAAGCCGAACAAGATGCCGCCACCCCCGGTCCCGTCACCGCCGATGACCTTGACCGGGTCGTCCAGCTCGCCCTTGCCGCCCTCCGCGAAGCACCCCCGGCGGGCTGGCAGGGCAAGGCGGGC
>NZ_JBVIHP010000506.1:0-1022 GCF_055570235.1 Streptomyces sp. NPDC031274 | reverse complement strand
GCCCACGAGAAGAAGGACCCCGACGGCCTCTATATCCGCACGGTGATCACGCAGATGAGGGCGATCGAGTCCACCTTCGATCTCCTGGCCCACCTGGAATGACCATCACGGAAAGGCAACGGGCCGCGACCGCCCGGCAGTTGGCCTCCCCACCCGCGGTCGCGGCCCGGCCCTGCCATGCTGCCGCGCTACCACTACCCCTCGGACATGTCCGACCTCGAATGGGCCCAGCTGGAGACGCTCCTGCCGGTCCCGGCCTGCCAGACGGCCCGGGGCGGGGCGCCGGAGAAGTGGCCTAGGCGCCGCGTCATCGACACCATCCGCTACATCACTGACAATGGAGCGAAATGGCGCGCTCTGCCCGCCGACTTCGGGGCATTCCCTGGCGCACGATCTTCGGATACTTCGCCGCTGGGCCAAGGCCGGGGTGCTCACGAAGATCCTCGACCAGCTGCGGCGCCGCATCCGCCTGAACAGCGACCGCTGCCCCTGGCCGGTCCGCGTGATCATCGACGCGCAGTCCGTCAAGGGCGCCGAGACCGTCTCCGCCGCCACTCGCGGCTACGACAAACGCAAGGACATCAATGGGCGGAAGCGCCATCTCATAGTTGATCAAGACGGGCTCTTCGTCGATCTGCTAGTCACGCCCGCCGACGTCCAGGAGCGGGCTGCTGCCCGCATCCTGCTCACCCGTCTGCACGCCGCCCACCCTGAGATCGTGCTGGTCTGGGCCGACAACGGCTACAGCGGCGCGGAATTCGCCGCCTGGGCCCAGAGCGCGCTCGGCATCACGATCAAGGTCGTGCCCCGCCCCGACGACGCAAAGGGCTTCATCTTGTTGCCAAAGAGGTGGGTGGTGGAGCGGTCGAATTCGTGGACGATGCGGGCCAGGCGCAACGCGAGGGACTACGAACGGCTCATGTCCCACGCCGAAGCACACATCCAGTGGGCCTTCGTCACCCTCATGACCCGCCGGCTCGCCCGCCAGCACCGCCGCGGCGCGGCGGTGCTGGCACAGGAAC
>NZ_JBVIHP010000505.1:0-1023 GCF_055570235.1 Streptomyces sp. NPDC031274 | reverse complement strand
GGGCCCCCGCCCGGCGCCGCCGCGCACTGCGCGACCACCTCACGCACCAGACCCACGTTCACCCGCTCCGCCCGGGGGTCCGACGCGGCGGCCCGCCACGAGCCCCGGCCCCTCATGTGCGCGACCAGGTGGATCACCGCGTCGGCGCCGCGGACCGCGTCGGCGACGGCGCCCTCCTCGGTGAGATCGGTGCGCACCACCGCGGTCACCGCCCGGCCGCCGGCCGGTACGGCGAACGGACCGCGCGCCACCGCGCGCAGCCGTATCCGGCGGCGGGAGAGCTCGCGCACCACGGCGGAACCGATGTACCCGGAGGCGCCTAGGACGACGACCAGGGGGCGGCGTGACGCGTCCCACCCGGCATCGGAGGAAAGGGGACCGGCCATTGCTGTTGCCTCTTCTCGTGGCGGATTGCCGCTTTTCGTGACGGGACGCCGCCCGCCCGCTCGAGGACTACTCGTCCCCGGGTCCAGTGGGAACGGTTCCGCGTGTTCATGGCCCGGGTGTCGCGGCACAATCGGCGACGTCCCGTCCATCGATCCGGCCCCTGGGGGAGTTGTTCATGCGTGTGCTGATCGCGGCTTTCGCGCACACCTCGCATTTCCATGGCTTCGTGCCTCTCGCCGGGGCCTTGCGCGCCGCGGGACACGACGTGCGGGTGGCCAGCCAGCCCGGTTTCGCGGACGCGATCACCGGGGCCGGGCTGACCGCCGTACCGGTGGGCGACGACCACCGGCTGCTCGAAGCGATGCGGGAGAAGGGCGCGGAACTCCAGAAGTACTCCGCGGACATCGACCTGCCCCGGCCCGAAGCGTTCGACTGGGACTACCTGTTCAACCTGTACGACCTGTCCGTTCCCTACTTCTACTCGGTGATCAACGACGAGTCGTTCGTCCGGGACCTCGTCGGGTACGCCCGTCAGTGGGGGCCGGACCTGGTGCTGTGGGAGCCATACACGTTCGCCGGGGCGATCGCCGCCCGGGCATGCGGCGCCGCCCACGCACGGGTGCTGAGCGCGAGCGA
>NZ_JBVIHP010000504.1:0-1023 GCF_055570235.1 Streptomyces sp. NPDC031274 | reverse complement strand
GCCGGTGTTCGTCACCGCCCAACTCCCGGACGGGGCACGGTTTCCCGTCCGCGGGCTGCACGGGAGCGAGGCCTCGCCCCGCCCCGCACCGGCCGTCCTGATCCTGCCCGCCATGGGCACCCCCGCCCGCTACTACCGCGCGTTCGCACGCCAGTTGCACGCGGAGGGTCTCACCGCCCTGACCGTGGACATGCGGGGGCAGGGGGAGAGCACCCCGCGGGTGACGGACGCGGACGCCGTCGACCACGGCTACCGCACGATCGTGGAGCAGGACCTCGTGGCGGTCGTCGAGGCGATACGGGCCGAACTGGGCCCGGAGCCCGCGCTGTACCTCCTCGGCCACAGCATGGGCGGCCAACTGGGGNTCGTACACGCCGCGTTGGGGATCGGCCCCGGAGTCGACGGGGTCGCCCTCGTCGCCTCCGGCTCCGTCTGGTTCCGCGCGTACGGCCCTGTGCGCGGGCCCCTGCTGCTCATCGGCGAGCTGTTCGCCGCGGCGACGTCGACCCTGCTCGGCCGGTGGCCCGGGATCCGGCTCGGCTTCGGCGGCAACCAGTCCAAGGGCGTCATGCGGGACTGGGCACGCCAGGGGCGCACGGGCCGCTACTCGTCCCCCGGCTCACCGCACGACTACGAGGCCGCCCTGCGCACCCTCGGCCTGCCCGTCCTCGCGGTCCGGGTCGAGGGCGACACCTGGGCCCCCGCACCCGCCCTCGACCACCTCGTCGGCAAGGTGCCGGCGGCCCGCGTCACACGCCTGCGGTACTCCACGCAGGAGGCGGGCGGCCCTCTGGACCACTTCGCGTGGACGCGGGCGGGCGGGGCGCTGGCCAAGAGGGTGGCGGCGTGGGCGGTGGCGGGCGGAAGCTGAGGTCCGGCCCCTCGGGCGCGGTCACCCGTTCGGCGTACCCGGCATGCGTACGCGCCGGTGGCGGCATTGGCTGCTCCTGAGGGGAGGCTGGTGCCGGGAGCTGCCGACGGAGAGGGGAGCGGGGCGATGACCACTCCGGAGGACCGTGCCCG
>NZ_JBVIHP010000503.1:0-1024 GCF_055570235.1 Streptomyces sp. NPDC031274 | reverse complement strand
ATCTACCAGTCGCCGCAGGCGGCACACCAGGGGCCCTTGCAGATGCGGCAGTGCTTCTCGCGGGCGAGCTCACACTCCCAGCAGACCCCGTAGCCCTTGTCCTGAATCGCCCCGATCCGCTTCTCCTTGGCGGCCAGCTGGGCCCTCTGGCTCGCCGAGTGCTTCTCGATGGTGGTCATTGCTGTGATTCCTCGCGGGTGTCGTCGGTGTTGGCGTTCCCCCTTCACCGCTTGGGTTAATTCTACTATCCATGATGGGGGTGTCCAGTCCCGGAACGTGATCTCCGATACATACAACTCGCCTGCGGTGAAACCTGCCTGGGGCTCCACGAGCCACCTGCCTCGTTCACCTACGGGGCGAACGACCCCTCCTGCGCAGGTTCCGTCCGCGCCGGCGCATCACCTTCGAGGTGTGTAGCGGTCATCAGAGGTCGCCGTTCCAGTCCAGTTGCCGCTGCAGATGGACCGCGTACAGGCCCAGCGCCTGGCGGAACCAGGCGCCGGTGAGCTGCGGCTGCTCGCCGCGGCCGTGCGCTTGGCGGTCGGCGACGGGACGGGCGGACTCCCACGCCGTGTATTGGGCGGGAGAGAGACCAGGTGCGCGGCGACCCGCATAGCGGTCGTCGAGCTCGTCGGTCATCACGCGCAGGCGGGCGAGGTCGTCGGGGTGTTCGGAGAGCATCTGACGGATTGTGTCGGGGGTGTGGTCGCTCACGGTTGGGCCCTCTTCTTTCTCGTACAGGAGATGTGAGAGTCAGCGCCCGGTCTGCTTCTCGCCGGGATGGAGGATGACGAGAGCGGCGAGGGCGCGGCCGGGCCGGGTGTGGGGGCGCTCCTCGTAGAGCCGTCCCACGATGAAGTCCCGTTCCAGGTGGCGTTCGAGGTGGCGGAGCCAGCCTGCGGCCACGGATCCGGCGCTGAGCTCGGCCATGTGGGTGTGGCAGTCGGGGACCTTCACGCCGTGCCAGGTCAGGGTCACGGCCGGAATGCCTTCCAGCAGGGTGGGCTGGGCGCGCCAGCCCGGG
>NZ_JBVIHP010000502.1:0-1026 GCF_055570235.1 Streptomyces sp. NPDC031274 | reverse complement strand
CAGCGCCCCGGCTCGAAGCCGTACGCCAAGCGGTACCTGCCCTCCTCCGCCAGCCCCTCCCCGCTCTCCCACTCCTCGTAGCGGATCACCCGCCCGCCGTCCGTCGTCACGTGGAAGTGGACGGAGATCAGGCCCGGCACCGCCTCCGGCGGCCCGGCGTCGCCCTCGGTGATCACCATCGCCCCGGCCACCCGGTCGTCACCGGCCGCCCGCGCCACCCCGTCCCGCAGCCGCGTCTTGTGCAGCCCCAGCCGCTCGATGCCCGGCACGGCCTTGTCGATGTCGGAGTTCCGCTCGTCCCTGCCGTGGGCGAAGAAGTCCTCGTACGCCTCCTCGTCCCGCCAGTGCGAGCGGTGCGCCAGCGTCGAGCCGTCCGCGCCGGCGTACACGGTGTACGAGAGCAGGCCCTCGTGCGGCCACGGGCGGCTCCCCCAGGCCTCGGCGATCGCCTCGGCCGTCGCCCGCTGCCGCTCCGGGGTGCCCGCGCTCCAGGTACTGAGGAAGACGAGCCCACCGACGGCGCGGGCCGGGTCGGGGAGGGTGGTGGCGTCGACGCGTGTCTTCATGGCCTGCTCCTTCAGCGTGTGCGGATGTACGGGTGGCGCTGCGCCCGTCACGCACACACTGCTTCCTCAACTTGGCTTGAGGTCAAGCCCGTTCGGGCGCGGCCACCGGACCGAGATCCGGCCGCTTCGCCTCGCGCCCGTCGCCCGACGAGCGGCCCCTGACGCGTCGCCATACCCACGGGCCCATGAACCCCGCGAACCACGCCGTCTCCGCCGCCACCGCCCGCAGCGTGGACACCGGAGGCGGCGGGGGCAGCAGCGGCCGCACCCAGTCCTCGTGGCCGGGGACGCCCAGCGCGTCCGCCATTCCGGCGGCGATCCGGGCGTGCCCCAGCGGGCTCGCGTGCAGACGGTCGGCGCTCCACAGGCGGGGGTCCGTGGTGACCCGGTGCGGGAACGTGTCCAGGACGACGACCCCGTGGCGGTCCGCCGCCGCGCGGATGCGGGCGTTCAGGTCGAG
>NZ_JBVIHP010000501.1:308-1026 GCF_055570235.1 Streptomyces sp. NPDC031274 | reverse complement strand
CTGGATCACCAACTCCCGCCGGTCCGGCCTCATCGCCCTGATGTGCAAGACCGACCCGGCCGCCAGCCCCGCCCACCAGGGCATCTCGATCCTGCTGGTCGAGCACGGTCCCGGTCTGACGGTCTCGCGCGACCTGCCCAAGCTCGGTTACAAGGGCGTGGAGAGCTGCGAGCTGTCGTTCGACGACTACCGGGCGCCGTCCGACGCCGTACTGGGCGGGATCGAGGGCAAAGGCTTCACGCAGATGATGAAGGGCCTGGAGACCGGACGGCTCCAGGTCGCGGCGCGCGCTCTGGGGGTCGGCCGGGCCGCGTTCGAGGACTCCCTCGCCTACGCCCAGGAGCGCGAGTCCTTCGGCCGGCCGATCTGGAAGCACCAGTCGATCGGCAACTACCTGGCCGACATGGCCACATCCCTGACCGCTGCCCGCCAACTCACGCTGTACGCGGCCCAGGAGGCGGAGGCAGGCCGTCGCGTGGACATGGAGGCAGGCATGGCCAAGCTCTTCGCCTCCGAGACCGCCATGCAGATCGCCCTCAACGCCGTGCGGATCCACGGTGGTTACGGCTACTCCACCGAGTTCGACGTGGAGCGCTACTTCCGCGACGCCCCACTGATGATCGTGGGCGAAGGCACCAACGAGATCCAGCGCAACGTCATCGCGAGCCAGTTGGTCAAGCGGGGAGGCCTCGACGCCTGAGGGCGTCGGGGGCCGCCG
>NZ_JBVIHP010000501.1:0-298 GCF_055570235.1 Streptomyces sp. NPDC031274 | reverse complement strand
CACCCGTGGCTCAGCACATTGATGACCCGGCCATTGGGATCCCGCACGAAGAACCGCCGTACTCCCCACTCCTCGTCCTGCAAGGGGTGCACGATCTCCGCGCCGCTCTCGCGCACCGCTGCGTGGACCGCGTCCACGTCGTCCACTTCCACACTCATGTCGGGCACGACGGGCGCGGTCTTGTCCTGGCTCATGAAGGTGACTTGCGCCGTGGGGTGGGAAGGAGAGCCGAGTGTCATGACCCAGCCAAGGTTCATGACCTCCTCGAACCCCAGGAGACCGTAGAAGTCCCGGCTCT
>NZ_JBVIHP010000500.1:0-1026 GCF_055570235.1 Streptomyces sp. NPDC031274 | reverse complement strand
TCGGGCCGACCGGCGGCGGCTTCCGCATCGAATCCGTGCTGCCCGTGTACGTGCCCACCACGGAGACCTGGATCCACCCCGAGAAGCCGACGGGGCCTTCCTCCTCGTCGTCGACCGCGCTCAGCGGGTGACGAGCCCCGCGTCGTAGGCGAGCAGGCCCGCCTGCGTCCTGTTCGTGCACTCCAGCTTGACGAGCATGCGCGAGACGTAGCCCTTGACCGTCGCCTCGCTGAGGAACAGCTTCGTGGCGATCTGGGCGTTCGACAGGCCCTCGCCGAGGCAGGTGAGCACGTCCGTCTCGCGCTCCGTGAGCTTGCCGATGAGGTTCTTGGCACGCTCGCGTGCCGCGTCCTCGTCCGAGGAAGAGGCGACGATGCGGCGCATGGCGACGGGAGAGAGAACCGTGTGCCCGTCGGCAGCGACGCGGACCAGGCCGATGAGGTGCTCGGGGGGCGTGGATTTCACCAGGAATCCGCTGGCCCCACTGCGCAGGGCACGCATCACGTATTGGTCGGCGTCGAATGTGGTGAGTGCCACGACTTTCGGCGGCTGGTCGAGTTTCATGATGCCTTCGATCGCCGTGAGGCCGTCGACCCCGGGCATCCGCAGATCCATGAGAACGAGATCGGGTCGGTGCCGCACGACGCTCTCCACGGCAGCCGCACCGTCGTGGGCTTCATCGACGACTTCGATATCCTCAGCGGATCCGAGAATCGTTCTCAAATGCGCGCAGACCATGGGCTCGTCATCAACGACCAGCACCTTTACGACTTTGCACCCCATGTCATGCAGTCTACCTAAGACTTGTCCCGCTAATCATCTTCGAGTGAATGTGGCCTTGGTCAGATCTGGTTCTGGCTCAACACCCGGCAGTCCGTCACCCGGCGGTCCGTCCACCGCCGGACCGCCACCGACGAGGTCCTCGCCGGGGTCCGACTCGTCGCGACCGGGGTCACGAGACACTGGTGCGATGTTCTACCGGCAGGACGGTCTCCACATGGAAGCCGCCGTCGGGGACCGCCCCCG
>NZ_JBVIHP010000499.1:0-1027 GCF_055570235.1 Streptomyces sp. NPDC031274 | reverse complement strand
CGGCCTGATCGCCGAGACCGTACGCCTGCTGCGGTTCTGGATGGACCACGGCGTACGCATCTTCCGCGTCGACAATCCGCACACCAAGCCCGTCGTCTTCTGGCAGGAAGTCCTCGACGACATCAACCGCACCGATCCCGACGTCATCTTCCTGGCGGAGGCCTTCACGCGCCCGGCGATGATGCGCACCCTGGCCGCGATCGGTTTCCAGCAGTCCTACACGTACTTCACCTGGCGCAACGACAAGGGTGAACTGACGGACTATCTGAGGGAGTTGGCGGGCGAGACCGCTCACTATCTCCGTCCCAACTTCTTCGTCAACACCCCGGACATCCTGCACGCCTACCTCCAGAACGGCGGACGTC
Organism: Streptomyces sp. NPDC031274; assembly: GCF_055570235.1. NCBI lineage: Bacteria > Bacillati > Actinomycetota > Actinomycetes > Kitasatosporales > Streptomycetaceae > Streptomyces > Streptomyces sp. NPDC031274. Next base: position 662 of record NZ_JBVIHP010000499.1, on the reverse strand, counting down.
CCGCCTTCGAGGCCCGGGCGGTGCTCGCCGCGACCCTCTCGCCGACATGGGGCGTCTACAGCGGATACGAACTCTGCGAGAACGCCCCGGCGCGGGTCGGCAGCGAGGAGTATCTGAACTCGGAGAAGTACCAACTGAGGCCGCGCGACTGGGAGTCGGCCGAGCGCTCCGGCGCCACCATCGCGCCTCTCATCACCAGGCTGAACCACGTGCGGCGCGCCAACCCCGCCCTGCGGCAACTGCGTGACCTGCACTTCCACACCACGGACCAGGAAGCAGTGATCGCGTACTCGAAGACGGCTCATGGCAGGGCCCCTGATACGGCCTCCGGCACGGAAGGACCGAACACGGTTCTGGTGGTCGTGAACCTCGACGCCCACCACACCCAGGAGGCCACGGTTTCGTTGGACATGCCGCAACTCGGCCTCGACTGGCACGAGTCGGTGCCGGTGCGCGACGAACTCACCGGCGAGACCTACCACTGGGGCAGGACCAACTATGTGCGCCTCGAACCGGGCCGCGCGCCCGCGCACGTCTTCCGCGTCCTGCGACCGTCCTCACCGTCGTTCGGAGGGTCACCCACATCATGATCATCAATGAGCCCGTCCAGGACACCTTCGAGGACACCCCCGCCAAGGACCGCGACCCCGAATGGTTCAAAC
>NZ_JBVIHP010000498.1:0-1027 GCF_055570235.1 Streptomyces sp. NPDC031274 | reverse complement strand
GTGGTGAGGGTGGACAGGAGGTCTTCGCCGAGGATGGCGGTGACCACTTGCTCCAGGGGTTCGGTTTCGTCCTCGTCGAGGATTCCGGCATCGCGGCGGGCGAGGATCAGCCCGGCGGCGAAGGCGGCCTGCCAGGTGTCGGTGGGTGTCGCGGCGGTGATGTCGGCGAGGACCAGGCTGCTGACGCAGGCCCTCAGGAAGCGGCGGTCGCCCGGGCGGCGGGCGAGGTGGGCGTGCTCGGCGCGGGATTCCTCCAGCATCTGGGCCGCTTCGTCAACTGCCGTGCCTTGCAGGGGTGGTGGGGTGATCCACTTGCTGTGGGCGGCGTGTGCGGCCTCGTGGATCAGCGCGCCCCAGGCCGCCGGGTAGCGCTCTTCGTCGCCGTACTGGACCGGGTTGATGGTGGCCGGGTTCAGCGGGGTGAAGACGGCGGCATCGATCTCCATGGTCGCCAGCTGCGGGTAGAAGGCGGCCTGGGCGCCCGATCGGGTACCGGGTTCGCAGGTGACGATCACGTCCTGGCGGCCCGCGATGTCAGGCAGCCGCTCGGTCAGGGCGGCCGAGATCCGCAGCCACTCCCCCGCGCGTGCGGCTGGGGGCGGTTGCCAGGCGGGGCCGCCGTCGTCGTCCCACCGGGCGGTGGCCCATTCGTCCTAGGTCAGGGCGGGCGGCGTGTGCTGGATGTGGGGGTGTGTCGGCATGGCGGTTCGATCCCTCCTCAGGGGCGGCGGTGGGTGGGGCGGGTCAGAGCTGGCGGCCCAGGGCCAGGGCGGAGACCGGGCGCCCGGTGGCCTTGGCGACGATCTCGGCGATGGTGTCGCGGTCCTCCAGGGGCGCGATCCCGACCAGGTTGGCGAAGGCCGCGTCGGCGCCGAGAACATCGGCGATCTTCGAGAAGGCGATCAGTTCCCGCAGTTGAGGGGCCCAGCCCACCTCACCGGTCTGCTGGCGGGCGGCGATGTTGCGGGCGATCCGCACCGCCGTCCGGTTGATCTTCAAGGCGGCGGCGAGGTCGTAGTCCGAGCCG
>NZ_JBVIHP010000497.1:0-1028 GCF_055570235.1 Streptomyces sp. NPDC031274 | reverse complement strand
AGCTCAACGGGCGATGTTCCTTCCGCCTTCGCCTGCATGAACGCCCACTTGGCCTCCCGCACCTGCTAAGACAAGCAACGCACCCGCGGCAAAATCCAAACACAGGCCCTCCTCCGCCTCGCCCGCCAACGCATCAGCGTCCCGTTCACCATGCTCCGAGACAGCACCTTCTACGAATCCCGCACGCCCTGCGACGTCGAGCTCGCCGCATGACACCAGCAAGCCTGAATCACGCCAAAACCGACAGCGGCGCCTTGACGAAGGACATAGAGGCGCCCCCCCCGCCGAACGGGGGAGGACGTATGAACTCCGACTCCCTCAGAGTTTGCCTTCCATGAGGACCGTGCGATGCCCCCCGAGCGCGCGTGAGAGACCTTCGAGGAAGCTGGGGCTGAAGTCGGGCCAGTCCCAGAACTCGAAACCGAGATACCCGAAGGCGAAGTAGTCATCCGACCAGGTCCATGCAGTCAGGTCACCAGGGCGCCGACAATGCGGGCAGGCGACTGCCGCGCTGCCTGTGTCGCTCCAGTCGCTGATGGCCTCACTGAAGGGTTCCCACGCACCCTCGATCTCCTCCAGCCGGTCGGTGTAGAAATCCGCCCGACCGGCACAATGGGGGCACACCGCGAACCTGGGTTCGCCCTGGCCGCAGTTGAATACGGTGCGGCCGGTCTCGACCCTGAGTCCGTCGCTGGGCTCCCAGTCCTCCTGACCGACCGCCTTGGCCCAGGAGGGGCCGGGCGGATGCCCCGACGGCGCCCCGAGAACACAGTCGGTGAGCTCGGCCCGAACTATCCTCTCCCTGACCAGCCAGCCGAGTCCGCTGTCTGCCAGGGTCCGGGCGTCCGCATGCGTGGCGTCGAGATCGACGACGGTCTGAAAATAGTTCCCCATGAGGCAACAGTAGAAGCAGCCACCGACAGCCCGTCACTCACGACTTCGACACCTACCGGCCCTTCACATCCCCGAATATCCGGACCGGCCCGAGGGGCCACGCACAGGCCGTGACAGAACTCGGTCCAGAATAC
>NZ_JBVIHP010000496.1:0-1028 GCF_055570235.1 Streptomyces sp. NPDC031274 | reverse complement strand
CGGACGAACTCTCGGAGGGTGGACGGGGGTTGGCTCTTCTGGCAGCGGTGGCGGACACGTGGGGCGTGGAGCAAGGGACCGTCGGCAAGACGGTGTGGTTCGAGTGCGGGGCGTGAACTCGCATTTCTGGTGCGGCGATGATCCAGCAGACTGGTGCCTTGCCCCTGTCCTGCACGACTATCCACGGAAGCGGCGCCCGTGACCCAAGCTGAGCTGTCCACGCGAGCCCACGGAGGCCCGGAGGCCGCCTTAACCGTCGCCGGGCCATGGCACCGGCGTCACCGCGTACCGCTGTTCGTCACCCTCCTCGTACTGCCGCTGTATGCGGTGTGGTGGACGGTCCTGGCGACGGGCGGCGGGGACCTCGCGGCGCAGGTGGCGTGGGCAGGATTCGTGGATCAGCACCCCGGGACGGTGTACAACCTGTCCTGGTACGGCGGGCTGCACACCGCGAACTACAGCCTGATGTCGCCCTATCTGATGGACTGGTTCGGAGTTCGTACCGTCACAGCGGCCTCTGGGCTCGCGGCTACCTGGCTCGCCGCCGAACTCTGCGTTCGGGCCGGGATCCGACGGCCACTGTGGCCCGCTCTGGCTGCTGCGTTCGCCCTGTGGTGCAACGTCGCCTCAGGGCGGACAACCTTCGCCCTCGGGGCAGCGTTCGGGCTTGCGGCCTGTCTGGCGCTGTATGGCGCTGGCGCCGGTCCGGGACGCCCTCCGGCCACCAGTCCTGCTGGCGTTTCCACGCGGACGGCATGGCTCGTGGGTGGCTGCGCAACGCTCGCCACCATGGCGAGCCCTGTCGCCGGACTCTTTCTGGTGGTTGTCAGCGCCGCCAGCCTGCTACGGCGCGACTGGTCCCAGGCGATTGTTCTGCTGATGCCCCCCATCGCGGTCGTTGCCGTGACGACCTGGCTCTTTCCCTTCCAGGGGGAACAGCCCATGCCGTTGGGCAGGATCTGGCCACCGGTTCTCTACTCAGCCGCCGTCGTCGTGTTGGCACCGCGCCGATGGCAGGTACTCAAACT
>NZ_JBVIHP010000495.1:0-1029 GCF_055570235.1 Streptomyces sp. NPDC031274 | reverse complement strand
GCGGCCTGTCCACCACCCTCGGCGTCAACCTCGGGGGCGAGTGACCATGGCCGACTACAAAGCTCCAGTAGAGGAATACGACTTCCTGCTGCGCCAGGTCATCGACGCCCAGCATGTCCTCGACGTCACCAACGGGGACGTCGCTCTGGACGACGTACGGGAGGTACTTGGGCACGCGGGTACGTTCGCCGCCGAAGTGCTCGACCCCCTCAACGCGATCGGCGACCGGGCGGGCAACACGCTCACCGACGGCCAGGTGGCCACGGCCCCCGGATTCACCGAGGCCTACAAGGCGTTCGCCGAGGGCGGCTGGGTCGGTATCGGCCTGCCCAGCGAAGCGGGCGGCGACGGCATGCCCTCGGTCGTGACCGCGGGCGTCAACGAGATCTGGTCCGCCGCCAACATGGCCTTCTCCCTCGGACCGGGCCTGAGCGTCGGGGCCGCCTACGCGCTGTTCACCGCCGCGAGCAAGGAACTCAAGAAGACCTATCTGCCTCCGCTGGTCTCGGGCCGGTGGACCGGCACGATGAACCTCACCGAGCCGCAGTCCGGCACCGACCTGGCGGGCATCCGCACCACCGCCCGGGATCGTGGGAACGGCACCTGGGCGGTGAAGGGCCAGAAGATCTTCATCACGTGGGGCGATCACGACCTCACCGAGAACATCGTGCACCTGGTCCTGGCCCGAACCGAGGGCGCACCCGAAGGTCTCGGCGGCCTCTCCCTGTTCGTCGTGCCGAAGTTCCTGCCCAAGGCCGATGGCACCCTCGGCGCGCGCAACGAGGTCACCACCGTCTCGCTGGAACACAAGCTCGGCATCCACGCCAGCCCCACCTGCGTCCTGGAGTACGAGGACGCCACGGGCTGGCTGGTCGGCAAGCAACACTGCGGCCTGGAAGCGATGTTCGTGATGATGAACGTTGCCCGAGTCGGCGTGGCCACCCAGGGCCTGGGCGGTTCCGACCGCGCCTACCAGCGTGCCACCGCCTACGCCGCCGAGCGCGTCCAGGGCAAGGTGGCGGGCCGTCC
>NZ_JBVIHP010000494.1:0-1030 GCF_055570235.1 Streptomyces sp. NPDC031274 | reverse complement strand
GGCACGGCCGCACAGTGATAGACGCCGAGCTCAACCCGCCCTGGCGGAAGGCGATAGACGGCCGTATCCACGCCCGTCCCCGTCCCCGTCCCCGCATCCGCATCCGCACAGCTCCTGAGCGCGAAGAGCGCCCCACCTCCATCGGACCCGAAGACGACAACGGATTCCTCGAAAGCGGGCCCCTCGACAGCGCCGACGATCCGGGGGGGCAAGTCCCCGCGAAGCCCGGCCACGGTCTGCGGCACGGAATGTACGAAGAGCCCGACTCCGACGTCCGGCAGGCTGAGTTCGCGCACATGGCGGTAGAGGAGCACGAGGTCGCCGGGGAGAGCAGCTGCGAGGTCGAGGTATTCCGCCGCACCACCGAACTCCTCAGCACTTACAACTGAGTTGGAGTCGGCCGGATATCCGAACCGAGCCTCGAAGTGCTCAAGGTGGACGGCAAGGGACTCCCGCACGCGGGAAATCCAGCCGTCGATCCAATCCCCGGTCAGGGGCATCGGTTCCAACCGTCTCGGCACAGGGCCCCCTCTCGACATCCCACCACTCTCCAATGAACCCCCACCCACCCTCCCCCGTCTCACAGTCCGGTACGCCGAGACCCGCGCAGCAACGGCGCGTCAGTCGCGTACACCACAGCAGAATCCCAAATCCCAGCTCTGCTCGACACGGAAGAGAAATTCAACCCCCATGAGACTTTCCTTTCCCTCACACCCCTCGCACCCCTCGCACCCCTCGCACCCCACAGACCGTCTAACCCACGGCACACTTTTAAGTCAGTTGATTGACTTACGGAAGAGAGTGGGTTTGACTTCTGGTGCCAGCACGCACCGTCGAACCGTGGAGGCCGCACGTGGCCGAACGTCAGGGCACGAAGCCGCTCACCTACGGCGCCGGCGGGAGAACCGCTCGCGCCGAACGTGTGGCGGAGACCCGTGGAACGATCATGTCGGCCGCGGAGCGGCTCTTCGCCGAGCAGGGGCTGTCCGCCGTGTCGAACCGCCAGATCGGCGAGGCGGCGGGGCAGGGC
>NZ_JBVIHP010000493.1:0-1030 GCF_055570235.1 Streptomyces sp. NPDC031274 | reverse complement strand
TCGTGGGCACGTACAACGTGGGGGCGGGGAGCGCGCAGATCGCGCTGGTGGAAGCGTTGGTGGCGACGGGTGTTCCGGTCGTCGCCGTGGCGATCCGCAATCCGTACGACGTGGCGCTGCTGCCGTCCGTGGGCGCGTCACTGGCCGCGTACTGCTGGACGGACGTCGAACTGCGCGCCGCGGTACGGGTGGTGGCGGGGCGCGTCGAGCCGCGGGGGAAGCTGCCCGTGCCGGTGCAGCGCGCGGATGATCCGGCGCAGGTGCTGTACCCCGTCGGGTACGGCCTGACGTACTGATCCGTACGCCGCGCGACGGGCGCACCACCTCCTCCTGGCCCAAAGCACCCCACGCACCTGGCGTGCGCCCGCCCGCGCGGGTCACGCTGGGTGCACATATCGGGGGGTTTGCCATGCATGCCTTGCTTGGCAGGAACACGGCGTGGTCCGTGGTGGTGAGAGGGACGCTGGTACTGCTCGCGGTGACGGCGTTGTTCGCCGGAGTGGTGGGGTGCCAGAAGTCGGCCGGCCCGGGGTCTTCCGACTCGTCCGGGCAGCTCGACGACCGCGAACCGTCCTCGCCGGTGTCGTCAGGGCACGGAGTTGTCTTCCTCGCCGTGGACGAGTGCAGTTCGCGGGGGCGCGAGACCTTCACGGAGGTGTCGTGCACGAGTGAGCGGGCGGCGGCGCGCGTCATCGCCCGCTACGACGGCAAGGTCGCGGAGGGTCCTTCGTGCCCCGACCGCACGGACTTCGTGCTCCACATCAGCGAGAACCGGCCCGCGGTGGACGAGGACGGGAACGGGGAGGTGCCGCGGGGCTACGCCTGCATGCGGAATCTCGAGGAGCCGCATCCTGGGGACCCCGGAGGTGGGGGCGGACCCCGGACCGTGGTGGGCGACTGCGTCTACAGCGCCGGGCAGGGGGAGGTGCGGGAGACGGCGTGCGACGGGTCCGGGCGGAAGGCCCCGGAGTATCGCGTGACGGTGGCGGTCTCGGAGCGGGCCCTGTGTCCCGCCGCGACGGAGCTTTAC
>NZ_JBVIHP010000492.1:0-1032 GCF_055570235.1 Streptomyces sp. NPDC031274 | reverse complement strand
ACGTGCAGGCACACTGCCACGAGCAGCTCGTCGTGGAACCAGGCGGCGCCGGGCGACAGAGAACGGTCCGCGCCCTGCACGGCGCCGCGCAAGCGCCGCGCGTAGTCCTGCGGGCCCAGGCGCACGGCGTCCACGTCCGTGAGGTCCAGTTCACCGATGGCGAGCAGTGTGCGGGTCAACACCTCGACGACGGCGTTGAGTTCCGTGGCCGGGGCGGAGTGCGCCTCGGCAGCGAGGTGGACGAAGTCCGCGGCGGCGCGGTGGACGTCGTCCGGGGTCGCGGGGGCGTCCGCGCCGCGCCAGGTGGCGAGGGCCGCGATCAGGTCGGGCGCGGTGGGCGGCTGCGCGGGAGGCAGCCGGATGAGCCGTTGTACGAGGGGTGCGGCGAGCGTCGAGGGGATGCGGACAACGGGCTCCATGGACATAGAGGGTCCCTGCGGGTGGGATTTCGTGTGTCGTGAAGTGTCGGTCTGCCGGTCGTGCGTCGTAAAGGGCCAAGCGTAGGTCAACCCTGCCCTGCGGGTGGGGAGATGAGCCCCATCCAGGCCGTGAGGGCGCCGCTACGAGAGCTTGGTGCCGTAGACGTTCTCGACCGTCATGGTGATCAGCATCCGGTGCTCGGACACCATGACCTCGCGGTACTCGTCCCAGTTCGGGTGCTCGCCGGCCGCGGCGCGGTAGTAGTCCACCAGCGCCTGGACCTCGGGCCCCTGCGGGTCGCTCCCGGGCCCGATGAGGGTGGCCGTGCCCTCGGCGGTGGCCCAGGCGTGGCCGTCCGGGCTCGTCACCTCCAGCGAGGCGCGGGGGTCACGCCGCAGGTTCGCGATCTTCGCCGTCCGCGCGGTCGTCGATACGCGGATGAGGCCCGCGGAGCGGTCGTACGAGGGCATGACGGGTGAGAGCTGGGGCCGCCCGTCGGCCTTGATCGTGGCCAGCACGCCGAGGTCGCTCCGGGCGAGCAGGGCGTGGGGGTCGAAGTGCGCGTCAGTCGTCATGTGGGGGCCAACCGGGGTCCGGGGGCGGGGTATTCCG
>NZ_JBVIHP010000491.1:0-1033 GCF_055570235.1 Streptomyces sp. NPDC031274 | reverse complement strand
AACGCGACGAGCTTGCCGTCACCGCCCGCGTAGCAGTCGACCCGGAGCAGGGAGATCCCCTGTCTCCGGGTTTCTTCTGCCGCGTGCGCGAGGAGGGCGGCGCCCGCGCCGGTGCCGTGCCGGGAGGTCAGGAGGTGGATGTACTGCTCCGGTTCGTCCACCGGAGCGATGTACGCCCCCGGCCCTTCGGTCAGGGTGATCGTGCCGACCGCCTCCCCGTCGATCTCCGCGATCCAGGCGGAGCCGGTGGTGAGGTACTTCTCGACCAGAGCGATGGTCTTCGGATTGGTCGACCAGGGCTTGTCGCCCCACTGTCCGGTGCGTCCCTGGGAGACGAGCCATGCGACGGCGTCGTCGAAGAGGGAGAGGACGGTGGGGATGTCGTCGGGGCCGGCGGGGCGGATGGTTATGTGATCCATGCGCCCATCCTCGCCCAGGGTCTTTCAGCCCGTCCGGCGTTTGAGGACGAACTCGGCGGAGCCGGTGATGGCGGCAACCAAGGCCCCCGCGCCGAGCGGCCCGCGGCGGAGCCGCAGATGTCACAGCCGGGAAGGGGCGGGGTTGGGGAAAGACCCCGCCGGAGGCGAGACTCCCCCCATGAGACTCTTCGCGGCCGTGCTGCCGCCCGAAGCTTCGGCGGACGAACTGACCCACGCAGTGGACAAGTTGAAGACCCTGCCGGGCGCCGAAGACCTCCGCTGGACACGCCGCGAGGGCTGGCACTTCACCCTGGCGTTCATGGCGGAGGTACCGGACGAGACGGTGCCCGAGCTCTCCACCCGCCTGGAGCGTGCCGCGCACCGCACCGCTCCCTTCCCGCTCTCCCTCCGGGGATCAGGCCACTTCGGCGACCGAGCCCTGTGGGCCGGGGCCGCGGGTGACGTGGACGCCCTGCGTCTCCTCGCCCAGCGGGCGGACGCCGCGGCCCGCAAGTCCGGCATCACCATGGAGGAGCACCGCCACTACCGCCCGCACCTGACGCTGGCCCGCGGCCACGGGGAGCCGTCCCTGCGCGCGTACGTCGACGGCCTCG
>NZ_JBVIHP010000490.1:0-1033 GCF_055570235.1 Streptomyces sp. NPDC031274 | reverse complement strand
ATCGTCTCGTGGGGCATGACCCTCCCGACTCCGCTCGACTTGAGCCGCATAAATACGGCTTGACCATCAAAACTCGCCGACCCGAAGGCCGCAGCCGAGAAGCTACGGGTACGGCTACCACGGCCAAGCGCCCACCCGCGTCCTGGCCGACCTGATCGCCGACTTCGCCGGTCTGCGCCCGCTGCTCACCGTCCCGCAGCCCACCGTCGGTAGGATCGCGGCTGTGCGTACGGCCGGACAGACGGCCGGGATGACCGCGATCGTCCTGTACGGCCTGGGCGGCCGCCGGGAATCCCGCGCCTGGTTCGCCACCGCCGAATCCGGCAATTCCCAGCTGCACGCCTGGGGGCTTGCCCGGGAAGCCATGGGGCCGCTCAACTACGGCGCCCCGAGGGCGGGGGCCGGCCTCGCCGACCAGGCCCGCCAGGCCGCAGGTCACCAACAGACCGAGCAGGCCCACGCCGCACTCGCCGGCGCCCTCATGGAGCAGCTCCCCGAGGGCGAGCGGTCAGACACGTGGCTGACGTACGGCGAGCAGAAGCACCACGTCCGCCTCAGCCACGCCTTCACCACGCTCGCAGACACCGCCGCCCGAACGAGAGCCAGCAGCGCGCCCTGGAGCTGTCCGCGCCGTCCCGCACCATGACGCGCTCCCTGCTGCACATCGACGCGGCGGCGTGTTCCCACCGGGGACGTCCTGGTGGACGATAGCCGTACGCGGCGACCGCTCGAATCACCGGCGTTGGTGTTGGACCAGTCCCCCAGCAGGCGGCTGCCCCGTGCCGTCAGATCCGCCGGCACGCGTTCGCTGAGCAGGGCTTGGAATGCGTGTGAGGGAGCAGGTCGTCACGTGGCCATTACCTGATGGATGCTCATCGGTTGAAGGTGCATGTGGCAGCAAGGCTCCTTGGCGCATTCGGCGGTCGCTGATCCCTGTCGATACAGCGCCCGGTTCCTGGATCCGTACGGTGGAGAACAGCGGATGCCGTGGGGCGAGGCCGCTCGTGTCGTTCGTCTGGAGGACTGCGGTCCG
>NZ_JBVIHP010000489.1:0-1034 GCF_055570235.1 Streptomyces sp. NPDC031274 | reverse complement strand
GAGGGGCGCTCCGAGCGGGCCTGCCGCTGGCGGGCGACCGTCACGAGGTGGTGGCGTCGACCGCCAACCACATCCACTCCGTCATCGCCATGCTGCGCGAACTGGACTTCGGGGACACACCTCCCGCGATGTCCTACACGGCGTCCGGCACGGCGTCCGGCACGGTCGGGCAGGAGGACGCCGATGCGGCCCTTTGAGCTGTCGCTCGCCGACGCCGCCCGCGTCGTGGCCGCGGGCGAGCTGTCCCCGGTGGAACTGACCGAATCGGTGCTGGACCGCATCGGGGCGGTGGAGGCGCGTCTTCAGGCCTACGTCACCGTCGCCGCGGACTCCGCCCGGGAATCTGCGGCCCGGGCCGAGCGCGAGATCGCCCGGGGCCGGTCGCGCGGCCCGCTGCACGGAATTCCCATGGGTCTGAAGGACCTGATCGACGCCGAGGGCATGCCCACCACGGCGAGTTCGCGCGTCAGGGCGGACCATGTCGCCGAAGGGGACAGTGTCGTCGCCGCGCGCCTGTCCGCGGCCGGTGCGGTGCTGCTCGGAAAGACCCACACCCACGAGTTCGCCTACGGGCTGACGACCCCTCAGACGCGCAATGCCTGGGACCACAGTCGTGTCGCCGGCGGGTCGAGCGGAGGCTCGGCCGTCGCCGTCGCGGCGGGAGAGGCCATCTTCGCGCTGGGGACCGACACCGGCGGATCGATCCGGGTGCCCGCGGCGCTCAACGGCGTGGTGGGTCTCAAGCCGACGTACGGCCTCATCTCCCGCCACGGTGTGACGTCCCTGTCCTGGTCCCTGGACCATGTCGGTCCCCTCACCCGTACGGTGCGGGACGCCGAGCTCGTCCTCGCCGCACTGGTGGGACGGGGCCGGCGCGACCCGGCGGGAGGCGCCGCCGCTCCGGTCGGCCGGGCCTCTTCCGAGGCGGGTGACCTGTCGGGGCTGCGGGTGGGCGTGCCGCGCAATTACTACTTCGAGCGGATCAGCCCGGAGGTCGAGGAGAGTGTGCGCCGGGCCATCGAACAGCTCCAGGC
>NZ_JBVIHP010000488.1:0-1035 GCF_055570235.1 Streptomyces sp. NPDC031274 | reverse complement strand
CCGGCCTATGCCCGGCAAGCACCGCCTCCAGCGAGGTCCGCTGCACGTCGGGCAGGTACTCGCCGAGGAGGGACTTGCCGCGGGCTGTGTTCCCCATCGCAGATCCAGCTTCGCTCAACGATGTCGTACGTCCACGTCTCGGCACCCCACATGGGTGCCCCTCCGTCAAACGCAGGGCCAACGCCTCGCAAGCGGGCAGGGCGCCTGTGCGACCAGTGCTTTGACGACCGGGGCCAATACGGCCTTGAGCTTCGCCGGCGAGAACAAGGACTTGGACTTCCTACTTCTCCGCCCGCAGGTTTCCCACCACGGGATTACCGGCCAGCGCCGAGTCGACTTCGTGCTGGAAGTATTCGAAGTTGGACAGGGCGAAGACGCCGCAGGGGTCGGCGCGTTCGGAGATGCGGCGGTCATTCTCGTCGACGTAAGCCTTGGGGTACGCGTCATAGAAGCAGTGCTGCTTCAGGAGATCGTCCGGCGTCAGTTCCGCGTGCGCCACCGTACGGAAGTAGCCCTTGTACCAGACCCAGCCCAGGGTGAAGAAGGGCGGCATGAGCAGCCGGTCAGGCGTGAGCTGCGTCAGATCAGGAGTCTGATCGGCCGACGGAACGTCGTAGATGTACGCGAGGATGCCGCCAGGGAACCGCGCCTCCCGAGTCGTCTCCCCCATCTTGACAATTCGACCGAAGCGATGGCTCTGGTCCTCCAGTCGCAGCACGAAGATTTCGCCCGGCGCACGCTGCCTGCGCGGCCCCTTCATCTTCCTCAGCGGCATAGGACACATCCGTACCTCAGAGTCGCAGCGAGCAGGACAGAGGCCCAGGGCCCTGCCATCCCTACTCCGCGAAGCGGAAGGTAGACGTCACCGCGTCGAAGATGTCGAAGAACGACTCCGCCAGGTCCAGGACCTGGCTGCTGCCCGCCACCAGTGCGACCTTGCCCTCCTGGCCCGGCACCGGGATGAACGTCTGCATCAGTACGACCCGGATGGTGCGGTCGTCGCCGGGGACCGAGACGTCCTCGATGCCGAAAGTC
>NZ_JBVIHP010000487.1:0-1036 GCF_055570235.1 Streptomyces sp. NPDC031274 | reverse complement strand
CCTGTCCGCCAAGTTGATCGGCCGCTTCGGCGCCTACCGCTCACTGCTCGCGGGCCTGGTCCTCATCACGGCGGGCCTCGCCCTCCTCGGCCGCCTGCCCGCCGACGGTTCGTACGTCGTCGACGTGCTCCCCCCTATGCTGCTGCTCGGCGCCGGGTTCGCGGCGGCGATGCCCGCGGTGACGGGGCTCGCGATGGCCGGGGCGCGCGAGGAGGACGCGGGACTGGCCTCCGGACTCTTCAGCACGACGCAGGTGGTGGGCGGTTCACTGGGTCTCGCCGTCCTGACCACACTGGCCGCGAGCCGCACGGAGGGCCTGCTCGCGGACGGCGAGCGGACCGTGGCGGCCACGGCCGACGGCTACCGCCTCGCCTTCTGGGTGGCCACGGGAATCGCGGCGGCGGGCCTCGCCCTGGCGGCGACGCTGCTCCGGCCCGCGCACGGGACGACCGCAACCGATGACACCGACCCTGACATCGACACCGATACCGCCGAGCGGAAGCACCGCGAGCCCGCGACGGCGCGCACCACCCGTTAGACCAGTCCGGGTACCCCCACTTGCCTCACGTCCGGCCGGGCCACTACGGTCCGGCCAGCCGTGAATCTACGCGCGTCGCGCACCGAGCGAGAGGTCCCTGACCATGCGTAAGACCGTTCTGACCGCAATGACCGCACTCGGCGCGGGAGTTGCCGTGGCGTTCACCACCGGCCTGTCCACGGCGCAGCCGCAGGCCGCCGCATGGCAGCGGGTCGGGGACGACGTGAAGTCCGGCATCAGCGGCCTCGCGGTCACCTCCCGTTCGGGTGACGCTCTGCGCACCCTCGTCGTACGCGACAACAAGCGGCCCGGCGACAACCGCATCGCCGAAGTCGCCCACCGCCCCGGCCAGGCCGCCGAGGTCACGCCGCTCACCTGGCTGGGCGGCTCCGATCCCGTCGACCTGGAGGCGCTCGACGCGGTGCCGGGGACCTCCGACGAGTCCGTGGCCGTGGTGGGTAAGTGGGGTATCTAGGGAGCCCCTCTTACACCCGACCA
>NZ_JBVIHP010000486.1:0-1037 GCF_055570235.1 Streptomyces sp. NPDC031274 | reverse complement strand
CACTTCAGGTCTATCGGAGTCGTGCACCATGTCCGGATGAGAAAATTCGGTCCGTCGACGCCCAGGGAGACGGTTGGCATTGCGGCCGCCTCGCGCTGGCTGCCCGACGGTGCTTCCCACGCGTCCGCAGCGGTGGACAGCGGGCGGATGAAGTCCCGTACGGCACGGGAATTGGGTCATGAGACGCTGCCGGCCGCCGAGGACACCCCGGCACCCGACATGGCCGTACGCGCCGCGCGTGCCGTCCTCGCCGCCACCGGGACCGACCCCGGGCGGCTCGACGTGCTCTGCCACGCGTGGATGTACTACCAGGGGCACGACCTGTGGTCGCCGCCCCACTACATCGCCTCGGAGCTCGGTGCCGCCCGGGCCCTGCCGGTCGGTATCCAGCAGGTGTGCAACGGCGGGGCGGCGGCCCTCGACATGGCCACGTCCTGGCTCCGCGACCGTCAGTCGCGCAGGGCGGACGGCACGGCGGACGGCGCGACGGACGGCACGCAGGACAGCACGCAGGACAGCACGGCCTGGGGCCTGGTCACCACGGGCGACCGGTTCGCCGCTCCCGGCTTCGACCGGTGGGCCGGGGACTACGGAGTGGCGTACGGCGACGGCGGCACCGCCCTGCTGGTCCGCACCCCGGCGGGCCCCGGGGACGCTCTGCTGCTGCGGGCCCTTGCCACCGTCGCGGCCCCCGGCCTGGAGTCGATGCACCGCAGCGGCGACCCGTTCGCCGCCGCGCCCCGCAGCCATCGCGAGCAGGTCAACATGCGTGCCACCAAGCGCTCCTACCTGCGCAGGCACGGCAACGAGGGCTTCGTCGCGGCCAATGAGCGCAGCATCCGCACCGTGGTCGCCCAGGCGCTGCGCGACGCGGGAATGAGCCCGCAGGACCCGCGGCTGCGCTGCGTGGTGCTGCCCCGCTTCGGCCTGAAGACGCTCCAGGAGTCCTGGATCGGGGTGCTCGCCTAGTGCGTGCCCGTGCCTCCGGTGGACTACGGCCGCGACACCGGCCACCTGGGTGCGGGGGACGCCGCGGC
>NZ_JBVIHP010000485.1:0-1037 GCF_055570235.1 Streptomyces sp. NPDC031274 | reverse complement strand
GCGTGCCGGGCCCGCTCCGCGGCAAGAGCGGTGGCGGGCCCACGCCGGGCCCCGCTCCGCTCGGCGACGAGGGCGTCCCAGTAGCTGTGGCCGGATGCGGGTGCGGATGTGGATGCGGAGGGGGCGGGAGCGGGGGTAGGAGTGGTGTGGCTGGGAGTGGTGTGACTGGGAGTGGTATGACTGGGCGTCGTGTGACTGGACGTCGTGTGGCTGAGTGCGGAGCCCGGCGCGCCGGCCGGGCCACGGCCGGGCCCAGAGCCCGGGGCACCGTGGCCCGACCCAGAACCCTGTCCTCCGCGACCAGACGCGGGGCCCAGCTCACCACGCCCGGCCCCAAAGCCCTGCTCCTCGAAGCCCGGCGGCCCATCGAAGCCCTGTCCATCAAAGCCCGGCCCGTCGAAGCTCTGCCCGTCAAACCCACGCCCGGCCCCCCGGCCAGGCCCGCCCTCTTCAGGCCGCGTGCCACCCAGCTCCGCGCCCCCGCCCCTCGGCACGGCCCCGTGCCACTGCTTCGTACCCCCGACGCCATACGGATCCAGGATCCGCCCGGCAGCCCCGGCCTCACCATCGCTCCCGCTACGGCTGCCGCCACCGCTCCCGCCCTCCGCGCCATTCCGGCGCGGCCCCTCCTCGGCGTACCCCTCGTACCCCTCGTATCCGTCGGATCCCTCGACCCCCGCCGCGCCGTCCCTAGGCCCCGGCAACTCCGCACCCGTCGACGCCGAGCTCCGTCGGCCCTCGTCCCCCCTCACCCGCGCCGCGGCCCGCGCCCCGGCGCGATAGGCGGCTATGGCGCTGGACCGCGCGGCCCGCGGATCGCCCTCGGGTTCCGTGGGCGGGGCGGCCTCGATCGCGGCATGCCCACGCGAACGACCGCTCTCCTCGGCCTCATTGACCTCATAGGCCTCATCGGCTCCGTCAGGCTGATCCGCATCGGGCCCACCACCGGCGCCACCAGCACCAGCACCAGAGTCAGCCCCGCCCTCGAACCCCGCGAGGAACTCCTCAGGCCGAGGGTCGTACCCGCACAGCGCCTC
>NZ_JBVIHP010000484.1:0-1038 GCF_055570235.1 Streptomyces sp. NPDC031274 | reverse complement strand
GGAATCCGAAGGCGCATCCCACCAAGCCGTCTGCCTCCGCGATCACCATGGCGAACCCCGGCCGACGGATGTCACTGGTGATCCCGTTCAGGAAGTCCTCCCGGCTTCGACGGCGGTACTCCTCGCCGGGTTCGGTCTCGCAGGAGGCCACGTACAGATTCGCCAGGTCCTGGCGCAAGTCCTCTGCCAGCCAGCGGTTCACCCGACGCAGCCGCACCGCGGCCATGTCGGCCGCCCTGTCGACAACGGGCTGCTCTGACCTTTCTCGCCGGGACCAGGCCCTCACAGCACACCGTCCGGCGCGACAGGGGCGGCAGGAGCGAGCCGATGCAACGTCTCGAAGCACGCCACGGTGAGCGGGACACGGGCGCTGGTGGGGAGGGCGCCCTGGAGAGGAACCTGGGCTGGAACGGTCGGCAGCCCCAGGAGCAGGAAGCTGTACCCGGTGAGCTCGAGCATCCGGGCCAGCATGGGAGGCGGGTAATGCAGGCGCAGCGTCCCGTCGGCCGCGGAGGTGCGCAGGAACGCCTCGACGAAGGCGTTGAGACCGCTGCAGTCGCAGAAGGTGACAGGGGTGAGGTCGACGTCGATGGTGCGCATGCCATCGCGCAAGCACTGCTCAAAGGCTGTGCGCATCGCTGGCTGGGTCCCCAGGTCGATCTCACCGGCCAGGGTGATCAGGGCCCGGGTCTTCCTGTCGTGCCGGTAGATGTTCAACTGCGGTAGGGACATGACGCCTCGGTTCCTGAGACCCGCCGGTCAGAGCCATGGGATATGGCCGGACTCTCGGCTCCTCCAAGGGCGTTCCCGGCAAGGGCATACATTCGACGGAGGCTGCGACGCGGTGCGTCCGGCGATCTGTCCACCGGACAAGGGGCACGCCCAGTTCCCTCCAGGGGGATGCGCCGGGTGATCGGACGAAGAGGATCCGTTCCCCGCGGCCATCTGTGCTGAGCAACAACAGGTCCGCCGGGGTCCAGGACGTCCGTACTTCAGGGTAGTCCCGATCCCGTCCCAGCAGAGGCTGGAAGACGCCCA
>NZ_JBVIHP010000483.1:0-1040 GCF_055570235.1 Streptomyces sp. NPDC031274 | reverse complement strand
ATGTTGTGATTAATGAACCGACGGCCGCTGACACTTTACGTATATTACAAGGTGTTAAAGAGCTATACGAAAAACATCATCATGTTGTATTACCAGATGATGTTTTGAAGGCGGCTGTGGATTATTCAATCC
Source organism: Streptomyces sp. NPDC031274 (assembly GCF_055570235.1). NCBI lineage: Bacteria > Bacillati > Actinomycetota > Actinomycetes > Kitasatosporales > Streptomycetaceae > Streptomyces > Streptomyces sp. NPDC031274. The sequence goes on along the minus strand of NZ_JBVIHP010000483.1, from coordinate 908 downwards.
AATATATACCACAACGCACTTTGCCAGATAAAGCTATCGATTTGATCGACATGACTGCGGCTCATTTAGCGGCTAAAAATTCGCAAACTGATGTTGAGACATTGGATCAACGCCTTAAAAAATTAGAGGCAGCTAAGGAGGCCGCCATTAAAGCGGAGGACTTCACAAAAGCCGCTGATATCAAGAAGTCGATCGAGGAAACCAAGCAAAAAATTAAAGAAACGGATAAAAAAGAAAAAATCACTGCCACGATTGATGATGTGGCACAATCGGTTGAACGTTTAACTGGTATACCAGTTTCTGATATGGGCGCTAATGATATTGAGCGCTTGAAAAATCTTGATAAGCGTCTGAAAAGTAAGGTAATCGGTCAAGATGAAGCGGTTGAAATGGTAGCAAAAGCAATTCGGCGTAACCGTGCGGGCTTTTCAGAGGGTGATCAGCCGATTGGAAGTTTTCTGTTTGTGGGCCCAACTGGCGTAGGAAAGACTGAATTAGCTAAGCAATTAGCCTTAGATATGTTTGGAAATGAAAATGCGATTATTCGGCTAGATATGAGTGAATATGCTGATCGTACAGCTGTGTCGAAATTAATTGGTACCTCGGCTGGATACGTAGGCTATGAAGATAATGCTAATACTCTAACTGAACGGGTTCGGCGTAATCCATATTCCATTGTATTATTAGATGAAATTGAAAAGGCTGATCCACAAGTATTAACGTTACTGTTACAAGTGATGGATGATGGGCGCTTAACGGATGGACAAGGCAATGTCATTAATTTCAAAAATACGATTATTATTGCTACTTCTAATGCTGGCTTTGGTAATGAAGCATTAAGTGGTGACAAGCAACAAGATCAGTCATTAATGGATAAATTAGCACCATTTTTCCGCCCAGAATTTCTG
>NZ_JBVIHP010000482.1:0-1041 GCF_055570235.1 Streptomyces sp. NPDC031274 | reverse complement strand
CTGGCTGGGCCTCGCCCTCTTGTCTGCCGCTGTACTGGGGCAGCAACTCAGCTGGGCCATCCCTCTGACTTCGGTCCTCTTTCTGGTCTGGTACCCCCACAACTGGTGGGACTGGACGGCGAATCCGCCGACTGACCTCTTCAGCTGGGCTGTCGCCGCTATTGCTCTGAGTCTCGGAGTTACCGCGACCGCGGCAACTCCCTGGCGAAGGAAAGCCTTCTTCCGCAGGGCGGCGTCCCTTAGCCGCGCCGCGCCCCCGTGATCGCCTCACCGATCGTGAACCCCTTGGCGGGCCCCTCGGGGATCGTGACCTCTGTCCCGTACGGGACCCGGTGGACGCCCACCCAGTCCGCCTTCTCCGGCCGCGGCTCGGTCAGGACCGTGACGGTGCCTTCACCGTCGTAGTCATCGATGATCACGTAGATGGGGATACCCGCACGGGCGTACTCGCGGCGCTTCCGCGCCCGGTCGCGCCTGCGGCACTCGTGGCCCGGCGAGACGACCTCGACGACGAGACTCACCCCAGAGGCCTTGACGCCGATGCCTTCGTCGTCGACATGGGGCTCCAGATCCCTCGGGGCGACGAGGCAGTCCGGGATCCACGTCTTGCGACCGTGAACCACATTCGTGTCGTTGTAGGGCGCGTACTGACTCTCGGCAAGGGCCGACGCCATTGCATCCCGCAGACGGTTGACGATCTGCGCATGGGCAATGCGGCCGGTGGGCGACACCTCGACGGCTCCCTCGATGATTTCAGCGCGGTAGCCCTCGGGGAGTTCCATGGCCTTCCATGCCTGCCACAGCACCTCATCCAGCTCGATGGCGGACGGGGCTGACTGGGGCTTGGTGTCAGACATGGTCTTGGGCCTCTCAGCGGCAAGAGCGGTCACGGTGGCGCACCTCCTTTCCAGTGTGGGCTTGGCGTCCTCGCGGCACAAGCAACGCGATCACGGTAGGTACGTCGGTGGGGCCGACCAGGGGATACGCAGACCTGATCACCCGATGCGGTGAGGACGGAACGGTTCCTCGGCGCCGCTCTCC
>NZ_JBVIHP010000481.1:0-1041 GCF_055570235.1 Streptomyces sp. NPDC031274 | reverse complement strand
CAGATGCAGCAGCTGGGAGGCCATGATGCCCGGAGCTATGTGGTACAGCGGCGAACACGAGAGGTGGACACCGTGCCCGGGGTGCAGGTCGAATCGGGCCATGAACTTGCCGAACATAGCGATCATCAGTTCGGGCGGGATCGGTGAAGTCCCCCCGCGGCGTACGCCCTTGGGGCGGCCGGTGGTGCCCGAGGTGTACCCCATGATTGACCCGGCGAACCGCTCCTCGGGACGGCTGGGTGAGGCGGCCGCCATCATCGCGGCGTAATCGTCCCACCCCGCGACCTCCCCACCAACGGTGAAGCGGGCGGCCGGCAATTGGTTGCCGACCGGCGCGAGCCCAGCGGCCAAGTCTGCGTGGGCGATGAGTGCCTTGGCGCCGCTGTCGGCGATGATGTAGCCGGCCTCGCCGGGGGTCAGGTGCACATTGATCGGCACCATGTGCATCCCGGCCTGCCCCGTGGCCATCACCAGCTCGAAGTACTCGACCGAGTTGTGCAGTACGCCGGCGACCACGTCGCCGCGACCCAGTCCCAGCGTGCGCAACCCGTTGGCGAGCCGGTTACCCGCCTCGCCGAGCCCGCCGAATGTCACCTCGTGCCCGTCCGGGGCGACCAGCGCAAGCCGACCCGGATCGGTATCGGCGAGCGTGTACACACTCGGGGCGGCTTCGCTGTGGGCGGTGGGGTCGGAAGTGGACATCACTGAACACCCTTCATCGGGAGTGATCGTGGGTTCTCGGTTCCAGGGGCGTCCCGGGCCGGTCAGCCGACCGGTGCGGCGGTCCGGAGCCCGCCGACGCCGGGGGAGGCCACGGCCGTTGCTCCGTAGAAGGTCTGGCCGGCGGTCGCCATGTCCCGCACCAGGGGTGGCACCGTGTACGCCTCGCCATAGGCCGCCGCCAGCCTGTCGCATTCGGCGACGAACTCCTGCAGCCCGATGACGTCGATGGCGAAGAACGGCCCACCGAGGTGAGCGGGGAAGCCGACGCCGAGGATCGCGCCGAGATCGCCGTCGATGACCGACGGCAGGACACCCTCG
>NZ_JBVIHP010000480.1:0-1043 GCF_055570235.1 Streptomyces sp. NPDC031274 | reverse complement strand
CCGGCCCGAGTGGGGCATGTTCGCCCTGGTCCGCACGGAGGACGAGGTCGCCGTCGGCGGGATGGGGTTCCACGGGCCGCCGGACGAGGAGGGTGTGGCGGAGGTCGGCTACGACGTGGTGCCTGCGGCGCGGGGCCGAGGCTATGCCTCGGAGGCGCTCCGTTCCCTCTCCGAGAGGGCACTGGCCCACCCCGAGCTCACTTCGCTCCTGGCCGTCATCGAACCGGAGAACGTGGCCTCACAGACGGTGGTGACCAGGGCGGGTTACGTCCGCGCCTCGGACCGCGAGAATCTCCACACGTACCTGCGTCGCGGCTGACCCCGAACAGAACCGCCGCTCCGTCTCCCGCCCGCCCATGACCCGGCAGCCGGCAACGCACGCGAGGGGACGGGCCGGTATGCCCGCCCGGAGCACGGCTCCCCGCACTCCGGAACCGAAGAACCAACGCGGCCACCAGACGATAGCGAGGACGGACATACCGGCACGGCACCGCACCCACAGACGGACCCGCACCGCAGCACGCACGCACCCGCAGCCGGCAACGCACGCGAGGGGACGTGCCGGTATGTCCACCCGGAGCACGGCTCCCAGCACTCCCGAGCCGAAGAACCAACGCGGCCACCGGACGATAGCGAGGACGGACATACCGGCACGGCACCGCACCCACAGACGGACCCGCACCGCAGCACGCACGCACCCGCAGCCGGCAACGCACGCGAGGGGACGTGGCGGTATGTCCGCCCGGAGCACGGCTCCCAGCACTCCCGAGCCGAAGAAGCAGCACGGCCACCGGACGATAGCGAGGACGGACATACCGGCACGGCACCGCACCCACAGGCGGACAAGCCCCGCCCCGCACCAGGAATGCCAGGCCTCACCCCAGCGTTGACCACTGTTATGCCGACACCTGACCCAAAGGCCCCTGCCTCCAAGGCCCCCAGGCCAGGGAAAAGCCGTACCCGCATGCCCGTAGCCGTCTACATCCTCGGCCTGGCCGTCTTCGCCCTCGGCACGAGCGAGTTCATGCTCTCGGGGCTCCTGC
>NZ_JBVIHP010000479.1:0-1043 GCF_055570235.1 Streptomyces sp. NPDC031274 | reverse complement strand
TCACGTGAAACACACGCACGGGGAAGTCGATCAGCCTGACGGGCCCCCCAACCAGCCTCCGTTGCCGTTGCCGTTGTTGCCTCCGCCGCCCGTTGGTTCTTCAGTGGCCGGTGGTGACTCCCCGCCGGTGCTGCCGTCGGTGGTCCCACCGTCCGACGTACCGCCGTTGTTGTTGCACTGCCAGTCCCAGTCGGCACAGGACTCACCGGGATCGGGGCTACCCGACGGGCTCGGTGACGGTCCGGTGTCCGTGGGGCTCGGCGAGGCGGACTCCTCCGGCTCCTCGGTCTCCGTCGGGGTCGGGCTCGGGGCCGGCGGCGGAGTCTCGCCGACGACCGAACCGATCTCCTTCGGCACGGGGAAGTTCTTCACAGGAGCGCCCTTGAGGGCCTGCTCCATGTAGTCCTTCCAGATCTGCGCGGGGAACGAGGCACCGTGGATCTTCTCCTCGCCACCCGTGCCGAACATCTCCAGGAACTCGCGCTTCTTGTTCCCTTCGTTGTCGTCGAGCCGGTACATGCTGATCGCGGTCGAGAGCTGCGGGGTGTACCCGACGAACCAGGCGGACTTGTTGCCGTCGGTCGTACCGGTCTTGCCCGCCACCTGGCGGCCGCTCAGCTGGGCCGAGGTACCCGTGCCCTTCTCGACGACGGTCCTGAGCACGTCGGTGACGTTGTCGGCGACCTCCGGATCGAAGGCTCGCTTGGGCTGCGACTTGTGCTGGAAGACGGTGTTGCCCTTGTGCTCGACCTTCTTCACCGAATACGGATCGTTCTGCTTGCCGCTGGACGCGAAGGTGGAGTAAGCGCCGGCCATACGGATCGCGCTCGGAGAGGACGTACCGAGCGAGAAGGACGGGTAATTGGCGCTGGCCAGGCTGTTCTCCTTGAGACCGGAGTCGACGGCCGCTGCCTTCACCTTGTCCAGACCGACGTCCATGCCGAGCTGTACGTAGGCCGAGTTGACCGACTCCCGCATCGCCTCGCGGAGGTCGATCTGGTAGGTCGGCGGGTTGTAGGACGCGTCACCGTCGTTGGTCTGCA
>NZ_JBVIHP010000478.1:0-1044 GCF_055570235.1 Streptomyces sp. NPDC031274 | reverse complement strand
CAGTACGCCTTCTCGTACCGCTACACCCTCAACGGCTCGACCATCAACGAGTACGTCTACTGCCTGGTCGGCCTGGGCTCATACGCACGCTGAGGCCCCACGAAGAACCACACCCACCCACACACCCCACCCCACGCCCAACCCACCTACACCAACCAGACCCCAGCAGTACAGCTTTCTAGAAAGTTCTTCCAATCGGAGCGCCCGATGGTCCAAACTGAACCCCGTGCCCGGACCTGTGTCCGTCCGTGCGGACGGGGGGAGCGCACGGCCGGACCCAGGCCCGGGCCGGGGGCAGGCCGGCGCCCGGACTGCCCCCGGCGTCGACCTGCCTAGCGCGCCTAGCGCAGGGGAACCGGTCGGTCGTAGACGTTGTCGGGGGTGACGATCTCGGTGATCGCCCGGGCGACCAGCGAGGACGGCTCCTGGCCGTCATGTGTGATGTCGGTGTTGAGCTGCAGCACCAACGTCGCCTTCAGCGAGGGAAGGTAGACCGTCACGCTCTCGTAGCCCGGGATGGAGCCGTTGTGCCCGATCCAGCCGCCGCTCTTGAAGATGCCGAGGCCGTAGCTCGTACCGGGGTGACCGGTCGGCAGCATCTTGAGCCGCTGCTTCTGGGTCTCCGGGCTGAGCAGCTTCCCGGTGGCGACGATCTTGGCCCAGCGGTGCAGGTCGTGCATGTTCGAGATCATCGCCCCGGCCGTCCAGCCCCAACTGGGGTTCCAGTCGGTGGAGTCCTCGACCTTGCCGCTCAGCGTCTGGTTGGTGTAGCCGCGAGGGTGCGGCTCGGGGAATTCGGGGCCGCTGGGGAACAGCGTGTGCTCGAGGTGGGCCGGGCGGAGCACCTCCTCGTCGATGAAGTCGGCGGCGTGGCGGCCGCTGACCTTCTCGATCACCAGACCGAGGAGGATCAGGTTGCTGTTGGAGTACTGGAACTGCTTGCCCGGCGCGAAGGTGTTCTTGTGCTTGTAGCCGTACGCGAGCACCTCGTGCGGGGTGAACGCACGGTTCGGGTCGCTCAGCAGATCGTGCACGGAGCCCGGG
>NZ_JBVIHP010000477.1:0-1044 GCF_055570235.1 Streptomyces sp. NPDC031274 | reverse complement strand
GGATGAGTACGTGTTTATACGGACTGGTCCTCGCCTGCACAGGGATTGGCGCCTCGATGCCATAGCGGTAATGAATCGAGAGGTGGCAGATCCGCGGGGATGGGCCGCGCTTGATTGGGATGAGGGAAACGATGAAGGGCGGGCGAAAATGGGCCCCTCATTTCCCTTCTTGCGTCCCACGGTTGAATTCCTTGGGGAACGGCTCTACGAAGTCGAGCCCGAGGTTGCGTCAGAACTGCTCGTGGCCTTCATGGATGATTCCTGCCGTCTGGAAAATATTCCGAACTACCGGGAAGAGGCAGAGGATTTGCGCGATAGTTCGCGTACTCTTCTCTCGCGATTCTCCCCGGATTTTCGTTGCTACACAAACGTCACCGAAGCTCGTGTGGCAAAGCGATTCGATGTTCGCCGTGGAAACCTTGAGCCTGGTCTGGGGTGGTCCCCATTCACGGAGTACGGGGCAGACTATGGATTGGTCGTAATCTCCTCATCCGAGGTCGGCGTCTTCTGGTCCTTCAATCCGTCGTGATCGGGAACATCACCAAAGAGGCTCTCGTCTCGAGCCGTCCCTGAACTTCCTGGGGCGCGGCTTCCCATGTACGGCTGAGGTCCACTGGTTCCTCTGCACGGATCGACAAGGTGCGCACTGTGGAAAATCTCTGGCGTGGGCGGACAAGGAGTTCGACCTACCCCGACCGCGAAACGACCCAATGGGCCACGCAACAAGTTGTCACCCGCAATGAACAGCTCATCCACCGTTGGCTCGCCCAGGGCACCCGGCAGCGCCTCACCATCGAAGCTTCCTGGCCCTCGCGGACCGAGCCGGTTGGTCGTGTGCTGTTGCAGGCGATGATGCTTGCCGGACGTGAGCCGGTCGACACACGCGCCGCCCGCGTGATCCTCAAGCGTGACAGCTCGAGCCCGCATGGATTCATCGTGCACGCCACATTCCCGATCTACCTCTAGCCTCCGAACTACCCGAAAAGGTAAGCCGCCGTGTCCATGAAGCCGCTGGAACATGACCACCGCTACGGCGAGTTGGAC
>NZ_JBVIHP010000476.1:0-1047 GCF_055570235.1 Streptomyces sp. NPDC031274 | reverse complement strand
ACCACTGCCGTCTTGGAGGTGAGGTTGAGGTCCATGGTGCGGTGCTCCGGTTCTCGAACGTCGGTTGAGCGGGCCGGTGTTGGCCGGTCCAGGGATGGGTGTCCAGGGGTGCGCGGTCCTGGAGAACGCATGGCTCTGGAAGATGGGGCGGGCGGGTGGCGGACAGCGGGTCCTCGGTTCAGGTGCGCGGAGTCACCACCAGGGGGAGGCTGCTCGGGTGCGGCAGGGAGCTGTTCGACTCCGTGATCCTTCGGGTGCCCGGCGCGATCCGCAGCTGCCAGCGGGTGACCAGGGTGGCCAGGGCCACCGTCATCGTGGTCTCGGCGAGGTGCTCCCCGATGCACCGGTGCGGTCCGGTGCCCCACGGGAAGTAGGCGCCGCGCGGCAGGTCCTTGCCGCCTTCGGACTCGCCGCGTTCCGGGTCGAAGCGCCGCGGATGGGCATACGTGGCCGGGTTGCGGTGCATGGCGCGCGGGCTGTACCCGATCTCGGAGCCCGCGGGGACGAGGGTCCCGGCGAGCTCGACGTCGTGCCGGGCCCGCCGGGTGAACAGCATCGGCGCGTGCAGCCGCAGCGTTTCGCCGACGACCTTGCGGGTGTACGAGAGGTCCTTGAGGCGGTCGTAGTCGAGCGGACCTCCGTCCAGGACGCCCGAGGCCTCCTTGTGCATCCGTTGTTGCACCTCGGGCCGGACGGTCGTCTCGAACACCGCCCAGGTCAGCGAGGCGCTGGTGGTTTCCAGGGCGGCGAAGAGCATCATCAGGAACTCGCTGCGGACCTCCTCGTCGGTGTACGGCCTGCCCGTGAGCGGGTGCGTCGACTTCAGCAGCACGTCCAGGACGTCGTGAGCGGCCACCGGGTGGGCGCGGCGGCCTTGGATCAGCGCGTCGACGGTGGCGTGGAAGCGCCGCACGGCCGCGTTGAAACGGCGGTTTCCCGGCGTCGGCAGGGACATCAGGAAGTCGGGGAAGACGGTCCCGGGGATCAGCCTGCGGGCGATCATGAAGAGGGTCTGCCGGATGTCGCGTACGACGTCATGGCTCAGAT
>NZ_JBVIHP010000475.1:0-1048 GCF_055570235.1 Streptomyces sp. NPDC031274 | reverse complement strand
TCGAGCATCGACTGCGCCGCCGAGAGCGGGCTCTCCAGGGCGAAGTTCCTGCCCTCCCGGTACATGGTGTTGACCGTCATCGCGCAGTCGGCGACCACCTTCAGGTCGGTGAAGAAGGTCAGGTGGTCCAGGGCCTTCTCGGGCTCCTCCATCACCGAGTACATCGAGGACGCGATCGCGTAGCTGTAGCCGTGCCACAGGTTCTGCATCGAGACCCAGTGGTCCATGCTGCGCCGCATCACGTCCCGGTCGCCGGGCCGGTCCCAGCTGCGCTCGCGGAGCGGATAGAGCCACAGCAGGTGCGAGTGGTGGCGGTGCGAATCGGCGAGCGGGACGTCCTTGCCGATCATGACCCCGGCGGCCGGGTCCTCGGCGTACGGCGTCAGACGCGTGGCGATGTCCTGCCACTGCCTCGCGCGCGGGTGGTCGGTCTTCAGGAGACGGGCCGTCTACAGGAGGGTGCGGGCGCCCCAGCGGATCAGGGAGAGGTCGTAGGTGCAGTCCGCCGCGTTGGCGTACTCCGGAGAGCGCGTCTCCAGGAGGTGCAGTTTGCCGTCGGGGCCCTCGTGCAGGAAGTGGGCGTAGAAGTTGACCGCCTTCGCGAGGATCGGGAAGAGGACGTCGCGCAGGATCTTCTTGTCCATGGAGTGCTGGTAGGCCTGCCAGACGCTGTGCATGGCCCAGGTCAGGTTTCCGAAGTTGTCGGAGATGTGGTCGCTGCCCGGTGCCCCGACGTCGTAGGTGTCCCCCGCGCGCAGCTGCCAGTCGGAGGGGTGGCCGAGCGCGTAGCTCTCGCCGTCGCGGTACGCGGCCGGGACGGAGGTCGGCAGGTTCTTTTCGAAGCGGGCGAACGTGCTGGTGACCGAGTCGAGTTCGGGGTGGTTGGAGCCGTGGACGGGGGCCATGCCGATCTGGACGTTGAGGTTCCACCACACGGCGGTCCAGTTGTTCCCAACCTCGGGGAACCACGGGCCCCACTCGGAGATCGTCGGGCCGCCGGAGCGGGTGGACGCGGCCAGCTTGTAGAGCTGGGCGAGGTAGAAGGACT
>NZ_JBVIHP010000474.1:0-1048 GCF_055570235.1 Streptomyces sp. NPDC031274 | reverse complement strand
GACATGGCCGCCCGCGACCGCCGCCGTACGCTGCCTGAACTGCACCGCTTCAGTCGCCAACTGGGAGTCCCCGCGTGAGTGATCAGCCAGACCAGCAGACGAAGAAGCCCTTCCTGTACGTCGTCGTGTGCGCCTGCGGCATTGCTGGGGACGTCGGCAAGCTGATCACTGCGGCCCAGGAGGCGAACTGGGATGTCGGCGTCGTCGCCACTCCGCAGGGCCTTGGCTTCATAGACGCCGAGGCCGTCGAGGCACAGACCGGCTACCCGATCCGCGCGGCCTGGCGACAGCCGGGTGACCCGCGTCCGCTGCCGCCACCCAACGCCATCGCGGTAGCGCCGGCCACCTTCAACACGATCAACAAGTGGGCGGCCGGGATCTCCGACACCTTGGCGCTGGGCATTCTCTGCGAGGCGTACGGGATGGGTGTCCCAATCGCTGCCTTTCCGTACCTGAATGCGGCCCAGGCCGCCCACCCGGCGTACGCACGCAGCCTCGACGTGCTGCGCGAGATGGGCGTCCTGATCGGCTCGTACGAGCCCCACAAGCCGAAGGCCGGCGGCGGTGCCGATCGCTACCGCTGGGAGGAAGCGCTGGAGCTGCTTACTCCGAAGCTGTCCGCATCGGCCTGATCAGAAGGTGTAGCGCCCACTCTTTGGTCAGCGCCGGTGCGACGGTGACCGCGGTTGGAGTGGGGCGACGGCCGTCGGGAGGATTGTGGCGCCGTGACCTTGTGCAGCGCTGCGGGTCTTGGCTGCTTGGGCCCGGGGACTGGGGGCATGACGCTCGCCGAGGCGGCGGATGCGCCAGGTCAGCGCACGGGCGGGGCTGTGGGCGTCGTCCAAGGAACGTTGGCCGAGCGCCTGGTCCAGGACGGAGACCGCGTTGTGCCCGGCGGCCTCCGCCTCGGCGAGCACGGTGGTGAGCGCGTCCCAGGCGGGGTCGTTCAGGATGCGTTCGGCGTGATCGGGGACCCTCTGCTGGAGGTGCCGGGCGAAGCGCTGCTTTATCTGGATGCTGGGGGCGCGTTGCGCGAGGTTCGCCAGGA
>NZ_JBVIHP010000473.1:0-1049 GCF_055570235.1 Streptomyces sp. NPDC031274 | reverse complement strand
AGGGAGTTCGTGCTGGTGGTGGACCATGCCCGGTACGCCTCCGAGGTGACGCGCCTGGTACCCGCGTCGGGCGGCAGCATTGTGATCGTGACGAGCCACAAGCCGCTGTATGACCTGGAGAGCGGAGCGTCGGTGGACCTGCCGCTTGCGCCCTTGGACGAGACGGCATCGGCCGAGTTGCTCGACCGCATCGTCGGCGATCAGCGTTTGGAGTCCGACCCTGAAGCGGCACAGGCTGTGGTGGCCTTATGCGGCGGGCTCCCGGCGGCGCTGCGCGTGGCCGGTGCGTGGATACGCAGACACCAACTGAGGCCACTCTCCCGGCTACTGGAGGAGCTGAGCACCGAACTCGCCGACAACGGCGTCCCTGTAGTGGAACAGGCCTGGGACGTGGTCTGCCTGGAGCTGTCCGATAACGCAGCGTTGCTGTATCGGTTGTTGGGCGGACACCCCGGGCGGGTGTTCAGTAGAGCGTCGGCCACTGCGTTGCTCGGACACGGACCTGAAGCCTGCGACGAGGCACTGGAAGAACTCGGCAGATGTGGACTGGTGGATCTCCGCGAGGCGTACAGGGGCCGGGATGCCCAGATGCGGATGCCTGAACTGCTTCGCGCCCATGCCCGTCGAAGGGCGCGACAGGACCTTGCCCCGCAAGAGCTGGAAAGAGCGCACGAGCGAATCCTGCGCTGGTTCACACGGCAGTTCCAGCGCGCGGATCTCTTCGTGGCAGGAGAGCGGCTGTTGGTCGGGGAAACGGTAGAAGAGGTGACAGCTGCTCCGGATATGCCCCTCGAGGATCCGCAGGAGGCGCCTGCCGAGGACGATAGGGCAGAGCGGGTCCGACGGGCGGCGCGGTGGATGTACGAGGAGCGACACGCCCTGTTCGCCTGCGTACGCATGGCCCACGCTCGCGAACTGGACGCACTGGCGGTGGCGTTGTGTGAACCCGCGTGGACATACGCCTTGGACCACCCCTACCAGTCTGACGTCATGGACGTGTTCCAGCTGGGACTCGAGTGCGCGGTCCGCGCCGGAAACGTACCCGGCAT
>NZ_JBVIHP010000472.1:0-1050 GCF_055570235.1 Streptomyces sp. NPDC031274 | reverse complement strand
CCCCATCCGGGGTGTGGGCGTGAGAAGACGCTTGTGGCCCTAGAGCTTCCCCCGCCCCCCACCGGCGTCACCTGCCTACTGGTCGTCCACTCGCTCGCGCCACGCACGCACTCGTGCAGGCGCACTCGCCTCCGGAGCAGAGAAGCAACCGCTGCGGATCGGGCATCTCCCACACACCCGCGCCGCATCGCGGCCATCCTCCGGCACCTGGACCTCCGTGCCGTGCGCGCTTGTTACGCACCGTGCCGCCGACCAAGCCACCGGACCCGTCGGCGCAGCGGATCCCTTCCCGCCCCCGGCCAGCGCCGTCATCCGCTCCGCATCACGTCCCCGACCTGCGCCCACGCGGGCCGGCTCCCGGACCAGCGCCAGGATCCGCTCAGCGTCGATCACTCCCGCCCCCTCGCCCCGGCGCAACATGGACCGGCCGCCGCTCTTCATCCGCGGCGCAGCTGCCTGCGCTTGCTGCACCGCCGCCTTCCCCCGCAGCCCCAAGAGGGCTGCCGCAGCATCCGATCACCGTCTCAGTGCCCCATTCCCGCCCCGCCGTCCACGGGGATGACCGCGCCCGTCACATAGGAACCGTCTTCGATGAGGAAGCGCACCGCGCGCGCGATCTCCTGCGGCTGCCCCAGGCGGCCGAGCGGGATCTGCCCGAGCAGGCCCTTGATGCGCTCCTCGGGCAGAGCGGCGGTCATGTCGGTCGCGGTCAGCCCCGGCGCGACGACGTTGGACGTGATGTTCCGCGAGCCGTATTCACGGGCGACGGACCGGGCAAGCCCGATCAACCCTGCCTTGGACGCGGCGTAGTTGGTTTGCCCGGCCTCGCCGTGCATCGCCGTCGCCGACGAAATGAACACCATGCGGCCGGTCTTGGCGCGCAGCATGCCCGGAAGGGCGCGCTTGGCCACCCGGTAGGCAGCGGTCAGGTTCGCGTCCAGGACCGCGGTGAAGTCGTCCTCGCTCATACGGGCCAGGAGTCCGTCGCGGGTGATGCCCGCATTGGAGACGACAGCGGTGATGGGGCCGTGCTCCGCCTCGGCCTGCTTG
>NZ_JBVIHP010000471.1:0-1050 GCF_055570235.1 Streptomyces sp. NPDC031274 | reverse complement strand
CCACCCGTTGACGCGGGACAAGGACGCGGCCACGGGGTTCCACCACTGAGTGGCGTACGGAGGAGCGCTACTTGCTGAGCCCTCCGAACCTCCGCACCGCCAGCGGCATGAACACCCCCACGAGCACCACGGGCCACACCACGGCCATCAGCCCCGCGTGCTCGGCGGCCCACGAAGTGCCCACCACCCCGGGGTCGTTGCCGAACAGGTCGCGCACCGCCGTGGCCGTCGCCGACATCGGGTTCCACTCGACCGTCGCGCCGAGCCAGCCCGGCATGTTCTGCGGGACCGTGAAGGCGTTGGAGAGGAAGCCGACCGGCCAGACCAGGATCTGCACGGCCATGACCAGCTCCGGCTTGCCCGCGACCATCGCCAGGTGGATGCCGATCCACAGCATCGCGAACCGCAGCAGGAGCAGAAGACCGACCGCGCCGAGCGCCGCACCGAACGAGCCGTGCCAGCGCCAGCCGATCGCGAGCCCGACGCCGATCATGACGATCAGCGAGACGAGCGACTGCAGCATGTCAGCGACCGAACGGCCCACCAGGACCGCACCGTTGGTCATCGGCATGGACCGGAAGCGGTCGATCACGCCCTTGTTGAGGTCCTGCGTGACGGCGACCATCGTCGCGTCCAGGCCGAAGGTCATGGTCAGCGCGAACATGCCGGGCACCAGGAACTCGCTGTAGGTGCCCGCGATGCCCTTTCCGCCGCCGATCAGGTAGTTGAACATCAGCAGGAACATCACCGGGAAGACCAGGCCGACGAGCACCTGCACGGGCTGCCGCGCCCAGTGGGCGAGTTCGCGCCGCGTCATGGTCCAGGAGTCGACCGCGGCCCACCTGACGGGCGCACCGCTCGCCACGGGCGTACGGCTCGAAATCGTCGCGCTCACACGGTCTCCTTCGTACGTTCCTGGTCTTCCTGGTCCTCCTGGTCCTCCGCACGGCCCGTCAGACGCAGGAACACCTCGTCCAGGGTCGGCCTGCGCACCGCGATGTCCTCCGCCTCGACACCGGCGTCCCGCAGGGCCTGCACCACCTCGGTGAG
>NZ_JBVIHP010000470.1:0-1051 GCF_055570235.1 Streptomyces sp. NPDC031274 | reverse complement strand
GTCGTGACTGCGTGCCTTTTGAAGAATGAGCCTGCGAGTTTGCGGTGCGTTGCGAGGTTAACCCGTGTGGGGAAGCCGTAGCGAAAGCGAGTCCGAATAGGGCGATTCAGTAGCGCGCTCAAGACCCGAAGCGGAGTGATCTAGCCATGGGCAGGTTGAAGCGGCTGTAAGAGGTCGTGGAGGACCGAACCCACCAGGGTTGAAAACCTGGGGGATGACCTGTGGTTAGGGGTGAAAGGCCAATCAAACTCCGTGATAGCTGGTTCTCCCCGAAATGCATTTAGGTGCAGCGTCACGTGTTTCTTGCCGGAGGTAGAGCACTGGATAGGCGATGGGCCCTACCGGGTTACTGACCTTAGCCAAACTCCGAATGCCGGTAAGTGAGAGCGTGGCAGTGAGACTGTGGGGGATAAGCTCCATGGTCGAGAGGGAAACAGCCCAGAGCATCGACTAAGGCCCCTAAGCGTACGCTAAGTGGGAAAGGATGTGGAGTCGCAGAGACAACCAGGAGGTTGGCTTAGAAGCAGCCACCCTTGAAAGAGTGCGTAATAGCTCACTGGTCAAGTGATTCCGCGCCGACAATGTAGCGGGGCTCAAGCGTACCGCCGAAGTCGTGTCATTCCAGCATATAGGGCCAACGCCTGCTGGGATGGGTAGGGGAGCGTCGTGTGCCGGGTGAAGCTGCAGCGGAAGCTAGTGGTGGACGGTTCACGAGTGAGAATGCAGGCATGAGTAGCGATACATACGTGAGAAACGTGTGCGCCGATTGACTAAGGGTTCCTGGGTCAAGCTGATCTGCCCAGGGTAAGTCGGGACCTAAGGCGAGGCCGACAGGCGTAGTCGATGGATAACCGGTTGATATTCCGGTACCCGCTGTGAAGCGTCAAACATTGAATCAGGCGATGCTAAGTCCGTGAAGCCGTCCTGGAGCCTTCGGGCAAAGGGAAGTGGTGGAGCCGACGATCCAGACTTGTAGTAGGTGAGTGATGGGGTGACGCAGGAAGGTAGTCCAGCCCGGGCGATGGTAGTCCCGGGGTAAGGGTGTAGGGCG
>NZ_JBVIHP010000469.1:0-1052 GCF_055570235.1 Streptomyces sp. NPDC031274 | reverse complement strand
CACGGCCAGGGGGGTGGTGACGGGGTGGATGGCTGGTCGGATGCGCTCGTTGAGGACGCGTTCCAGACGCGCTTCGACCAGCTTCCGGTCGTCGTGCATGACAGTGGGTCTCCTGTTGCTGCGAGAGGTCAGGGGCGATCAGCGGCCCGGGTGCGGCCGCCGTGGGAGGCGGGGTTCTACACGCGCTCCCCCGTTCGGTGCAGCCGCAGGGTGCGGATCTGGAAGGGACGCATCCGCAGGACGGTGGATTCGGAGTCGGCGGCCGGGGGCAGTTGTTGCTGCGGGGATTCCAGCAGGTCGCAGTCGCTGATCCGGACGATCGGGAAGTTCGCCCTGAAGGTCGCCGACACCGCGCCACCGCATGCTTCGTAGAGGCGGACCACGACGTCACCGGTGCGGTCGTCGGCCAGCTTCACCGACTCCACCACGACATCGGGGTTGTCCACGGAGACCAGCGCGGTCACCGCTGCGGAGGCGGGCCTGAGCGGCAGGTTGAGTGCGTATCCCCCGGCGATCGCCTCCTCGATTCCGGCGCCCACGACCAGCGCGTACGTGAAGGTGTGCCGCCCGCGGTCCGCCTGTGGGTCAGGGCTGTGCGGGGAACGGAGCAAGGACAGGCGCAGGGTCGTGGTGGTTCCGCCGTCGTCGCGGGTGTCCCGGCCCACGTCGTGGCCGTAGGTGGAGTCGTTCAGGACGGCGGCTCCCCAGTGCCGCTCTCCGACATGGACCCACCGGTGGGCCCACAGTTCGAAGCGCGCCGCGTCCCAGCTGGTGTTCTCGTGCGTGGGGCGCCGGACGTGGCCGAACTGGATCTCCGCGCTTTCGTGTTCGGCGTGGACGTCGAGCGGCCAGGCGGCCTTGAGGACGGTGTCCCGCTCCTGCCAGTCGATGTCCGTGCGCACGGTGAGCTGCCTGCTCTCAGCAGTGAGTTCCAGGTGCTGGACCAGAACTGAACTGCCGAACCTGCGCTCGACGCGGACGGAGGCGAGCAGCGGTCCGCTGTCCGCGAGGGTCACCGATTCGGCCTCCCGCAGGTCGTGCACGGTGTCGCG
>NZ_JBVIHP010000468.1:0-1053 GCF_055570235.1 Streptomyces sp. NPDC031274 | reverse complement strand
CGCGCTGGGGCGCCAAGGGCCTGTTCACTCCGACGGCGTTCGGCATCCAGGACGAGGAGTGGGGCGACTACTACGACGACAAGGTCGAGGGCAAGGAGTACGACCCGCTCGACGAGGACGGCCAGGGCAACCCCTACAACGGCGACCGCTGGTCCACCGCGGAACCGGCGGGCAACACCTGCAAGGACTGGGGCAAGCAGTCGGGCACCGGATCGGACGGCCGGAAGATCTACAACTGCCAGTGGCCCAGCCCCACGTCGGGCATGTTCCCCAAGGACAAGTACCACCAGTGCTGGATCGGCAACTGGGAGGGCGAGGACTCGCGCAGTTGCTGGCTCCACGACGACCTGGCGGACTTCAACACCGAGAACACCGAAGTGCAGAAGTACCTGATCGACGCCTACAACAAGTACATCGACATGGGCGTGGACGGCTTCCGCATCGACACCGCCGTGCACATCCCGCGCACCACGTGGAACCGCCGTTTCCTGCCCGCGCTGCACGACAAGCTGGTGGACAAGTACGGGGCGGACAAGGCCGACGACTTCTACGTCTTCGGCGAGGTCGCGGCCTTCGTCAACGACAAGTGGAACCGCGGCTCGGTCAACCACTCCGCGCAGTTCTACACGTGGAAGGAGCGCAAGGAGTACAGCGCAGACGACGCGGCGGCATCCCTGGAGATGTACGAGTACGAGCAGGCGCAGGGCACCGGCAACCAGCCCACAAGCACCAACGCCTTCCTGGAGGGCAACGCCTACCACGCCCCCGACCGCACCAAGTTCTCCGGCATGAACATCATCGACATGCGCATGCACATGAACTTCGGCGACGCCCCGAACGCCTACAACAACGGCAAGGACTCCGACGACTCCGTCAACGACGCGACGTACAACGCCGTGTACGTCGACAGCCACGACTACGGCCCGAACAAGTCCTCCACCCGGTACGCGGGCGGCACCGACGCCTGGGCCGAGAACATGGCCCTGATGTGGACCTTCCGCGGTATCCCGACCCTCTACTACGGCTCGGAGATCGAGTTCCAGAAGGGCAAGC
>NZ_JBVIHP010000467.1:0-1054 GCF_055570235.1 Streptomyces sp. NPDC031274 | reverse complement strand
CGAGGCGGGCGAGTGGGGAAGGCCGCTGCCGTCCGGTGTCGCCCAGGGGATCGCGCTGCACGCCGAGTACCGGGGAGCGGTCGCCGCGCTCGTCGAGATCGACTGCCGGCCCGAGATAGTGAACCGGAA
Source organism: Streptomyces sp. NPDC031274 (assembly GCF_055570235.1). Classification (NCBI taxonomy): domain Bacteria; kingdom Bacillati; phylum Actinomycetota; class Actinomycetes; order Kitasatosporales; family Streptomycetaceae; genus Streptomyces; species Streptomyces sp. NPDC031274. The sequence continues at coordinate 925 of NZ_JBVIHP010000467.1, read as the reverse complement.
GATCAAGGATGCCGTTGCCGGTCCTCGCGTCACCAAGGCGCTGATGGTCGTGGACGCGGGCTTCGCCATCAACCCCCGGGGCATCGAGGCCCAGATGATGGGCGGGATGAACGACGCGCTCGCCATGGCGCTCACCTCCAGCCTGCACATCAAGGACGGCATCCCGCTGGAGGGCAGCTGGGACAACTACTTCTACACGCGGCAGTGGAACACCCCGCCCGAACTGGACGTCGTCGTGATGGGGACGACCACCGGAAAGCCCGCCGGTGTGGGCGAGTTGGGGGTCGCGCCCGCGTTCGCCGCCATCGCCTGCGCCTACGCGCGCGCCACCGGCACGATGCCGACCAGCTTCCCGATCAACCACGGCACGCTCAGCTTCGAGCCGCTGCCGCTCGAGCCGTCCACGCCGCAGTCCCCGACCGACGGTCTCGACCGCGCCTACTGAGGAGCCTTCCGTGCCGACCCACACCTTCAAGCTCAACGGCGAGCAGATCACTGTCGAGGCCGAGGACGACGTACGCCTCCTGTGGGTGCTGCGTGACCTGCTCGGCGTGACCGGGCCGAAGTACGGCTGCGGTCTCGGCGTCTGCCAGTCCTGTACGTCGCACATCAACGGCAAGGCCTTCAATCCCTGTTCGGTGCCGGTCTCCAAGATCGGCACCGACGACGAGATCACCACGATCGAGGGCCTGCCCGGCACCGTCGGCAAGGAGCTGCACCCGATGCAGGAGGCCTGGCTGGAGCTGGATGTCTCGCAGTGCGGGTACTGCCAGCCGGGCCAGATCATGGCCGCCGTCGCGAAAGTGCGGCAGGCCGCCGCCGCTGGTCGTGAGATCAGCGACGGCGACCTGGACGCGATCCGCAACATCTGCCGGTGCGGTACGTACACCCGGATCCGCGAGGCCATCAAGGCCGGGGCGAAGCG
>NZ_JBVIHP010000466.1:0-1055 GCF_055570235.1 Streptomyces sp. NPDC031274 | reverse complement strand
GTACGCGATCTCGACCCGCTCCTCGTGCGCCTCGGCGCCCGGTGCGCTGTGCCACTCCACGCCGGAGATGTCGAGAGCGTAGAGCTCGTTCTTCTCGCGCTCTTTGCGAGCCTGGACGTCCTCGTGCTGTGCCTCGGCCATTGCGCGACGGCCCCTTCCACCTGAGCGAACCAACCGTGGGCTCAGCGTACTCGGCAGGCCGGAAGGTACGCAGCGCAATGGAGTTGTCACCCCGGGTTCCGGTCGCGGGTCCCTCAAGCCTGAACGGATGATGGCGAAAGCGCGGAGATAAGGTGACGCGCGCATCGTGCGGAACCTGAACCACTGGGCATTTGCGGTGAGTTCACCCGCAACTTCGCACGAAGCGACGCTCCGCTTCGCCTGAAGCGACGCCCCTTCGAACCAGAAAGGCCCTGCCACGTGAGTCACGGCCCGTCCCATTCCGCCTTCACTCAGTCCGTCCTGAGCGCGGAGAGGGAGAACAAGAAGCGTCGCGCGAGGGCGCTGGCCGTTCTGCTGGCAGTGGTTCTCTGCGTGGGCAGCGGTGTCGTCTGGGCAGTGGCCGACGGCGATCAGCCGCAGTCGAAGAAGCCGGCCGTCGTGCGGCAGGCACCGGACGACATCCGGGACACGGTCGAGAAATCCCCCCGGAGTCCTGAGGCCCACCTCGCCGTCGACCACAACGAAAAAGAGTTCAAGAAGAGGTTCGGGGGCGAGGCCGTCCACGCGCCCGGCGCGTGGGCGACGGAGAAGAACTTCGTCCGGGGAGCCGGTAGCACGCTCAAGGGCTTCAAGTTCGGCACGTTCGAGGAGGACTGGTCCACCGAGCTGACCGGCCCCATATGCGACACCACCCGCCACGTCACCGCCGGCGGACGCACGGCTGTCCTGCTCCAGGAGAGGGCTGACGAGCCCAAGGGCAAGGACGAGAAGAGCAAGGACGACAAGGGCAAGAAGAAAAGCAAGAAAGACAGGAAGAGCAAGAAAGACAAAAAGGGCAAGGGTGAGAAGGGCAAGGGGAAGGAAGCCAAGGGCAAGAGCCCCAAGGCCGATGA
>NZ_JBVIHP010000465.1:0-1055 GCF_055570235.1 Streptomyces sp. NPDC031274 | reverse complement strand
ACCCGATCTACGGGCGCTACGGCTTCGGGCCCGCCACCACCGCCACCGAGTGGATCATCGACGTACCGCGGACCGGGCTCGATCCCCGCTGGGCGGGCCCGGACGACGGCGCCCGCATCGACCTCGTGGACGGCGGCGACGTACGCAAGGAGGGCCCGCCCCTGCACGAGCGGCTGCGCGCCCTGCGGCACGGCGTCATCGACCGCGACGAACGCTGGTGGCTGGAGAACACCGGGCAGCTGGTGACCCCGGAGCATCCGTGGACCGAGCCCTTCTACGCGCTCTACCGCTCCCCGTCCGGCGAGGTCGAGGGCCTGGTCGCGTACGCGACGGAGGACAGCTGGAGCGACAGCAGCCAGCCTCAGAACACCGCGACCGTGCACAAGCTGATCGCCACCACGCCGGCGGCCGAACGCGCCCTGTGGCACTACCTCTGCTCGATCGACTGGGTCAGCACGGTGAAGACGGGCAACCGAGCCCCGGACGACCTGCTCCCGCTCTTCCTGCCCGACCCGCGCGCCGCGCGCGTCAGCAGGCAGACGGACTGGCTCTGGGTGCGGATCCTGGATGTCGTACGGGCCCTTGAGGCGCGTACGTACGAGGCGTCGGCGTCCCTCGTCCTGGAGATCGGCGACCGCGCGGGCCTCGCGGGTGGCCGCTACCGGCTTGACGCGTCGCCGGGCGGTGCGGTGTGCGCGCCGACCGCGGACCCGGCCGAACTGTCCCTTGGCGTAGGTGAGTTGGGGACGCTCTGGCTCGGTGACGAGTCCGCGGTGCGGCTTGCGGCGGCGGGACGGGTGACGGAGGAGCGGGCGGGCGCCGCCGTCGTCGCCGACGCCCTGTTCCGTACGTCCCGGCGCCCGTGGTGCCCGGACGGCTTCTGATCTTCTCGGCCGTACGGGCTCTTCGGTTGCCTCTTATGTTGCCTCTTCGGTTGTTGGTGGCTGACCGGACTCCCGGCTCCCCTCCGGATGGGAGCCCGGTCAGCCAGCTCTGTCAGCCCGACTGGGCGAGCANCAGGACGAGGATCGCAGCCCCGACGCCGCTGATTTTGG
>NZ_JBVIHP010000464.1:0-1055 GCF_055570235.1 Streptomyces sp. NPDC031274 | reverse complement strand
GTCCTACCCCGGCACGGCGGGCGACGGCCGACAGCGGGGCGTCAAGACCCTGCTCGGCGAACACCTCGCGGGCGGCAGCGATGAGGGCGGCACGATTGCGGGCCGCGACCCGCCGCCCTTGGTTGGCCGGACGGCCCGCGCGGCTGCCTTGCCCGGAGGCCGAGCCCTGGGCGGCCGACCGTGGGTCCTGGGGCTCGGTGGGGTTCGTCACGCTGGAAGCGTAGTACGACCGTTCTGTCCGGCCCGGCAGCACGGCGCCTGCGACTGGATCAGGAGAGGATTGCTCGATCCGCTCAAGAACAGTGAGCCCGGGCAGGTGCCCGACCGCGTGTCACGTGGCTCGCGACCCGCAGAGGCGGCAGTCATTCCACCGGCCACAGGTGACGCAGCCCCGGTGGCTGGAACAGCCGACACACGGCCGTAGTCCCACTGTCGTAATCCGCCTGCATGGTTGATCGTTGGGCCGTCGGAATCAGCCGTACACCGAACAGGGGGCGACCTATGACCATCAGCCGCAGAGGACTGCTCGGGGCGGGCGCGGCGTTGGGACTGCTGAGCGCATGTGGCTCCAACACGGGCCGGGACGACGGTGGTTCTGGTGACGGTCCGAAGTTGTCGCAGTGGTACCACCAGTACGGCGAGCAGGGCACCGAGCAGGCGGTGAAGAGGTACGCCACCGCCTACAAGAAGGCGAACGTCACCGTCCAGTGGCGGCCCGGCAACTACGACGAACAGACCGCGGCCGCACTCCTCACCGACTCCGGCCCTGACGTCTTCGAGGTCAACGGACCCAGCCTCGATCAGATCCAGGGCAAGCAAGTCGCCGACCTCACTGAGCTGTTCGACGGCGTCAAGGACGACTTCAACCCGGCCGTCCTCGCGCCGAAGACGTACGACGGAAGAATCTGGGGCATCCCTCAAGTCATCGACATGCAGATGCTCTACTACCGCAAGAGCCTGCTGGCCGACGCAGGTGTCCAGCCGCCCAAGACGCTGGACGAGCTCGTGGACGCCGCGAAGAAGCTCACCTCGAAGAAGACGAAGGGCCTGTTCCT
>NZ_JBVIHP010000463.1:0-1055 GCF_055570235.1 Streptomyces sp. NPDC031274 | reverse complement strand
GCCGTGCCCACGCGACGAAGTAACAAGCCCCTCAGCTTCGAGAGCCTTGTATGCCGCGTGAACTGGCGAAAGCGTTCCTCGAGGCGGCCTCGAAGCGGCCCACCTTCATGCGGTGGATCGTCGGCGTGGGCATGGGGTTCTGGCAGGGCGAGACGCTCGGTCTGCGGTGGCCTTACGTCGACCTGGAAGCCGAGCTGTTCCGCCCCGAATGGCAACTCCAGCGCCTCACGTGGCGGCATGGTTGCGAAGACCCGCACGCCTGCGGAGGGCGCCTCCACCGTTTCGAGCCCTGCCCGTCGGGCTCTGCCAGGCACGAGGGCTACAAGCGCGGCTGCCCGAAGCCTTGCACCAAGACATGCACGAGGCACGCGAGCACCTGCCCCAAACGCAAGGAGGGCGGTCTCGTCTACACCCGGCCCAAGACCAAGAAGAGCCGGAACGCCGTTCCCATCCCGCCCGTCTTCATCCCGTTCCTGCACGACCACAAGGCCCGACAGCAAGCGATGCGGGCAGCGGCTGGCGAGCTGTGGGAGGAGCACAACGTGGTGTTTTCGCGGCCGGACGGTCGCCCCCTCGACCCTCGACAGGACTACGAGGAATTCAAGGAGCTGCTGGCAGAAGCCGGGATCGACGACCGCCGTCTGTACGACGGGAGTCGCCACACGGCCGGCACAATCCTGAACGAGCTGGGCATCGACATGCCCACGATCATGGAGATCCTGAGGCACACCCAGATCAGCCAGACCCGCCGCTACGTGAAGGGCAGGTCTCACCTGTCGAAGGACGCGATGCGGCGCATGGGCGAGTTCTTCGTGCCCGATCCGCAGAGCCCCGCTCCGAGCCCTTCGCAGAGCCCGCCGCCCGGCCCCTCTCAGGGCCCCACTGAGACCACAACTGAGACCCCCGACACTCGCGCCGCCCGCTCCCGCCGCCGTCGTCGCGTCCGCTGAACAACAAAACCCCCGGCCGGACCACTGTCCGGCCTGGGGTTCTAGGGAGCCCCCTGTCGGATTCGAACCGACGACCTACGCATTACAAGTGCGTTGCTCTGGCCA
>NZ_JBVIHP010000462.1:0-1059 GCF_055570235.1 Streptomyces sp. NPDC031274 | reverse complement strand
AACGCCAAGCTGCCCGGCATCGTCTCCGACCTCCGCGCGCACGGCAAGCACGTGGTGCTGACCGACACCAGTGACGTCAAGGTCGGCGACGGTCTCCAGGACGACTCCCACCCCGACAACACCGGCTACGCCAAACTCGGCTACGACTTCTACGACGGTGTCGTGGAAGCCGCGGACGAGGGCTGGATCAAAAAGCCCGATCCGCAGAAGCCGGCCACCGACTGCAAGCCGGACCCTGGCGACGACGCAAGCAAGGCCGGACCGGGCTGGCGCGCGCTGGGTGCCATCGCCCCCGGCATGACCTACCCTTCGGGCCGCACCGACCTCGCGGACTTCGACGGCGACGGCCGCGACGACTACGTGCGCATCGACGAGAAGAACCGCACGTTGCGCATCGCGCTGAACCGCGAGGACCGGCCCGGCCAGCCGCGCTGGAAGGAAGTGAAGTCCGACCTCGACCTCGATCTCACCTGGCACAAGGGCTGGAAACTCCACTTCGCCGATATCGACGGAGACGGAAAGGACGACGTCGTCGTGGCCCCTCCCTCGGGCACCAAAGAGGCTGTCAGGGTCCACCTGGTCAACGGCATGAAGGGGGACACCCTCGTCTGGGCCGGGGGCGGTCCGGTCAGCTTGACCCTCGACAACGTCCCGCAGGAAGCCGTCCGGTTCGCCGATGTCAACGGCGACGGCCGCGACGACTACCTCAGGGTAGGCGAGAACGGTTCCGTCCACGCCTACTACAACCTCGAGTCGGACACCGGTGGTTGGGAGTGGAAGGAGCACCGGAACTGGGCTCCCGGCGTCTTCTACGGCTCCCGGGAAAAGCTCCGCCTGGCGGACGTCAACGGTGACGGCAAGGCCGATTACCTCATGGTCGGCAAACGCGGTGCCGTGCACGCCTACATCAACAACGGCGGGCGGGGCCACGGAGGCTTCACCGAACACCGCTACTTCGTCAGGGAGACCGGCTATCCCGGCGACAAGTCCACGTTCCGCGACATCAGCGGCGATGGCATGGCCGACTACGTCGTCGTCTACGACGGCGGATCCGTCAGG
>NZ_JBVIHP010000461.1:0-1060 GCF_055570235.1 Streptomyces sp. NPDC031274 | reverse complement strand
GGAGGGGTCCTGGGTCACGTACCCGATGCGGGAGCGGAGGCTGGGGGCGCCGGCCGGGTGGTCGAGGACGTTCAGGGTGCCGGTGACCTTGGCCTGGGTGCCGACCACTGCGCGCATGAGGGTGGATTTACCGCACCCTGAAGGGCCCAGGAGGCCGGTGATCTGGCCCTTCGGGACGGTGAAGTTCAGGGCGCGGAGGACTGTGCGGGGGCCTCGGATGACGGTCAGGTCCCTCGCCTCGATGGCGGACGGTTCCTCGATATTCATCATGTGATGATTATGGCGCCCCCGCCTCGGGGGGAGTCAAGTGCCGGACCGGAGCCGGAGCCCGAACCGGAGCTTCAGGAGGTGGGGCGGATCGCCAGCAGCAGGTCGACGACGTAGCTCTCCTCTACGAGCCCGTCCGGGAAGACCTTCAGGAGCTCCGTGTGCTCCTCGGCGAGGAATGCGGCCGAGCGCTCCTCGCCGAGGACCAGGAAGGCCGAGTGGCTGCCGACGTTGGCGAGGTGGGAGTCGAGGGGGATGCGGCGGCTCCAGCGGACCCGGTCCCTGCGGAAGTCCAGGGCCTTCGTCAGCTCGCCCGTCCGGTCCGCGGTGTGCCGGGCCTGGTCGTCGAATCCCAGGCAGCGGGCGATCCGCGTGCCCTGCTCGGCGAGCCACGGGATCGAGTGGTCCGCGATGTTCCACCACAGGGCGAGCGCGCCGCCGGGGCGCAGCACGCGGACAGCCTCCGGGACGGAGCGCTCCTGGTCCGTCCAGTGCCAGGCCTGTGCGTACGTGATCAAGTCGGCCGAGCCGTCAGCGAACGGCAGGTTGTCGCCGTCGCCCCGCACGAGCGGCGCGTCCGGCAGCGCGCGGCGGAACTCGCGCGCCATCTCATGGCCCGGCTCCACCGCGACGACGCGGGCGCCGCGGTCGGCGAGGAGGGCGGTCGCGATGCCCGTGCCCGCGCCGACGTCGAGCACGCGGGCCCCGGCCAGGGGCCGGCCCGCCAGGTTCTCGACGGCGTCGAGGAGGGCGGGGGGATAGGAGGGGCGGTGGGCCGCGTACTGGGCGGCTG
>NZ_JBVIHP010000460.1:0-1060 GCF_055570235.1 Streptomyces sp. NPDC031274 | reverse complement strand
GCGTGGACCAGTTCGGCGGCGAGTACCACAGTGGTGTGCTGGTCTCCTTGGTCAAGGTCGGCGCCGTCACCGAAGCCCGCCTCGACACCTCGGTGCGGCGGCTGCTGCGTGAGAAGTTCGAACTCGGCCTGTTCGACAACCCCTTTGTCGACGTGGACCAGGCGGAGGCGATCGTCGGCACCGACAGCGCCCGCGCTCAAGGACTGGCCGCCCAGGAAGCCGCGCACACCCTGCTCAAGAACACCGCTGGGCCAGCCCACCTCCCGCTTCCAGCGGGCCTCAAGATCTACGCCGAAGGCATCACTGCGGACGCTCTCGGCAAGCGTGGACTACCAGTCGCCACGCCGGAGGAGGCCGACATCGCCGTTCTGCGCCTCACGGCTCCTTTCGAGGAGCGCGGCGCCGATTACACCCCCGATCTGGAGAAGCCACTGGACGCGGCCATGCTCGAGCAGTCCTTCCACGCCGGCTCCCTGGACTTCGAGCCGCAGGAAGCAGAGCGCATTCGCACCATCTGCCGCACCGTGCCCACGGTGATCGTCATCTACCTCGACCGGCCCGCGATCCTCACGCCTCTCGACGACGACGTCGCCTCGCTGATCGCCGAATTCGGCTCCACCCAGGAAGCCACCGTGCACGTCCTGTTCGGCGAGGCCGAACCACGCGGCCGGCTGCCTTTTGACCTGCCCTCCTCCATGGCCGAGGTAGAGGCCGGACGCTCGGACGTCCCATTCGACACGGCCAATCCTCTGTACCGGTTCGGGCACGGCCTGACCTACCCGGCCACGCTCGTCGACGGGGAACTCGACACCCCGGTCCAGTAGGCAGTTCCACGGCCGGTTTCCGCGATTCTCCAGCTCGCCCCATCCACCTTGACAGCGGCGAACGCCGTGTACGAAGCCTCACCCGGAGGAGATCCCTTGAACATCCTGTCCGCGTCCTCGTACAGCATCAGGGAGCAACTTGGCCCCCTGGTCTTCGACTTCACCGATCCCGAGGGCAAAGACGTCCACTTCGAACTGCCGTACCCGAAGCTGCTGCGCGCCTCGGAGTTCCCGGC
>NZ_JBVIHP010000459.1:0-1060 GCF_055570235.1 Streptomyces sp. NPDC031274 | reverse complement strand
GGAAAACATCACCCGGCCCGGTCGGCCGCCGAATGATCGAGGAATTGCTGCCCACGTCGGTGGCCGTCGCCGAGGCGTTCGGTGACCCCGCCGTCCCGCCCGCCCTGTTCCCCGAAGAGGCGGCATGCGTGGCCAATTCGGTGCCGGCACGGCAAGCGGAGTTCGGTACCGTACGGGCCTGTGCCCGTGAGGCGCTGGGACAGCTCGGACTGGGACCGGTGCCCATCCTGCCCGGAACCCGTGGCGCTCCCCGATGGCCCGCCTCGGTGGTCGGCAGCATGACGCACTGCACGGGTTACCGCGCGGCTGCTGTGGGGTTCGCCGACGACCTGGTCGCCGTGGGCATGGACGCCGAGCCCAACCGGCCGCTCCCCGACACGGACGTGCTGGAGGCGGTGACGATCGCCGAGGAGCGGGTGATGCTCGCCGGGCTCGCCGCCCGCCGTCCTGACGTGTGCTGGGACCGGCTCGTGTTCAGTGCCAAGGAGAGCGTCTACAAGACCTGGTACCCCCTCACCGGCCAGCCCCTGGACTTCGACGAGGCCCGGATCACGGTGGACCCGGATACGGGCACGTTCTCCGCCCGTCTGCTCGTGCCCGGCCCCATGGTGGCCGGGACCCGCCTGACGGGTTTCAACGGCGGGTGGCTGGCCCGCCAGGGCCTGGTGGCCACAGCCATAGCCGTCACGAGCGATGCGACGCGGGAGACGTCATGACCGCCCCCGCCGTGACGGAAGCCGCGCCCACCCCTGCGATATGCCACCTGGAATGCGACAAGGAGAACCGTCGTGCGTGAGTCTGAGTCGAGGCAGCCGATCGAGCCGGTGTACGGCCCTGAGGCCCTGGCGGACTGGGACGCGGCGCAGAAGCTGGGCCTGCCGGGCTCGTACCCCTTCACACGCGGTGTCTATCCGTCGATGTACACCGGCCGCCCCTGGACGATGCGCCAGTACGCCGGTTTCGGCACGGCGGCCGAGTCGAACGCCCGTTACCAGCAGCTGATCGCCAACGGCACCATGGGCCTGTCGGTCGCCTTCGACCTGCCCACCCAGATGGGCCA
>NZ_JBVIHP010000458.1:0-1061 GCF_055570235.1 Streptomyces sp. NPDC031274 | reverse complement strand
GAGTGTCAAGGGTGGAGCGCAGCGGAATCGGCGTAGCCGACGCGACGCAGGAGCGCCCTTGACTCCCGGCCCGCAACCGCCAACCTCCGGACAACCGGGCGGCCCCGGCACCAACACCACCACAGGCCCAGCAACGCCCCCGCTCACCCCGCCGGGCAACAGCACTCGACCCACAGCACCTTCCCCCGCTGGCCGAACAAGTCATCGCCCAGGAGGAAGCCGCCCCACGCTGTCGCCCACTCCGCCACCAGGCGCAGCCCCCGGCCGCCCTCGGCCCCCTCTGCGAGGGGCGGCAGGCCTGCGGGTGGGCAGGCGAAAGGGGGTGGGATGTGCGGGTCGGTGTCCCATACGCCCACCCGTACGCCCCGCCCGCCGGGCAGTCCCCGGAGACGTAGCGCGGCGGGTCCTTCCGTATGCCGGTAGGCGTTCGTCACCAGCTCCGAGGTCAGGAGTTCAGACGCGTCCGCCAGCTCTCCGAGGCCATACCCGGACAACACCGCACGCAGCGTCTGCCGCGCGATGCGGGGCGCGCGGGGATCGTGGGGCAAGTGGAGGGCGTATGACCAGACTTCGGGTGCGGCCGGATTGGGGGTGGGTGGAGTTAGCGTGACGGTGACCATGCGTGCCTCCGGGCGTTGTGCGGTACGCCATGCGCGTGGGACGGACTCGGTCAACTCGGCAGCCTCGCCTCAGCGGTGGCAGTGCCGCGCACCCTTGCGGGCGTGCGGTGCACTTCCGCCTTACGGACCAAGGCAGTTGGAGCGGAACGCGTCTCACGGTAGGCCCACTGATGGCCTATATTCCATCGATAGATGGAAAGGAAGGCCATAGCCACTCGTGTGAGTGACCCGGCGGCTCCGCGCCCGCCCTGAAGGGAGATTGATGCCGTCCAGCAAGACACCCACGCTGCGCCAGCAGCGGCTCGGCTCGGAACTGCGGAAACTCCGTGACCGCGCCGGGCTCTCCACCGTCCAGGCCGCGGCCCTGCTGGGCGTCAACCAGTCACGCATCAGCAATATCGAGGCAGGTCGGTACGCCGTGGGCGCCGGCCGCGTTCGCGC
>NZ_JBVIHP010000457.1:0-1062 GCF_055570235.1 Streptomyces sp. NPDC031274 | reverse complement strand
TCCCTCAGGTGCTCGGCGAGGCCCGGCCGCATGGAGTCGTAGAACTCCTTGAAGCGCTCGTCGGACACATACATCTCACCGAGGCCCTGGTGGATCTCGAAGGTGCAGTCGTAGAACCACTTGGTGATGTGCTGCCGGTGTTCCTCGGCCATGGCCACGGCCCGCTCGCCCGTCGCGGCCTCCCCGGCCGTCATCAGGGCGTCGTAGCGCTCTCCCCAGTCGGCGACCTCGGCCTGCATGCGTTTCCAGTCGTCCTTGGTGTAGCGGGCGGCCCGCCGCTGTGACTCGGCATACGCGTCCGTGCCGCCCCAGCGCTCCTCCGCCTCCTGTGCGTGCTCCTCGGGGTCCTTGTCCCCGAAGACCTCGAACTTCTCCTCAGGTGTGAGGTTGATGCCCATCTTCCGTGCCTCCATGGCGGTCTCGACGGCGGCGGCCATCTGCTGGAGCCTCTCGATCCGGTCGGTCAGCAAGGCGTGCTGACGGCGCAGATGCGCGCTCGGGTTCGCGTCCGGGTCGTCCAGCAGCGTCGCCACCTCGTCCAGGGGGAAGCCGAGCTCCCGGTAGAACAAGATCTGCTGCAGCCGGTCCAGGTCCTCGTCGCCGTAGCGGCGGTGGCCCGCATGGCTGCGCTCGCTCGGAGCCAGGAGCCCGATCTCGTCGTAGTGGTGCAGCGTGCGCACCGTGACCCCGGCGAGTCCTGCGACCTGTCCGACGGAGTAGCTCACCATCCGCTCCCTTCGCTCTCTGCCGTACGCGTTCCAGCCTGGGTCCTCACGTCACGTGAGGTGCAAGTGCAGACCCCGGCGGCCGCCCATATCCTCGCCAGCAGGGACATGAAAGCCCCGTACAGGGACAGAAAACCTCAGCTCCGAGGAGACCGCCCATGCCGCTCCACCACAGCGAGGACCCGAACGGCGGCTCCAAGGAGCGCACCCTCGCGGTGAACCCCTTCTACGGAGAGACCAACCCGGTCAGCGGCATGACCGAGGCGCCGCCCAAGCACCGCCTCCCCGACGGGCCGCTGCCACCCACGACGGCGTACCAGCTGGTGCACGACGAGCT
>NZ_JBVIHP010000456.1:0-1064 GCF_055570235.1 Streptomyces sp. NPDC031274 | reverse complement strand
GCCTCATCGCCCTCGGCTACGCGGAACGCACCGACGACCCGGCCGACGCCCGCCGCAAACTGATCCGCCTCACCCCGCACGGCATCGACGCGCTGCGCCGCTCGGCGGCGGTCTTCGATGAGCTGCGGGCGGAGTGGGCCTCCGCCCTGGGCACCCACCGACTCCGGGCCCTGGAGTCCGACCTGCGAGCCGTCGTACCGCCGGACGCGTTCCGCCTCGACGCGGCGGGCTGGCTGGGCGGCTCGTGACCTTGTCTCCGTGCGTATCGTTGTACTGCGCGGCTGCACTCGACCAAGGGGCGGCCGGGGAGGAGCGCCACGATGACCGTCGTAGAGACCGACAGGATCGAGATGGCTGAGTTCGGCGACAGGGACGCACTGGACCGGTTGTTCAAGGCGTTCGGACGAGACCACTTCCTCGAAGGCTTTCGGCTGGAGATCGTCGGGGGAGCCGTCTTTATGACGCCGCAGAGGAGCACTCACTGGCACATCATTCGCAGGATCGTCCGAGCTCTGGAAGACAGGTTCGGGATGGATGTGCAGGTGCTGTCCGATGTACGCATCGACTTTCCCGGCGGACAGAACGGGTTCTGCCCGGACGTAGCAAAACTGCGCGACGGGGCACAGTGGAGCTGCAAGCGCGGCTGGAACTACAGGGACGTCGAATTCATCGCCGAGGTCATCTCCAGCGGCACAGCAGTGAACGACTACGGCCCCAAGAAAACCGCATACGCAGAAGCCGAGGTCCCTGTCTATCTGATCGTGGACCCGTACAAGGGCGAGTGCCACGTCTACAGCCAACCCAAGGAGGGCGACTACGTCAGCGACCTCCCGTTCGCCTTCGGCCACGAGGTCGACCTGACCGGCACCGTCGTCGACCTCCTTCTCAAGACCGACAAGTTCCCCCGCGACTGACCCACCCCCCTTGCCTGGAGCGCACTCCAAGTCGTTGGCTGGGCAACCATGAAGTACACGCAGCTGGGACGCACAGGACTCAAGGTCAGTCGACTCGCGCTCGGGACCATGAACTTCGGGCCGCTGACGAACGAGCCCGACAGCCACACG
>NZ_JBVIHP010000455.1:0-1065 GCF_055570235.1 Streptomyces sp. NPDC031274 | reverse complement strand
GGCAGCGGCAAGTCGACGCTGATGAACATCCTCGCCGGGCTCGACGAGCCGACCGCGGGCTCGGCGCGGGTCGCGGGCCGCGATCTCCTCGCGATGGGCGCGAAGGAGCGGCTGCGCTACCGCAGGGACGCCGTCGGCTTCGTCTGGCAGCAGACGGCACGCAATCTTCTGCCGTACCTGACGGCGGCACAGAATGTGGCGCTGCCCATGCAGTTGAAGGGCGGGCGCTCGATGAAACGCGCACGGAAGGCCGAACGGGCACATGAATTGCTGGAGTTGATGTCGGTCTGCGACCTCCGCGACCGGCGTCCGCAGCAGCTCTCCGGCGGCCAGCAGCAGCGCGTCGCCATCGCGGTGGCCCTGGCCAACAACCCGTCGGTCCTGCTGGCCGACGAACCCACCGGCGAGTTGGACTCGCACACCGCCGAGCAGGTCTTCGCCGCCTTCCGCACCGCGAACGAGGAGCTGGGCACCACCATCGTCATCGTCACCCACGACCAGGCTGTCGCCTCCGAGGTCCGCCGCACGGTCGCCATCCGCGACGGCCGCACCTCGACGGAGGTCCTGCGCCGCACGGAGGTGGACGCGTCGACGGGCCAGGAGTCGGTGACATCCCGCGAGTACGCGATGCTGGACCGCGCGGGACGCCTCCAGCTGCCCGCCGAGTACACGGCGGCACTGGACATGCGGGACAGGGTGGCGCTGGAGCTCGAACGGGACCACATCGGAGTGTGGCCGGACGACGAGAGCTGAGGCGTGGGCGCGCGCGTCGCGAGCAGAGCCGCTCACGCAGGCGTGCGGAGGAGAGGGATCACGCAGGCGTACAGAGGAGAGGAGGGTTCACGCAGGCGTGACGGAGAGCCCTCCGACGCCCGCCCGGCGCACGGCGATGGACCCATAATTGGTACGCAGCCGCAGCCACGGCCCGGACGACAGCAGGTCGAGCGAGTTCCCCCGCAAGAACCCCAGGGCCTGCGCCGCATGCGCGGCCCGCACGGGCAGGCCCGTGTCCCCGATGGTCCGGGACCAGATCTCCCTGCCCAGTTGGTCGAGCTCCGCCCGGAC
>NZ_JBVIHP010000454.1:0-1066 GCF_055570235.1 Streptomyces sp. NPDC031274 | reverse complement strand
AGCGCGCGAGATGTCCTGCGGCTGCTCCAGGAGACCGTGCGGGTACACGGCGGGAACGTGGTGATGGTGACGCACGACCCGGTCGCCGCCGCCTACGCCGACTCCGTGCTGTTCCTCGCGGACGGCCGCCTCGCAGGCCACCTGGAGTCCCCGACCGTCGACGCCGTCGCCGAGCGCCTCGCGCACCTGGGCGACGCCGCGGCGGGCGTGCATTCCGACACGATGACACTGGGGGTCTGAGCCATGTTCACTCTCGCCCTGCGCTCCATCCGGCAGCGCCCCGGACGCCTCATCGCCACCCTGCTCTCCGCCTTCCTCGGCGCGGCGATCATCATGACGTTCAACTCCATGCACGACACCGCGGGCGCCCCGGGCGTCGACGACGTCAGCGCGGAGACTCTCACCACTGCCGCGAGCGTGGTCGGCGGCTACGGAGCACTCCTGGTGTTCTTCGCCATCGCCTCCACCCTGACCGTGAACGTACGCCAGCGCGGCGAGGAGATCAGCCTCCTGCGCAGCACCGGGGCCACCCCGGCGCAGATCAAGCGGATGGTCGTCGGGGAGGCCGCCGTGGTCGCCCTGGCCGGGGCGCTGCTCGCCGTCGGTCCCGCGATGCTCGGCGGCCGGGCGCTGCTCTCGATGTTCAAGGACGGCGGGCAGGTCGCCGACGGCGTGGACTTCTCGTTCGGGCCGATCGCCCTCGTGTCGGGCATCGGCATCACGCTGCTCGCATCGGTGGGCGCCGCGTTCCTCGCGGTGCGCCGCGCGACCAGGGCGGCCGCCGGTGCGCCTCAACGCCGGGGCAGGGTGCGGAACATCGCCGCCCATGGCGCCGTCGTGGCCGGTGCCGCGTCCGTGCTCTCCACCTTCGCGTTCGACGCGACGGCCCCCGCGCTGATGGCGACCCCGGCCTACGGCGCCATCCTGCTCTCCGTCGGCTTCGCGCTGCTCTCGCCCCGGCTGCTGCGGGCGCTGCTCGGAGTCCTTGCCGGACCGCTGGAGGCGATCGCCGGGCCGAGCGGCCATCTGCCCGTACGCACCATGCAGCAAGGGGCCGACCCGCGCG
>NZ_JBVIHP010000453.1:0-1066 GCF_055570235.1 Streptomyces sp. NPDC031274 | reverse complement strand
GTGCTGCCAGGCGTCGGTGTAGCTGAGCCAGTCGCCTGCGAAGTAGACGCGCCCCGTCGGCTCGTTGAGCGGCTTGTAGCGCGGATCGTCGGGCCCGCCCGGGGTGTCGTGCCAGGCGGCCTCCAGGAAGGGCGTCTGGCGCCAGTGGTGCGAGAAGGACGAGTCGAGTTCGGTGCGGTACTTCTCGCCGTAGATCTTCACACCCACCGCCACGGCCCGCTTCTCGCGCTCCTCTGGCGTGAGCTTCGCGTACGCGTCGGCGTCCTTGTCGTAGTTGTAGTAGCCGACCACGAGGCCGCGCTCGCCGTGGAAGCCGTACGACGGGTGCCAGATGTGGCTCACGTCCATGTCGGTCTCGGTGATGCCGCCGTAGATCTTGTGGTCCAGCTCCCACCAGCGCGACCGGTACTCCAGGCCGATCTTCCCCGCGGACTGCGGAGTGATCGCTTCCAGGGCCTTCTGGACGCCGGAGCCAAGGTTGTGCGGGACCTTGGCGAGAATGTTGGGCGGCAGCGCACCGATGCAGAAGTCGGCGTCGATCGACTTGGTCCTGCCACCCTGCGTGTACGTGACGGTGACGCCGTGCCCCTTGTCGGTGATGCGGGTGACGGCCGCGCCCGTGCGCACCTTGTGCGCGCCGATGGCCCGGGTCAGCGCCTTCGGTATCCGGTCCATGCCGCCGACCGGCTGGAACATCAGCATCGCCTGGTCGAAGCCGAACTCGAAGGAGAAGTAGCGGCCCACTCCGCTCGCGAACACGTCGGAGGCGGAGGGGACATCGCCGAGCACCACTCCGGGGGTGCCGGTGGCGGCCGGGACGGTGCTGTATCCGCGCCGGTCGCCGCCCTCGTACGTCATCTTCTCGCCGAGCTCCCCGAAGTCCTTGAGGAACTCCATCAGTCGGTCCTGATCGGTGGTGGTGAGCTCCTTGTCGAGTGCGCCCTTGTCGGTCGCCTTGGCGAGCAACTCGGAGACGTAGCCGTACACATCGGCCTTGGCGGTGCGGTGGCGCATCGGTTTGGTCATGCCGGACGACTCATTGAAGATGTAGGCGTCGGCGTTCGTA
>NZ_JBVIHP010000452.1:0-1066 GCF_055570235.1 Streptomyces sp. NPDC031274 | reverse complement strand
CCGCCCATCAGCACTTCGACTTCCGCTTCCTCTTTCGTACCACCGCGGATATCGGCGACCTGCAGACCGAAGAGGTCTCGGACGCCGCCTGGCGTGAGCTTGATGAGATCGCTGATCCGCGACTGCGGCACCGAGTGGCCGCAAGCCTGCGCTGACTGTCGGTCATCACCGGCCGGTCGTCCCGCGTGGTGCCCGCGCGGCGGGGTGGAAGCGGGCTGCGGTGTGGGCGTATCCGTCGTGGTGTGGTGGATGCCTTGTACGCGGGCCGCTTGCGCGCGCCTGTTGGGCGGAGTGGTGATGCGCCAGTTGAGGACCTCGGCAGGGCGCTCCCCTGTCCGTGTGACGACGTAACTGATGAGTCGTCGACTGTCCTCAACTGTCGTCAACTGTCGTCAACTAGTCGTGCTGCTACGTCTGGGCGGACTTACTGGTCGCCAAGCGATCAGCCGAGCCCGTGACCTGCGGTGATCTCCGAGTGGCGTAGGTGTCTGACGCAGACGGTTCCGGCCTTGTCTTCGAGCGCGCGCGAACGCCTACCGTCCCGGGCATGGAGACCACAGAGCACACTCCTGCCCCCGACCGCCGGTCCTTACTGACCAAGGGAGTACTACTCGGCGCCGCTGCCGCCGTCGGAGTCCCGGCCGGAACAAGTACGGCATCGGCCTCACCCACGTCGCCGTCACCAGTATCCAACCGGTACACCCGGGGCATGGCGACGCTACGGCGCATAGCCGGCGAGCGCGGCACCTCCGTCGTCGACTCACTGGAAGACATCGCGCCCGATCTCGGCCGCTACATCGTGGAGTTCGCCTTCGGCGACGTCTACTCCCGGCCCGGTCTCAATGCCCGACAGCGACAGCTGGTGACGGTCGGCGCCCTGACCGCACAGGGCGACACCGCCCCTCAGCTGGACTTCCACATCGACGCCGCACTTCAAGTCGGCCTGACCCCCGTGGAGATCACCGAGGCGTTGATCCATACGGTGCCGTTCACCGGCTTCCCCAGGGCCCTCAACGCGGTGACCGTCGCCCGGAAGGTCTTTGCCGAGCGCGGAGTGCGGTTCGAG
>NZ_JBVIHP010000451.1:0-1067 GCF_055570235.1 Streptomyces sp. NPDC031274 | reverse complement strand
AGGCGGGGGCGGGTGGGTGGGGACGAGGCGGCACCGCCACGGCGCCGGGGTACCGATGCCGTGCGAAGCACCTGGAGTGGGGACTGGGGGGTCCGGCATAGACGGTCGCCTTGCAACAGCCGGGCCCCGAGGGCCTGTTCAGCACCGGGTCCCGCAGCCCGCACCCGGGCCGGACACCCAGCTAGGCGGGGGCGGGTGGGTGGGGACGAGGCGGCGCCGCGAAGTGCCGGAAGCCCGATGCCGTGGCCAGCACCCGGAGCTCGTATCCGCAGCGGGCGGAGGACAAGCCGACACCCGTAGCCCAGGGAGGCGGTGCCCCCCCGGCGCCACAGCGCAGCGGCACCCCAGCCGCAGTTCACTTCCCACCGCGCCCCGCGAGCCCCCTCACGCCTCCCCCAACCCCTCAGCCAGCACCTCCGCCAAATGCCGCCCCCGTACCCCCTCCCCCAACTGCTCCAACTGCGTCCGGCAGGAGAAGCCGTCCGCGAGGACCACCGCCCCGCCCTCGGCCTCCGGCACGGAATCCCGCACCGCCGGCAGCAACTGCTCCTCCGCGCACGCCACCGACACCTCGTAATGCCCCGCCTCGAAGCCGAAGTTGCCCGCAAGTCCGCAGCAGCCCCCGCTCAACTCGCCCTCCAGGCCCGCCTTCTCCCGCAGTCGGCGCTCCGCCCCGTCGCCGAGCACCGCGTGCTGATGGCAGTGGGTCTGGCCCACCACCGCGCGGTCGATCCTCGGCGGCGACCACTCCGGGGCCAGTTCCTCCAGCGCCTCCGCGAACGTCCGTACACGACCCGCCAGTTCAGCCGTCCGCCCGTCCTCCCCCAGCAGCTCCACCAGA
This sequence comes from Streptomyces sp. NPDC031274, assembly GCF_055570235.1. Taxonomy (NCBI): domain Bacteria; kingdom Bacillati; phylum Actinomycetota; class Actinomycetes; order Kitasatosporales; family Streptomycetaceae; genus Streptomyces; species Streptomyces sp. NPDC031274. The sequence continues at coordinate 226 of NZ_JBVIHP010000451.1, read as the reverse complement.
TCCGTCTTCAACGCCGCCGCACAGCTCGGCTCGAGCACCACAAGCAGCGCGCCCGAGTCCAGCAGCGGCCCCATCCGCTCCAGCGTGCGCCGCATCACCGCCCTGGCCCGGTCCAGCTGGCCCGTGGACACGTACGTCAGACCGCAGCACACGTCCCCCGGCGGCACCACGGGACGCAGCCCCGCGTCCTCAAGGACCCGCACCGCCGCCCGCCCCACGCCCGGCG
>NZ_JBVIHP010000450.1:0-1068 GCF_055570235.1 Streptomyces sp. NPDC031274 | reverse complement strand
CGTGCACCGGGCGCACACGTACCGGGCCACGGACACCTGCGTCCAACTGGTCAACGCCGCCCTGTACTTGCGGCGCCCGCTCCTGGTGACGGGGCCTCCGGGGAGCGGCAAGTCGAGCCTCGCGTACGCGGTGGCCAGGGAGTTGGGCCTCGGCCCGGTCCTGCGCTGGAACATCACGAGCCGCAGCGCCCTGCACGACGGCCTCTACCAGTACGACCCGCTGTCGCGGCTGTACGCGGCGGGCCGCTCCCCGAGGGCGAGGGTGCCGCGGGACGGTGCCGGCGTCGAGGACCACCTCCGCCTGGGCCCGCTGGGCACCGCGCTCCTCCCCTACCACCGCCCGCGCGCCCTGCTCATCGACGAGATCGACAAGAGCGACCTCGACCTGCCCAACGACCTCCTGAACATCCTGGAGGAGGGCCAGTACGAGATCCCCGAGCTGGTGCGGATCGCCAAGCACACCCCGAAGGCGGACCTCCTGACCGACGGCTCGGACGACCCGGTGACGGTCGCGCGCGGCCGCGTGCGCTGCCGGGCCTTCCCCTTCGTCGTCCTCACCAGCAACGGCGAGCGCGAGTTCCCGCCCGCGTTCCTGCGGCGCTGCGTCACGCTGCGGCTGCGCCAGCCGCGCGACGAGCACCTGGAGGAGATCGTCCGCGCCCACCTCGGCGAGCCCGACGCCTACGCCCGCACCCTCATCGCCCGCTTCCTGGAACGCGGCACCAGCGGCGAACTGGCCACGGACCAGCTCCTGAACGCGATCTACCTGACCGGTGCGGCAGGCGTCGACACGGCGTCGCGGGACGAGCTCGCGCGCCAGTTGATGCCGTACCTGACGCAGGCGGCGGATCCGGGCCCCGATGCACTCTGACCCGCCCCGGCACCGGGGCCCCGTCGCGCGCCTCGCCGATCTCCTCGCGGAGGCGGCGGACGGCTCCCGCCCCACGTCGATCGAGCTGGCCGAACTGCTGTGGCTGGCGGGGCAGATGGGCGGCGACGGCGATGACACACCGGCACGGCAGGAAGCCGAAGCCTCCTCCGCCGCCGCACCGCCGACGCCACGCACAC
>NZ_JBVIHP010000449.1:0-1069 GCF_055570235.1 Streptomyces sp. NPDC031274 | reverse complement strand
CCAACGCCCCTGGTTCTCCAGGGGCGTTGGCGCGCGCCCGCCCTCACCCCGCACTCCACACCTGGAGGACCACGTGTCGTCGCACGGCATCTCCCGCCGCTCGCTCCTCGTCTCCACCGCCGCCCTCGCGGTGGCCGCCGGGCCTCTCGCCGCCGTCGCCAAGGCCGCGGCCAGGACCCCGAAGGTCCTGGTGATCGGCCTGGACGGCGCCCTGCTCAGCAGAATCAAGGACGCCGACGCGCCCGCGCTGGGGGGCCTGATGAGCGCCGGCCTGACCGCGCCGAGCAGCATCTACGCCAGCCCGCTCGCGCCCACCTCGTCGGGTCCCGGCTGGTCGACGCTCATCACCGGCGTCTGGCCCGACAAGCACAAGGTCGTGAACAACGAGTTCACCGGGCACGACCTCGCCGCGTACCCGGACTTCATGACCCGGGTCGAGGCCGCGAAGCCGGACCTGCGGACGTACGCCGTCTCGTCCTGGGCGCCGATCACCGACATCATCTTCTCGGCGAAGGTCGACGCCAGGGTCTCCACACCCGGCGCCGAGTACGACGCCGGAACCACCACCCGCGCCGTCGCCGAGGTCAAGGGCGGCAACCCCGACGCGGTCTTCGTCCAGCTCGACAACATCGACCACGCGGGCCACGACAGCGGAGCCGCGAGCCAGGCCTATCTCGACGCGATCCACGGCGCCGACACCCAGGTCGGGCAGATCGTCGCCGCGGTCAAGTCCCGTGCCACGTACGCCTCCGAGGACTGGCTCATCATGATCACCGCCGACCACGGTCACACCGACCCGGGCGGCCACGGCGGCTCCAGCTGGCCCGAGCGCCAGACCTTCATGATCGCCACCGGTGGCACGGTCACCGCGGGTTCGGTCCGCCACGACGTCCGCATGCCCGACATCGCCGCGAGCGCGCTCGCCCACCTCGGCATCGCGATCGACCCGGCCTGGGGCCTGGACGGACGGCCCGTCCAGCAGCCCGCGCCGGACGCGTTCGACGCCCTGCGCGCCAAGCTGACGGGGCCCGTCGACGAGACCGGCATCGGCTCCGGCGTCATCGGCTTC
>NZ_JBVIHP010000448.1:0-1069 GCF_055570235.1 Streptomyces sp. NPDC031274 | reverse complement strand
CTCGGACGCCGGTCATCTGCTGTGGTCCGGGCTCCTGGACAAGGAGTACGGGGAGGCGGTGGGCCGGCGCCTCCTGGAACCGGACTTCTTCTCGGGCTGGGGAGTGCGCACCCTGGCCGCGGGGCAACCGGCGTACCACCCGCTCTCCTACCACCGCGGTTCGGTGTGGCCGCACGACAACGCCCTGATCACGCTGGGCCTCGCACGCTATGGGCTGCACGACGAGGCCAGGGCGGTGGCGCGGGGCCTGGTGGCGGCGGCGTCGCGGGGCGGCGATCGGCTGCCGGAGGTGCTCGCGGGGTACGGGCGGGATTCTTATCCGGGGCCGGTTCCCTATCCGCACGCGTGCGTACGGGAGTCACGGTCGGCGGCGGCGCCACTGGCGCTGCTGAGTGCGGTGGGCGGGTAGCGGGGTTCCGGTCACTCCGGGGCTTCGCTTGCCGTCATCACCGGCTCCGCCGAGTTCGTCCTCAAACTCCCCCAAGCTCTTAAGGAGCAGGGGGGACCCCCACGACGGGCTAGATATAGCCCGTCCGGCGATTGAGGACATCTTGTCGGGGGTCCAGGGGGCCCTTACGCGATGCGGTCCAGCACGATCGGCGTCGCCGTGAACTCCGTGCCCTCGGGGGCGATGTCGAACGACCCGGCCACCGCCTGCAAGGCGTACTCGAAGCGCTCGGGAGTATCCGTGTGCAGAGTCATCAGCGGCTCCCCCGCGCGGACCTGAGCGCCCGGCTTCGCGTGGAGCTCCCCGCCCGCGCCCGCCTGGACCACGTCCTCCTTTCGCGCCCGCCCCGCCGCGACGCCGACGTCGTACGCGTCGAGGCGGGACAGGACGCCCGACGACGGCGCCGTCACGACGTGCGTCTCCCGGGCCACCGGGAGGGTCGCGTCCGGGTCGCCGCCCTGGGCGGAGATCATCCGGCGCCACACGTCCATCGCCGAGCCGTCGGCCAGCGCCTTCGCCGGGTCCACGTCCTTCAGACCCGCCGCGTCCAGCATCTCCCGCGCCAGGGCGAGGGTCAGCTCGACCACGTCCGAGGGGCCGCCCCCGGCGAGCACCTCCACC
>NZ_JBVIHP010000447.1:0-1070 GCF_055570235.1 Streptomyces sp. NPDC031274 | reverse complement strand
CAGCGTCTCGGCGGTGTGCCCCCGGGTCACCGCCACGACCACGCCGATGACGAGCCCCAGCGCGACGTACGCGAGCAGCAGGACCACCATGGCGTAGGCCGCGGGACGCACCGACTCCTGGAAGCGCACCAGGCCGGCGGGGAGCGGCGCCCCGCGCGAGACCAGCAACGCCACGGCGAGGACGCCCACCAGCCACAGCAGCCCGAACACGAGGGTCAGCGGCACGTCGGTCTCGAAACCGACCTTGGGCGAGCCGGCACCCAGCAGGTCGCCGATGTCGGCCGCGTCCCCCTCCCCGAGCGAGATCGTGAACCGGTGGCGGGCCAGCAGGCCGAGGCCGATGAGGAGCAGGACCCACAGCACCGCGAACCGGGCGGCCCAGCCGATCAGTTCCTTCGTGCCGGCGACGGCCCGGTGCCGCAGCGGCCTGAGGAATCCGGCGCCGGTCACCAGAGCTCCGGCGAGGGTGACCGAGAGGGGGAGCACGGAAAGGCCCGCGTTCGTCTCGGCGATCGCGCCGGCGTCGCCGGAGAGCCCCACGGAGCCGCCGACCGCCATCACGACGACGGCCGCGACGACGCTCGGGAACGCGCCGTCCGGCAGGTCGGCGGCCCCGGCGGCCCACAGGCCGAGCGCGGCGACGACGGCCATGGCCACCAGCGCTGCGAGCACGGCCACGAAGGCGTGGATCCAGCCATGGGGGGCCCGCCGGCTCTGCGGCGTGCGCTGTGCGCCTGACCGCCGAGGCGGTTTCTGGTCGTTCACGTTGTCACGCTAAGCAGCGTGACGGCAGCCCGCCCCTCGGGAGGGCCGACCGCGTCGGCTTGCGGGCTGCCAGGAAGCGGGACACACAATAGGCGCGTAACGGTAAGAGGTGTGCAGAACGGTTGAAAGCGTGACCTGATCTGTGCGCCGCAGATCCCCTACGCAGGGAAGAAGTGTTCGTGAGCGTCGAACCGCCGTCGTCAGGACGCCCCACAGGACCCCCGTCAGGCCCGCTCTCGGGCCCTTCGCAGCCGGGCGCGACCCAGGCAGGTTCGACGCCACCGCCGCCCAGCGGTGACCGGCCG
>NZ_JBVIHP010000446.1:0-1070 GCF_055570235.1 Streptomyces sp. NPDC031274 | reverse complement strand
ACCGCGGTGGGTGGCCGGCGCGACGGTTCCACCAACCGGGTCGTGCTCCTCTCCGACGCCCTCGCCAACACCGGCGATACCAGCGCCGACGGCATCCTGGAGCGGATCTCCGACGCCCGCCGCGAGCATGGCATCACCCTCTTCGGGGTGGGCGTCGGCAGCGACTACGGGGACGCGCTGATGGAACGCCTCGCCGACAAGGGCGACGGCCACACCACCTATGTCTCGGACAGCGAGGAGGCCCGGAAGGTCTTCTGCGAGCAGCTCCCGGCCAACATCGAACTGCGCGCCCGTGACGCGAAGGCACAGGTCGCCTTCGATCCGCAGACCGTCAAGCAGTTCCGGCTCATCGGCTACGACAACCGGGCGGTCGCCGACGACGACTTCCGCGACGACAGCGTGGACGGCGGCGAGGTCGGGCCAGGACACACCGTGACCGCGCTGTACGCCGTGCGGATGAGGCCCGGCGCGAGCGGGCATGTGGCGACCGCCACCGTCCGCTGGCTCGACCCCGACAGCCGTGTCCCGCACGAGAAGTCGAACGAGATCGAGTCGGGGGACATGGAGGGCGGGCTGTGGAACGCCGACCGAGGGCTGCGGACCGCTGCGGTGGCCGCGTACTTCGCGGACGCGCTGCGGCACGGTACCTCCGGGCGGACCGAGCCCGGCGACCCCGCCGTGCGGCCCGACACCGGCACGACGACCAACGCTCCCGAGCCGATGTCCACCTCCACCGGCTCACCCACCTGGCAGTCCCTCCCCGGAGCCCCCTCGCTGGCCGAACTCGCCAGGAGCGCCGATGACCTGGCATCGGACGACGACAAGTCCCTGCGCGACCTGGCGACCGCCGTCCGCCAGGCGGACCGTCTCACCGGCGGGTACGGGGACGGCGGAGGCGGGGGAGAGGACGAGGGCGAGATCAGGACCGGCTGAGCGCCTCCGGCTGGCCGCCGCACAGCTCCCGTTCGGCCCGCACCGGGTCGTTCGGGAAGCGGAACGACGTCCTCTCCCACACGCCGGTCACATTGCGCAGGAACCGCCCCGGCGTCATTGGATCCCGCGTCGCCGCC
>NZ_JBVIHP010000445.1:0-1071 GCF_055570235.1 Streptomyces sp. NPDC031274 | reverse complement strand
CGGGTCGACGAGGTCGCCGACGAGGGCCTCGGCGAGCACGGCCGCCGCCTCGTCCGGGTCGTCCGTGCCGCCGTACAGGTCGAGGTCGTACACGGAGTCGGGATGCCCGATCCGCACCACCACGTCGTAGTCGTCGGCGGGCCCGAGCCCGGCACCCGCGGCCCCGACCACGACCACCGCGGCCCTCCCGGCGAGCGCCCCCAGGCACAACGACTCGGCGACCGGCCACACGACCCCGCTGGTCTTGCCGGACCCGGCGGGCCCCACGGCGAGCAGCGAGGTCCCCAGCAGTTCGGGGCCGAGCCCGAGACCGGTCCCCCGATAGGCATAGGGATTACGCGGATCATCGGCGGTCGTCCCGATCCGCACCTGCGCCGTGGCGAGGTCGTGGCGGGCGGCGCGGGCGGGCAGGTCCCGGTCGCCGGAGGGATGGGCGCAGGCGGCGGCCCCGTCCCGCACGACGGAGTCGGTGAACGCGGAGAGGCTGTTGCGCCCGGCCCGCACGGACCGCCAGGCCCGCGTGATCCGGGCATGGTCGACGTCCCGCATGAGCCCGGCGCGCGCATCGGCGGCCAGCCGCTCGGCAGCGGCATCCGCACCGGCTTCCCGCAGCTGGGGCCAGTGTGCGGGGTCCTCGCCGGGGGCGGGGGGCGGCTGCGGCGGGGTGGGGCGGCGGAAGCGGGGGGCGATGTAGCGGCGCCAGATCTCGTCCCAGCGGCCGATACGGCCGACGCCGATCATGATGACGAACACGATGAGGGTGTAGTAGCTGTACCAAACGACGGCGTTGCCGACCTGGTCGTCCGAGTAGATCCAGGCGTCGGGCAGGAACAGCTCAAGCGGAACGACCCACCAGCCGCCGAGATAGCCGTTCCAGAGCAGCGACCAGAGCAGCCACCCCACCAGGAACGCGATCAGCGCCCCCGTGAACAGCTGCCGCGCCGGAGTGATCTCGGGCTCCTGCTCCGGCCGAGGCCGATGCCCGAACCGCCACACCCCCGGCTGCGCGCCGGGCCGCGGCGTGCGCAGCCAGGTCAGGAAGGCGGAGCCGTCGGGCTGCGGCGGCACCCC
>NZ_JBVIHP010000444.1:0-1073 GCF_055570235.1 Streptomyces sp. NPDC031274 | reverse complement strand
CCGCACGGACGTGGAGGAGTGGCTTGCCGCGCACCCCGGCCATCCGCTGGCCGCCGAGACCCGCGAGAAGACGGACCGCCAGCGCGACACCTGGCTGCGGGGCTACCGCCAGGTGCTCGGTCTGGCCTATCTGACCCTGATGCCGGTGGGCTGAGGGCGGTCATCGGGGCCGGGCGTACGCGGTGGAGGAACCGGGCGGGAACCGGCACTGGACGGGTACCGGCATGTACCGGCACCGGGGCGACGGCGATACCGACCGAAGTCTGCCGCCCATCGACTTTCGGCCGCTCCCCCGCCGTTCCTGCCCGCCTAGCGTCGAGGACATGACCAGCGAAGAGAGCCCCGGCCCCGTCTCACTCCGCAAGGACCGGACGACGGTGCTCGGTTACCCGCGCGGTGAGCTGCTGACCGTACTCATCGGTCTGCCGCTCCTCGGCCTCCTGCTCGGCCTCGGCCTGCCGCCCCTGGCCCGGTGGCTGAGCGATCTGCCGGTGCTGCCCTGGCGGGACGGCATCACGTTCGTGGGCTCGCTGGACGAGCCGTGGCAGGTGGGGGTCGCGATGGGCGCCGGTCTGGTCGTCGGCCTGGTGGCCGGGTTCCTCCTCGCCGTCACGGAGACGGTCGAGACCCTGAAGCTGAAGCTGACCGACCAGGAGCTGGCGGCCGAGCTGCACGAGCGGACACGGACCATCGAACGCGCCCGCGTCTCGGCGGTGTTCCTGGACGGCAAGGAACTGGTGGTCCTCGACGAGACGTCACGCCAGTTCACGCGCGGTGCCCACAAGACGGCGGCACCGGCCCTGGCCAGGGCATTGCGCTCACACGGCTACCCGTGGCAGGACGCCGACCCGCACGCGTCCCTGTTCCACCGCTGGATCCCCGGTGCTCCCGGTCTGCCCGCCGAGGGGCACGCGGTCCTCGCGGCGCGGAAGGCCGCGCTGAAGAGCGACGCCAAGGAGGACTTCCGGGACCTCGCCGAGACGATGCAGGGTCTGGGCTATGTCGTACGGGACGAGGGCAAGGACCAGTACTGGCGTCCGCTGGCAGGGGAGGCCGGCGAAGGGGGCGGTGGC
>NZ_JBVIHP010000443.1:0-1074 GCF_055570235.1 Streptomyces sp. NPDC031274 | reverse complement strand
TCGTCGCGCCAGCGACGCACGGTGGTGGCGGAGATGTCGTTGCCGCCGGCCATGTCTGCCAGGCGCAGGTCGTGCCGGAGTACGGCCAGGACGATCACCGCGATCCTCCCGGGCGGCAGCGCCCGCCACCTCGACCGTATGGCCCTCAGATGGCGTCGCAGCAGGTCGGCTAGGTGGTTCAGGGTGCGCGTGGCCAGGGGCAGGCGGCACTGGTAGACCAAGGAGGCAGGGTCCCCGGTGTGCTCTTTGGTTTTCGTCACACAATTCCAACAGCCGCCGGGGGCTCCTCAGTTACGGCCCAGTACTTCGCCGATCTGCCGGGTCGCGACCGGCCCGCTGGCCTGCCGCACAGCGGTCAGGTTGCGCTGATACTCCGCCGGCAGCGCGGAGTCAGCCACCCCCAACCCGCGGTCCGGGACGCGCCGCACCGCCCGGCCCGACGCCCACGACAACGGACGGAAATCCACAGACCCACCCCTGCCAGACGACCTGTACCGCAGGCTGCCATCCACGACCAGCACCAGAACCTGGGACCACCTCATGCCAGGGCCCTGAACAGCCACTTCACGGTGGCGCGGCTCACTGTTCGCGCAACTGCTCGGCGGCTTCCTGGTACGCCTCTGCTGCGCGGGTGAAGTAGTCGAAAAGGACGTCGAGTTGCTCCGGCGTATAGCTGCCGAGGATCTGGCCGATCTTCTGGTGGGCAGGGGCCATGACGCGGTCGAGGTCCGCGGGTTCGCCGACCGGTTCCACAGTCACCTTGCGCCGGTCGCCGGGGTCGGGCGCGCGGCGTACGTAGCCCGCCTGCTCCAGGCGGTCGATCAGGCGGGTGGTCGGTCCGGTCGTCAGGCCGGTGCGCGAGGCCAGTTCGCCCGGGGTCATCGCGCCCGCCAGATGAAGGATGTTCAGCGCGTACAGATCGGTGGCGCCGAGCTTGCACGCGTGGGCGCTCGCGTGGCTGTGCAGCAGCACCGCGCTGAGGTACTGGCGGTAGATCTCACCCGCATCGGGGCGCATCGACGGCGTTGACAAGGATTCCTCCACTCCCTAATCTCTTCCTCAGAGAAGAGACTT
>NZ_JBVIHP010000442.1:0-1074 GCF_055570235.1 Streptomyces sp. NPDC031274 | reverse complement strand
TCTGCGACGACGTGGCGGAGGGCTTGCTTCCGGTCAAGGCGATGCTGGGGTTCTATATCGGCGGAATGGGGCACTCCACACGAAACTTTCATGCGGACCTAATGGCTCGGATGGGATTCGAAGAGGAGGCCCGCCGGATCCAGGAGCTATTTCTCGCAGGGCGACGGGAGGAGGCGGTCCTTGCCGTGCCAGACGCCTTCGCCGATGAGATCTCACTCGTAGGGCCTCGGGAGCGGATCGCCGAGCGGCTTGAGTTGTGGCGCAATGACACGGTGACGGATCTGTTGTTGCTAGCCCCTGATCCGCATACGTTGCGAGTACTGGCCGAGCTGAACGGCTAATGCCTCGCAACCCTTTCCATGTCGGTTTGAGCCAACCCTTTTCGCGAAGGCGGGATCCTTCGAAGCCTTGAAGGGCTGCGGTGGCAGCTTCAGGATCCTCTCGCCAGATCCGGTTGATGTACTGGGCGGACACGGTGGCGCTCTCGACTCTCTTCAGATGCTTCGCCAGCTCCCGTATGGGCTAGCGCGAAAGCGCCTACGGCACCCGGCGGCGCCATGTGCTTTTCCCCGCGCACCACCGATACAGCCTCGTCAGCCCGACCAAAGCCAGGCTCAGCGTAACGACGCATCCAGCGCTCCACTGTCGACGGCGATACGCCGAGCAGCATGGCAATGCTCTCCCTGCGGCGCCCATCACCCGCCGGCAAGGCGATCTGGACCTGCCTGGCGGTATCCCGAAACGCCTCGTTGGGCTCGCCTCTGGGTCACTTTTAAGCCACGCAGCACGCTTAGGCACTCCCTCTGGGAAGTAGGGTGTCAAGCGTCATTTAACTTGTCGTGCACGAGTCAGACTTTTCCCCTGGAGGGGTCATATGGGATTTAAGAAGCGAGTAGCGTCGCTACTGACGGTCGGTGCAACACTGGGGATATCCCTCGTGGGGTTCAGTGCAACCAGCGCCAATGCCGCTGCTCCGTGCGGTTTCCCGGAAGTCGTAGCGAATAACTCCAGCGCTTCCTTCTACTTCAACAAGAACACAACCCTCAGGAGGGACCCCTACGCGGACTGTGAATC
>NZ_JBVIHP010000441.1:0-1074 GCF_055570235.1 Streptomyces sp. NPDC031274 | reverse complement strand
ATGGGCCTTGCCGGGGATCTTGGAGAACTGGGTACTTGCTGGTGGCGCTGGTCGCTCCGCTCTAAACGGTTGTCACTGGTACCTGTCGAGCAGCAGCCTCGAACGGCCCAACGGCCAACTCACATCTCCGTGATCCGATACGGCCTTGGCAACGGCGGCAGCGGCACGTTTAGCGCTTGGCCTAGCAGCAACCGTGCAACGGCGTCGCGCTCGCGGGGTGGTTGGCCCAGCCTCATTGACAGGACAATGTCCCAACGCGGTCGCGAATGGTCCGCGCCGAGGGGAGCCCCGCGTCCAGCCTCAGATCGTGGAGTTCGTCGTTGAGCTTTTTCAGGTCAGGCTGGTCAGCTAACTCGGGCCTCTTCCACGGCTGAGCGACCACCGTCACTGCCCCCTTCTGGTGATTCTTCGTCAGGTCCTGTAGGCCCAGTACTGTGCGCCGGTTCATGCCGAGCACGACAGTCGTCAGGATCTGTCGCGAGCTCTCTCAGGATCTGTGACGCGCTGTCAGGGAGCGGCCTTTCTCGGCTGATGCTGTCAGTGCTCGTCCTGAGCCGTCAGGGTCGTCGGTGAGGCGCCCACGCTGGACACACAACCCAGTTGGTGCCCACATGGAAGGTAGATCCTCATGGAACAGATCAGCGTGCGCCTCGTAGTCCTCCTGTTGGTCGGAGTCCTCGTCGTCGCTCTAACCCTGCATGCGCCCGAAGTCGGGACGGCCTTGGTGGGGGCCACGGCAGTCGTGGCACTTCTCTCCCAACTTATGGGCCGCGAGTGACTTTGAGGCACGTAGGCGTTCAGCGATCACGTCTGGGCCGAACGACGCCAGATCCCACAGCGCGCTGAGGCCCCGCCCTACTTCCCCCATGCTGTCGGACAGCGCGAAGGGGATGACTGTGATGCCGAGGGTGGAGAACGGGGTTCGGTCCAGATAGGTCATGCCGCCGGTCCCACAGAGGTACGTGCTCGCGCCGACTACTGCCGTGAGGTCGGCCAGCCGTTGGGATCGGCCGGGCCGCGCGGGCAAGTGGCTCGTCCTGAGGACGGTGCCCTTCCAGCCGAGCAGGTCGAGAA
>NZ_JBVIHP010000440.1:0-1074 GCF_055570235.1 Streptomyces sp. NPDC031274 | reverse complement strand
CAACCGGTGCTCCCCCCAACCCCACCCCTTCCCGAAAACCCGCTCCGGCGCGGGGGCCTTGGTTGCCGTCAGTCACCGGCTCCGCCGAGTTCGTCCTCAAACGCCGGACGGGCTGGTAGGCGGGCAACTGCGGGGCAATCGGGATGGGGGTCCCCCCTGCTCCTTAAGAGCTTGGGGGAGGGCGGGAAACATCCGCCGCGAAGCGGCGGCCTGGGGCCGGGAAAGGGTCAATCTCGCAGCGCCGCCACCGCCTCCGACAACGCCCCCGGCACATCCTCGACCAGGGTGTGGGACCCGTCCCGTACGACATGACGGCCGCCCACCACCGTGTGGCGGACATCCGCGGCGGACGCCGCGAACACCGCCGTCTCCGCCGCCAGGCGCGGCAGCGGGCCCGCCGTGCGGACCGAGTCGAGCGCGATCGTGGCGAAGTCGGCGAGTGCCCCGGCCTCGATCACTCCCGCGTCCGCCCAGCCCAGCGCCGCGTGCCCGTCCGCCGTCGCCGCCCGGAGCAGCGCCGCCGCCGTCCAGTGGCCCCGCGTGTGCGAGCGCAGGCGCTCGTTCAGCTCCATGGCCCGCGCCTCTTCGAGGATGTCGATCACCGCGTGGCTGTCGCTGCCCAACGACAAGGGGCTTCCTGCCCGTTGCAGGCGGACCGCCGGGCCGATGCCGTCCGCCAGGTCCCGCTCCGTCGTGGGGCACATGCACGTGCCCGTCGTCGTGCGGCCGAGCAGGGCGATGTCCTCGTCCGTGAGGTGCGTGTTGTGCACGCCTGTCGTGCGCGCGCCAAGCACCCCGTGATCGGAGAGAAGCTGCGTCGGTGTCCGGCCGTGCACCGCCAGGCACGCCTCGTTCTCCGCCGTCTGCTCGGAGAGGTGGACGTGGAGCGGCGCGCTGCGGGCCGATGCCCATTGCGCCACCGCGCCCAACTGCCGTGCGGGCACCGCCCGTACGGAGTGGATCGCCGCGCCGATGCGCGCGTGGTCGCGGTCCTTGAGCGCCGAGGCCCGCTCCGCCCACGCCTCCGTCGTCCCGTCGGAGAAGCACAGCTGGTGGCGGTTCGGGGCCTCGCCC
>NZ_JBVIHP010000439.1:0-1075 GCF_055570235.1 Streptomyces sp. NPDC031274 | reverse complement strand
GGTGAGCGGACTTCTCAGGTCCCTGCGGGCGGGCAGTTGATCTCCCTGTCTCCCTGTCCGGTACTACTTTTCGTCCCTCGGGTGGGGGCGGATCTGGCCCTTGATTCCGCGTCAGAGTCGGTGTCAGTGGTGACTGCGATACTGACGGCATGATCCCTTGGAGCCTGCTTGACCTTGACAGAGCCTTGCGCGCCAGCTGGGCCGCTGACACCTGCTCCCCTGACGACCTGGAACGCTCTGGCTGGCAGCCAGAGAACCCGGCCTGGGGACACTGCGACATCACAGCTTTGATCGTCAATGACGTCTTCGGCGGCGACCTCATGGCGGGCGAGGTCCACTTCAACGGAGCCCAGCACGGCTTCCATATGTGGAATCGGCTGGCCAGCGGCATCGAACTCGATCTGACGCGCGAGCAGTTCCAGCGAGGCCAGATCGTCACCGAGGGCCGTGTGGTGGAACGCCCTCCGGGTCCTTTGCGCCGCTGGGACGAGTACCTTCTGCTTCGCAAGCGGGTCATCGAGCACCTCGGGTCTCTGCCGGAGCCCGCTGCGTGAACTCGGCCCACCAGTGGGGCGACCCGCGTCCCTCATCCGTGCGTATCGACGCACGGTCTTCGGATCGACCCCCGCCAGCGCAGCCGCCGAGTGATGAGCTGCTGGTGCGCAGCGGGTCTTTAGAGAGGTGTGCGGCAGACGAACGTCGCCTGCCCTGCACACTTCTCGTGCAGGGTGACGGTGAGGCCACCCGCCGAGATGGCCACCTTCGCCGCGGTCACGACCGGCTGGCTCGGCTTAATGGGCTGGTCGCAGCGCCAGCAGAACTTGGGGCTCGCTCATCTCCGTACCTCCTTCAATGCCTGCCGCAGCGCGTGCCCTTCTCGGCAGCGACCGGGTTCGTCCGCGCACTGCTCGCAGCTCTGCATGTGGTCGAGGAGTGCACGGTAGGCATGCGGCTCAGTACAGACTCGGCAGCCGCGGGGGAACCAGACAAGGTCGGTGTCGAACCTGCGGATGGACCGCGTGGCGAGCTCGACAGCGTTCTCCGTGGTGAGGATGACGGCGCACCACACACAGGC
>NZ_JBVIHP010000438.1:0-1076 GCF_055570235.1 Streptomyces sp. NPDC031274 | reverse complement strand
CGTCAGGGAGAGCCCCCACACGAGCACCGCCCCGATCAGCGCGTGCCCGCCCGCGCGCGCCGTCCAGCCGCTGGTCGCCGCCCCGACGAGGGCGCCGAGCGCGGGCGCGGCGTAGAGCAGTCCGACCACGGTGGGCCCGCCGCCGAACTGCTCGTCCGCGAGGACCGGGTACAGCGCCTGCGGCATCGTGAAGACCATCGCCGCCGCGTCGATCAGCAGCAGCCCGACGATCAGGCGGTGGCCCCGGACGAAGCGCACGCCGTCCGCCACGGCGGCGAAGGCCTGCCGGACGCCCTTGCCCGCGGCGGCCTTCGCCGGAGGCAGCGGGCGCACGAAGAGCAGGGCCACGGTGAAGACCAGGAAGCCTGCCGCGTCGACCGCGAAGCAGACGGCGATTCCGGGGCCAGCGATGAGGACGCCGCCGAGCGCGGGGCCGAGCAACGCGGCGAGCTGCGTAGACGCCGCAGTCAACGCGCCCGCCGCCGCGAGGCGTTCGGTGCCGACGAGGGCGGGGATGGCCGCCATCATCGCGGGGCCGCCGAGCCCCGCGAGGAGCCCGGTGAGACCGGTCGCGACGTAGATCACCCACAACTGCGGATGCGGCAGGAGCGCGTTGGCCATGAGCCCGGCCGCGACGAGTGTCAGGGGGAGCCGGGTCACCAGCATCAGGAGGCGGCGGTCCCTGCGGTCCGCGAGGACACCACCGGCCAGTACGCCGACGACGAGCGGAAGCGCCCTGGCCAGGCTGACCAGGCCGATCTGCAACGGCGATCCCGTGAGGTCGTAGATCTGCACCGCCACGGCGACGCTCGTCATCAGGGTGCCGATCAAGGCGCCGAGGAATCCGGCGTAGAGGAGGCGGAAGTCGCGGTGCTCGCGGAGCGGCGTGAGGTCCATGGCGAGGCCGGACAGGCGAGGCATGAGCGGCTCCAAGGTGGGTCAGGTCAGCCTTACTTGGATCACTCTGGTGGGGTCGACCGTTAAAGTCAACGTGTGTGAAGTTCAAGAGGTGCGGGGCGAGCGGCGGCGTGGGACGGCCGTCCTGAGGGGGCGGTACCTTCAAGGGCGATGCACAG
>NZ_JBVIHP010000437.1:0-1076 GCF_055570235.1 Streptomyces sp. NPDC031274 | reverse complement strand
AGCCATGACCAGCGTCGCCCCCGCACACAGCGTCACGAACACTTCCGACACCGCCGCATCAAAGCCAACGGAGGCGAACTGCAGTACGCGCGAGCCCGGCTCCACGGCGAACCGCTCACCCTGCGCAGCCACCAGATTGACCACACCCGCATGAGCGACGGCCACACCCTTCGGCACACCCGAGGACCCCGACGTGTAGATCACATACGCCAACCCCGCCCCCTCAATCACCACCTCAGGCGACACATCAGCACACGCCTCCACCAACATCGCCGTCACCGGATCATCAAGAGCCACCACCCGCACACGCCCAGCCGGCAACTCCTCCACCTCCTCCCCCGCACCCAGCACCAACTCCACACGACAGTCAGCCAACATGTGCGCAACCCGCTCCACCGGCAAACCCACGTCCAACGGCAAGAACGCCGCCCCCGCCTTCAACACACCCAAGATCCCCGCAACCAAGTCACCCCCACGCGGCAGACACAAACCCACCACCGACCCAGCACCCACACCCTGACCCCGCAAGAAATGCGCCAGCCGATTCGACCGCACATCCAACTCCGCATACGACAACTCCCCCTCACCCACCACCACCGCAACCGCCCCAGGAACCTCCCGCACCCGCCGCCCAAACAACTCCACCACCGACACACCCGACACACCCGACACATCGACAGCCGTGTCATTCCACCCCGACACCAACAACTCACGCTCATCCAGCCCCAGCACATCCACCGCACCCAACGCCACATCCGGGCCGCCCTCCACCAGGGCACTCGAGAGCGCAGCAACCACACCCTCCGTCGCAGTGCACACCATCCGACCCAACGCCCGCGGATCCAGACTGTCGACCGCCAGCACACTCACGTGCAGCCCCACGCCGTCGTCGCCCACCCCCACAGCCAGGGGATAGTTGGTCTGATCCCGGGCGGAGATAGTTCGGATCCCGTCGAGCGGGCGCTCCTCGTCACCAACCTCAGGCGTGGTGTGCCGGTAGTTGAACAGCGACGTGAACAGCGGCACAGCGCCCCCTACGCCACTGGCCTGCTGCGCGGTCGCCAGCGAGGCGTGCT
>NZ_JBVIHP010000436.1:0-1076 GCF_055570235.1 Streptomyces sp. NPDC031274 | reverse complement strand
ACGCGCAGACCGGGGACGTCGGTGAGGGAGTTGAGGGGGCTGAGGGGGGCGCGGGAGTTGACGGGGTTTCGGGGGGCGCGGGTGTCGGGGGAATCGGGGGAATCTGAGGAAGCCATGCCGACTTGCGTATCACGCGGGGGAGTTACGCGGCTGTCTCCCTGCGGGCCATCCGGCTGGTGAGCGTCACACCGGTCGCGACGGTGGCCGTCGCCACCAGCCCCGCGACCAGCACGGCCCAGCCGCCGGCGAACGTACTCGCGAGGGTCGCCAACGCGCTGGCGGGCAGCACGAGTTGCTGGGCGATTCCCACCTTGAAGTAGCGGGAGTGCAGCAGCCAGACGGTGAGGAGATACAGCGCCATCGGTACGGTCACGGCGGCGGACGCCGCGAGCGTCGAGACGTGCGCCTTGCCGACGGCCTCCTCGACCGCGACCTCCAGCCCGGCGCCGATCGCGGCGGCCGCGCCGAGGATGAAGTAGTGCCCGTACCCCCACAGGAAGGCCTGGCGGTTGGCGCTCAGACGGCCGTGGATGGGCACGACGAAGTAGATCCACCACGCGGCGAAGACCATCAGGAGGCCGCCCGCCGCGACGGGCAGGAGCTCGCCGAGCGCGTCGTTCTCCTCGATTCCGGACTTCACGGCGACGGTCGCCGCCGCCATCGTCTCGCCGAGCACGATGATCGTGAACAGGCCGTACCGCTCGGAGATGTGGTGCGGATGCCAGGCCGTGGTGTAGCCCTTCTCCGCGAACACCGGCACGCACATCTCGAGGATCGCCATCGCGAGGAAGAGCCAGGGCCGCGCGTCCTCGGGCAGGAACAGCAGCCCCGACCAGCCGATCTGACAGACCAGCACACCGAACGCGTACCGCAGCGCGGTGGTGCGCTCGGGGCCCGTGGCCGACTTGGCGACGCGCAGCCACTGGGTGGTGAGCGCGACGCGCATGATCAGGTAGCCGAGCCAGATGAGGAGGAAGTCGTGCTCCTCGAACCCCTTGGACACTCCGGCGGCGAAGACGAGCACACCGGCGATCTGTACGAGCGTGACGACCCGGAAGAGCACGTCGTCGTTGTCG
>NZ_JBVIHP010000435.1:0-1077 GCF_055570235.1 Streptomyces sp. NPDC031274 | reverse complement strand
GACGATCGCGGTGGCAGTTGATGGGGGGACCAGGGCTTCTGCCGTGGCCTGGAAGCGTGTGCCGATGAGGGCTCCCGCGGCTCCCAGGGCCAGGGCCGCGGCTACGCCGCGGCCGTCGGCGATCCCGCCGGCCGCGAGCACTGGTACGGGTGCCGCCAGGTCCACCACCAGCGGCACAAAGGGCAAGGTGGACCGTCCCTGTCGGGCCCCGTGCCCGCCGCTTTCGGTGCCCTGCGCGACGATGACGTCGGCGCCCAGGTCCACCGCCTGCCGCGCCTCCTCCAGATCGGTGACCTGAACGATCAGTACCGCGCCGGACTGGCGAATGCGCTCGGCGAACGGGCTCGGGTCCCCGAAGGACAACATCACCGCCCTGGGGCTGTGCTCCAATACTCGCTCGACCGCACCGGTATCGATCGCCCAGGTCAACAGGCCGACACCCCAGGGCCCGCTGCCCCGCCTCACGATGGGCAGCTGACGGGCCAGCCAGTCCGCGTCCCCGTTCCCGGAGCCCAGCAGCCCGAGCCCACCGCCGCGCGAGACGGCCGCCGCCAGTTCACCACCGGCCGAACCCCCCATCGGCGCAAGCGCGATCGGATGCCGCACACCGAACAGCTTCGTAAATGCCGTCGTCAACGTCATGACCGCCATCATGGCCATGGCCACCAACACCCGCACCACGGTGGCAGAACACGCACACCAACCCGTGACACTGGGTCGAAGCGGAAGCTGTCGTTCGTACCGGTACCGGATCGCCGCGTCAGCTGTCACTGTCACTCCGGCCAGGGCCCCATCAGGGTTGGGGCGCGTCAGCATCGTCCTCCTCCGGTGCCTCCGGCAGGTCGGCCACAGGCAGTTCGGGCAGTCCGAGCAGGGGAGCTATCACCGTGTTGGCGTCTTCCATCCACGCAGTGGCCCACATCAAGGCACAGGGCATTGCGAGCAGACGCGGACCGTGCCCGCGGTCGATTCTTGCCAGCTGCGGATTCGACACGCTCTGCCAGTCGTCCCACTCTTCGAGGGTCGACGGAAGCCGCGCTCCGCCATACGGCAGAAGCGTTCCATCGACGTCCAGGA
>NZ_JBVIHP010000434.1:0-1078 GCF_055570235.1 Streptomyces sp. NPDC031274 | reverse complement strand
CGGTGCCTCCTGGGGGCCTGTTGTCCGTGGGGCTGTTGTCCGTGGGGGCGCCCGTTTCGGGGGCGCCGATGTCCAGCCGCCGCACCGTCGCCAACGCGGCGCCGATCTGTACGGCCACCAGCCGGCGCAACGGGAACGGCTCGGCCCGCAGGGCGCCTTCGGCACTCGTGCACCAGGAGTCGAAGAGGGCGTCAGCCTCCTTCGCGGCGGCGCGCAGCACGGGTGGGCGGTTGCCCGCGGCGTGCTCGACGGCGAGCTGACGCCGGAGCTGGCCGGCGCCCCTGAGCCGCAGCATGTGCACCAGGCTCCGCGCCCCGAACACATCGCCCACGGACGCCTCCTGACGCGCGTGGGCCGCGGCCTGGGCGTCGTGGGCGGACGCCATGACGGTGCTCTGTTCCAGGATGTCGGCGATGGCCGGACGCAGGGGCGAGGGGACCGTCAGGCGCGGCAGCACCCGTCCGTACAGGTCGCCGAGTCTCCGGGCGCCGTCCCGCAGTTGCCCGGCGCTCTCGCCCAGCACGTCGGCATGGGCGCGTCCGCTGCCGGACGCGTCGCCGGCCCGTGCGTCGTGCCACAGGGGCACTTCGGTGATCAGCGTGGTCGTTCCGTGGCGTTCGCCGTAGTGCGCGCTGGAACCGCCGTGGCGGGCTTCGCCGCCGTGCGCGGCGGTGGCGGCCGCCAGTTGCCGCGCGCCGGGCATCAGGTGGACGCCTGGGCCCGCCTCGGGCCAGCCGGCCGTGTCGGCCGGACTCAGCGAGAGCGGCATCTCCTCGGCAGCGGCCACGGCCGCCAGATCCCGGGCCGCGCCCGGCACGTGGTGGCTGAGGATGAAGAACACCCCGCCGAAGTCGGCATTGTGCAGCGAGTACTGGAACCGCGGGCGCAGTTCGTCGATGACCCGGGCGAGGGCCTGGGTCTCGGGCAGCGTCCGGTCGAACCAGGCCGCTTCGTCCAGGACCGGGAACGTCCACTCCGGCTGGTCGGCGAAAGCGGGCCGGAAGAAGTGCGTGTGGTAATGGCGGATGGTGTACGGGCCGCTGAACCAGGCTTCGTTGAGGCGTGTGGCGTCGGGGTC
>NZ_JBVIHP010000433.1:0-1078 GCF_055570235.1 Streptomyces sp. NPDC031274 | reverse complement strand
GGCACGCTGTGCCAGAGCTCGCCCGCCACGGCGTGCGCGTTCCGCGTGGTGCCCGTCCCTTCGGAGCTCCCGGTCAGCAGACTCCCGGTGGCCGCGCCCCCGATGAGCCCTAGGCCGAGCACGACACAGGCCGCGGCGGCGGTCACGCGGGGCTGCACCCAGGTGCGGACGGGCCGCAGCCGCGTGGTGCTGTCGTCGTACAACGCGGGCCGGGCGAACGACACGAAGGGCCGCCCTGCTCCCGGGCCGGGCGTCAGGTCGACGGCGCCGACCGCACGGCGGGCGGCGGTGGTTCGCGGGGAAGGCGTTGTCGCACGCTCGGGTGTGTGGGCGTACGCGTGGGCGGGCGGGGCCGCGGGGGCGGAAGGCGTCCGGGCCTCGCGCACGGGCGCGGCGGCGGGCCCGGACGACGACGCGAACTGCACCGCGGGCCCGGATTCCGGCGTCGGCGTGACAGCCTCCGGCGCGGATGTGGGCGCAGCTGGGGACGCGGCTGCGGACGTTGACGCGGACCAGGGCGGTGGCACGAGCCCGGGAAGCGGCGCGGGACCCGAACCGGCCTCAGGTATGCCCTCGGACGCAGCCGCAGGGACCGACGGCGGTGCGGCAGGCTTCGGGGGACGGAGTCGGTAGTCCGCTGCGCCCTGTTCGCTCTCCGCGTCCGGGAACGGCACGCCGACGTACGGCGGAGCAGGAGGGCGCGGCGGCAGGAGCGGCGCTTCGGCGGCGGGCGCCTGAGCGGAGTCCGGGGCAGGCTCGGACATCGGCGCGTGCGTGCGCGTCATCGTCGCCGGAGGCGGCGCGTCGGGGAATCGCGCCGAAGCGGGCGGCGGTGGCGGAGACGGCAACGCCTCGCCATCGGCGTCCTGCTCGTCGTCCGGTGACGCAGCGGGCTCCGGCATCCGCACCCGGTCGAAGGGCGCCAACAGGTCCTCGAGTATGGAGTCGCCGTCCTCGGGCGCGGGGTCGGCCGCCGGTGACGCAGGTGACGCAGGTGAGCGGAGCCCTGAGCCCCGGTCGTCCGGGTACGCCCGGTCCCCCGGTCCAGGATCCTGGGCGCCGCCCTCCGGCGTCTGCG
>NZ_JBVIHP010000432.1:0-1079 GCF_055570235.1 Streptomyces sp. NPDC031274 | reverse complement strand
GATGCCGTGCGGGGTGAGGCGGATCAGTTTGCGGCGGGCGTCGGCCGGGTCGTCGGTGCGTTCCGCGTAGCCGAGGGCGATGAGGCGGTCGACGGTCTTGCCCGCGGCCTGCTTCGAGACGCCCAGACGGCGGCCTACGTCGCTTGCGCTCGCGCCCCGTACGCCGATCGCCTGCATCGCGAAGCCGTGGGCCGGGCGCACGTCGGGGTGGCCCTGGCGGGCCAGCTCGGCGTGCAGCCGGTCGATCAGCGTGCGGAACCCGCCGAAGAGGAGGAGCGGCAGCTCGAAGCCGCGCCGGTCGTCCGCCGATGGTTCATCCGCCTTGCGAGAATCGACAACCTGGTTTACCTTCTTTTCGTCAACCATGTTGTCCATCGTAGGGGGTACCTCTTGTTTGCCGAGCACACTGTGGAGACCGCACCGGCCGAGTCGCGCGCCGCGATGGAGCGCACCGCCGCCGCCTTCGGGAAGACGCCGAGCGCGGTGGCGCGGCTCGCGGAGTCGCCCGAACTGCTCAACGGCTTCCTGGAGTTGAGCGCGTCCTTCGAGCGGACGACGCTGGAGCCGGTGGCCCGGGAAGTCGTCATCATGACCGTGGCCGTACGCAACGACTGCCACATCTGCGTGACCATCCACACCGCCAAGCTGCGGAAGCTGGGTGCGGACGCCGAGGTCATCGCGGCGCTGCGTGAGGGGCGGGCGCTGGGCGACGAACGACTGGAGGCAGTGCGGCAGTTCACGCTGGAGGTGCTTGCGACCGCCGGTGGCGTCGGGGACGAGGAGCTGAAGAGGTTCCTTGCGGCGGGTCATACGGAGCGGAACGCGCTGGAGGTCGTGATGGGGATCGGTACGTACACCATGTCGACGCTGGCGAACCGGCTGACGCGCGCCACGTGAGGCGCGGCCCTCGCCCCCGGCGGCGAGGGTGACGCACAGGCGCCTCACAGCGCGCCCCGAGGGAACGCACCGGAACCGGGCCTACCGTCGCGTCCATGGCAGCAGAAAGTGATCTCAACAGGCGCAAGGTCCTGGTGCTCGGCGGTGCTGCCGCCGGGACGGCCGGGCTCGCTCTGGCCGGG
>NZ_JBVIHP010000431.1:0-1080 GCF_055570235.1 Streptomyces sp. NPDC031274 | reverse complement strand
GGCCACTGGTACATCGTGGTCGACGACGAAGGGGCGACCGCGAGAGTCGAAGCCGCTCGCGTGCCGGCCCTAGCGTGGGGCACGTTTGTCGATGCGGCCGTGGACCGCGCCTGGTTTCAGAAGGGACGCTTCCGCGGCGCCGAGGATTGGGCACGCGCCAGGGCAGGGCACTACGAAGCAAAGTCTCATCGGGCCCAGTACAGCGACCGTCTTCACGTCGGCACCGACGGGCAAGCCGTCGAGCTGGTCCTGTTCAGCAGCGAAGTCCGCAAGCTCGCCCGAGGGCTCGCTCTGATGCTCGCCACCGCCGAGCGGTATGCGGACAGCGTCGAGACCTGACGGAAGCCACACCACCCCTGCTTGACCTGCATATACGGGCTTTGACCCCCCTCTCAAGCATAGTAGAATTAACACTACGAGCTGAGAGGGGGCACCCTCCCGAACCAAGGAACACCATGCCCAACAGCTTCATCGTCACCGTCGAACAGACCCCGACCGTCCACGCCACCACCCTGCAAGAAGGCGACACATTCGCCCTCATCGACAACGACAGCCCACTGACCATCCTCACGAAGCGGCGTCACCTCCAGCCGCTATGGCTCCTCGAACTCGAAGGCCACGACTCACCGATCACACTTCGCGACGAGGAGCCGATACGGCCACTGCGGATGCTGCGCGCCTTCGACCTCACCTGCCAGCTCTGCCCCCGCACCGGCCGACGCGTCCTCGACCTCCCCGTCCACGGCCTCCCGCAGGCCTGGGTCTGCGACCAGCACTAGCCGCACCAGAACGCTCGCCCAACAGGCCGCCCACCCCTCCGCTCCAAGGACCCTCGACCATGCCCACCAGCGACCGCACCATACGTGTCGGCAACACCGACATCACCGTTCGCACCAGCAACAGAACCACGCTCACCGTCACCGTCACCAGGGGCGGCAACATCATCGTCCGCGGCCCGGACACCACCACCGACACAGAGGCCACCGCCCTCGTCGAACGACGGCGTTCGTGGATCTACCGCCAGCTCTCACACCTCGCCGAGACCGCACCCGACAACCCCCAAAGGGAACTCATCCGCGG
>NZ_JBVIHP010000430.1:0-1083 GCF_055570235.1 Streptomyces sp. NPDC031274 | reverse complement strand
CCTGGCTGCTCACCGCAGCCGTCGGGACCGGCGTGGAGGCGGCCGGATCATCGGCTCAGGCCGCCGCTGCGGCGGACGTGGTGATCACCATGCTGCCCGCCGGGCGGCACGTCCTCGGCCTCTACCGCGAGGAGGGGCTGCTTGCCGCCGCCCGGCCCGGCACGCTGTTCATCGACTGCTCGACCATCGACGTGGCCGACGCGCGCAGTGCCCACGCGGCCGCGGTCGCAGCGGGAATGCGGGCGTTGGACGCCCCGGTCTCCGGGGGAGTGGTGGGCGCCGATGCCGGCACGCTCACCTTCATGGCGGGCGGCGGCGATGCCGAGTTCGCCGAGGCCGACCCCCTCCTGGCGGTCATGGGCAGGAAAGCGGTGCACTGCGGCGGGCCCGGCGCCGGTCAGGCCGCGAAGATCTGCAACAACATGATCCTCGGCGTCTCGATGATCGCGGTGAGTGAGGCGTTCGTCCTCGGTGAGAGCCTGGGCCTGTCCCACCAGGCACTGTTCGACGTGGCCTCCACCGCGTCCGGCCAGTGCTGGGCGCTGTCCGTCAACTGTCCGGTGCCGGGCCCCGTTCCGGGCAGCCCCGCCAACCGCGACTACCGACCCGGTTTCGCCGCCCCGCTCATGGCCAAGGACCTGGGCCTGGCGGCCAACGCACTCGAAGCCAGTGGAATTCACGCACAACTCGGCCTGAAGGCAGCCGAGTTGTATGCCGCCTATGCGGAAGACGCCGGGGCGGACCAGGACTTCTCCGGGATCGTCAACACCATCAGGAACCACTCGGCAGGGGACGGAGACAGCGCATGACCACGGAGCAGTACGAGACGACGGCGGAGCCGTACGAGACGATCCGCATCGAGCGAAAAGGCCGCACCGCACTGCTTACACTCGACCGCCCCAAGGCCCTCAACGCACTCAACCTCCAGGTGATGAACGAGATCGTCGCCGCGACGGCGGACCTGGACCGGGACCCGGACATCGGCTGCATCGTCCTCACCGGATCACCGAAGGCGTTCGCGGCCGGGGCCGACATCAAGGAGATGCGGCCCCAGACCTACATGGACATGTACCTCAGCGACTG
>NZ_JBVIHP010000429.1:0-1087 GCF_055570235.1 Streptomyces sp. NPDC031274 | reverse complement strand
GCGCTGGACGCAGCGCGTGATCGGCTATCAAGACCCGGACGAGGCACGTGTGTTGAGCCTTGGCCCTGGCGGCAAGCCGGTCAATCCGCGTTCGCCCGCGATGCTGCGCGACATGTTCGCCTACGCGCAGGACCTGGCGGCACACAAGCGGCGCGAGCCCGCCGACGACATCATGACCACCCTCGCGACCGACCCCGAACTGACCGACACCGAGCTGGAGATGTTCTTCTTCCTGCTCACCGTCGCGGGCAACGACACCGTACGCGGCGCGGCACCCGGCGGCCTCCTCGCGCTCGCCGAGCACCCGGACGAGTACCGCCGCTTCCACAAGGGCGACGCCCCGATCGCCACGACCGTGGACGAACTCCTGCGCCGCCACCCTCCTGTTCTCACGTTCCGCCGCACGGCGGCACGGGACACCACCCTGGCGGGCCGGGCCATCGGCGCCGGGGACAAGGTGGTCGTCTTCCACGCGTCGGCCAACCACGACGAACGCGTCTTCACCGACCCCCACCGCCTGGACCTGTCCCGCTCCCCGAACCCGCACGTCTCCTTCGGCGAGGGCCCGCACGTCTGTCTGGGCGCACACTTCGCCCGCCTCCAACTGCGGGTCCTGTACGAGGAGTTCCGTGTCGCACGGCCCGCGCCTCCCCAGCTGTCGGCCCCGCCGAGGCGCCTGGTCTCCAACTTCATCAACGGGCTGAAATCGGTGCCGATCCAGATGGCGGCGACGGGCTGAACCGACTCGGCAGGCATCGGATACGGTCAAGATCCACCCCGATGCCCTTCGCGCGCACCCCGGGCGCGCCACCCACGACGGAGACCCCCGCATGCACGCCCCGGCAGCCGAGGACGAGTACCACGACGACGTCTTCCCGAACGTCGACGCCCCCGACGACGGCACTCCCTGGCAGGCACCCGCCGACCTCGAAGAGCACCTGTACGAACTCGCCGAGGCGGACGACGCGTACACCTACCTGCGGGCGATAGCCGTCACCGGCCTGTACCGCCCGGTGTCGGCGGCCGAGGTCGAGCCGGGCGCGACCGGGCGCCCGGTCCTCACCTTCGACCTCCCCGACGGCCGCCG
>NZ_JBVIHP010000428.1:0-1089 GCF_055570235.1 Streptomyces sp. NPDC031274 | reverse complement strand
CGCCGGATCGAGCTTCCCGGACGTCCACGGCAGCTTACCGGGGCTCGCGCGTGCCGCCTCGTACGTGCCGTTCGTCAGCAGACAGACGATGGCGTGCGTGTCCGCCGCGCATTCCATGGGTGCGTGGCTGAGCTTGCCCTGCCACTTCTTCCAGCCCTTGGGACGCTGTGCGGCCACCTGGTCCACGACCCCGGAACGGTCCGCCGTGCCGTCCTCGTCGACCCCGGCCCGCGCCACCAGCTCGGCGACGGCGGCCGGGTCGGTCGGCCCCGGGTCCACCTTCCCGGGTGCCGCCGAGCCCCGGCCGCCGGACTCCTCGGACCAGGGGCTCCAGACGGCCAGCGCCCCGCCGAGCGCACCGGCCACCACGGCCAGGGCGACGGTGGCGAGCAGCGCGCGCGGGACCCGGCACCGGGGGCGGGCCGGGGCGGGCGGCGGCGACCCGCTCATCGTCGGCAGCTGATGCACGTCTACGGGGGCGGGCAGCCCGGGAGCGGTCACCGGATGCCCGGGCGCGGTCGCGGGGCTGCCCTGAGCGGTAGCGGGGCTGCCCTGAGCCGTCGCCGGGCGGCCCCCGCCCTCCGGCTCCGGCCAGAGCGGAACCGGCAGCAACGCCTGCCCCGACGCGCACAGTTGCTCCACGTCCCGCCGCGCCTCGCCGACGGCGTCCCGCACCGCCTCCGGCCACTCCGCGTTCGTGGCCGCGTCCCGCAGCCGCACGAACCGCTCCGCGACCTCCGCCGCGCCGGGCCGCTCGCCCGGATCCCGCGCCAGACACGCGGAAAGGATGTCCTTCAACTCATCGGGCATGGCGCCCAGTTCGGCCTCGGCCCGCGAGACCCGGTACAGGACTGCGGCCATCGGACCGTCTCCGAAGGGGTCCTGTCCCGTCGCCGCGTAGGCGAGCACCGACGCCAGGCAGAAGACGTCCGATGCCGCCACCACATGCCTGCCGCCCGCCACCTGCTCCGGCGACATGAAGCCCGGCGTCCCGACGAGCAGGCCCGAGTGGGTCATGGTCGTGGCGGACTGCACGCGGGCCACGCCGAAGTCGATCAGCTTGGGGCCGTCCTGGCCGAGCAGTACGTT
>NZ_JBVIHP010000427.1:0-1091 GCF_055570235.1 Streptomyces sp. NPDC031274 | reverse complement strand
CGCGCCAGTATTTTCCGGTGCGGCAGCAGGAGCCGCGGGGTTAGCGTTCCGGCATGCCCGAACTGCAGCGTCTGCGCCCCGATCACGCTCCCGCCCTGCTCGCCTTCGAGCGCGGGAACCGCGACTACTTCGCGAAGTCCGTCCCCGACCGCGGCGACGCCTACTTCGCCGAGTTCGACGCACGCCACCAGGCCCTGCTCGCCGAACAGGCCGCAGGGACCTGCCACTTCCACGTCATCGTCGACGGTGAGGGCGCGGTGCTCGGGCGGGTCAATCTCGTCGACGTGGCGGACGGCGAGGCCGAACTCGGCTACCGCATCGCCGAGAGCGCGGCGGGCCGCGGCCTCGCCACGGGCGCCGTACGGCAGGTGTGCGGGGTCGCCGCCGCGGAGTACGGGCTTACCGCCCTGCGGGCGGCGACAGACGCGGGGAACGCGGGGTCCCGGGCGGTACTTGCCCGTGCGGGGTTCGTGGTGGTGGGCGAGGCGGGCGTGGACGGAGGCGGTGTTGAGGTTCGGTACCGCAGGGAAGGGCTGGGGCTTGGTATCTGACCGTATTTGACCGTTCCCGCGGGGGCGTTCGGGTTTGTCGCGCAGTTCCCCGCGCCCGCGCCTCTGCCTAAGCGGCGCTCAGAACAGCCGTGAAGTATTCCGCATACCGCTTGTCATCGATCAGCTTCCGCCAGGCCCGCTCGGAATAGCCCCGGTTTGCAGGAGCCCATCGATCCGCCGCGCGACATCCAACCGCGGTTTCCGAATGGCCCATTCGAACCATTGGCCACGGCCAACCACCCTCCGCTGCCCTGCAGTTGTAGAGCACAGACTCCTGCCGAGTGTAGGCCGGACCCGTCATCGTCGAGACACGAAGCGTGAAATCCGATGGGAAAGGGGAGCCACGTCTTGGCTGAAAGCAAGGCGCACTCGACGCCATGTGCCGATGAAGCGGAGGAGACCGTGAAGGAATTGCGTGCCGCACTCGCGCGGGCCGGAATTATTGTGCCGTCATTGCGGATCGACCCCACATCCTGGTCCCGAGAAGCCCCCTGGCAGCTCATCGAATGGGGCGGATGTTCCGTCGGAGGGCCGGCATGA
>NZ_JBVIHP010000426.1:0-1091 GCF_055570235.1 Streptomyces sp. NPDC031274 | reverse complement strand
GCTCGCTCCCGCCTCACGCCCCGCGAGCACGAGGGAGGCCGCGAGCCGCTTCACGTCCCACTCCCAGGGTCCGTGCCCCGTCTCGTCGAAGTCGTTCAGGTCCATGACCAGACCGCCCCGCGCGTCCGCGTACAGGCCGAAGTTCGCC
Organism: Streptomyces sp. NPDC031274; assembly: GCF_055570235.1. NCBI lineage: Bacteria > Bacillati > Actinomycetota > Actinomycetes > Kitasatosporales > Streptomycetaceae > Streptomyces > Streptomyces sp. NPDC031274. Next base: position 943 of record NZ_JBVIHP010000426.1, on the reverse strand, counting down.
GCGTGCGCGTCTCCGCATATCTGGGCGCCTATCCCGGTCACGGGGGTCCGCGCGAGGTCGTACGCCATCAGACCGGCGGCCCCGCGCAGGAAGGCGAAGGGCGAAGCGGCCATCCTGCCCATCCGGATCGGCGTGAGGTCGGGGAGCCTGCTGCGGTTGGACTCCTCCACGGCCTCGACCGGATCGGGGCGGCCGTCGTCCTCGGCGAACCATTCGTGCGAGGTGCGGCTGACGCGCGCACGCAGCGCCTTGCCCTCCTTCTTCGGCGGGACCCGCGCCCCTTCCGAAGCCGCCTGCCCCACCGGGCCGGCCGCCCCCGCCGCATCCGCCGCCTCCCGCGAGGGCCACTGCGCGAACCCCTCCACGTGAGGAAGCCCCGCACCACCGAATCGCGCACCGTCGGTCTCCGCCATGACCACTGCCCTCGCCCCCGCATCCCCACGTCCGGGCGGGCCCTCATGGGCCTCACCTGGCATGAAGGTACCGCCGCGCTCCGGACAGCGTCAGAGCCTGTGGACAACCCGCGCCCTGTGGACAACCCGGCGCACCGAACCGGCTTCCGGTGACATACATCGACAAGCCGGCTGTCTTCGCCGAGATGTTCCGCGTCCTGGCGCCCGGTGGCCGTGTCGGCGTCTCGGACGTCGTAGCCGAGGATCATCTCTCTCCCACGGAGCGGGCCGAGCGCGGCAACTACGTGGGCTGCATCGCGGGTGCGCTTTCGTTCGCTGAGTACCGGCAGGGACTGGAGAACGCCGGATTCACCGGCGTCGAGGTAGTCCCGGCCCATCAGGTCGCCGATGGCATGCACTCCGCAATCGTCCGCGCGGTGAAGCCTGAGGGATCGGTACTACTGCCGCTTGCGGCTGAGTCGTCGGACCAGAGCTCTTGCTGCGGATAACCGTCTGTCTCCTCCACGCGGTGCAGCACCGACGTGGAGTGA
>NZ_JBVIHP010000425.1:0-1092 GCF_055570235.1 Streptomyces sp. NPDC031274 | reverse complement strand
GACCTTTTGGGAAGGGCTGGCAGACGGCGATACGTACGCCAGCACCCGCGAGATGGGTGAACTGTTGCGGAGGCTCCATGAGTTGGAGCCTCCGTCCTTTGCTCTCCCCGAGCTCCGTCCGTTCAGCAAGGTTGAGCAGCGCCTGGCGCGGGCTGAGATCAGGCCGGAGACGCGGGCTTACCTCGCTGGGCTGGCCAAGGAGTTGGAGGCCGAGTACGGGCGCCTCCGGTACGCCCTCCCGGCTGGTCCGCTGCACGGGGACTTCAACGTCGGCAACGTCCTGCGTGATGAGGCTGGCCGACCGAAGGTCATCGACCTCGACGGCTTCGTGACAGGACCGCGCGAGTGGGACCTCATGCAGACCGCGATGTACTACGACAGCTTCGGTTGGCACACGAAGCTCGAGTACGAGGATTTCGCGGACGGGTACGGCTTCGATGTCCGGGAGTGGTCCGGCTATCCGGTCCTACGCCGGATCCGCGAACTGCTGATGGTCACCTGGCTGTCGCAGAACGCGGGCACGGATCCGGGTGCCAGTGAGGAGGTCGAAAAGCGGGTGCAGACGCTCAGGACAGGTGCCTCGCGCCGCGACTGGGCCCCGTTCTAGGCCTTCGCTGTGACCTGTCGCCACAGGCGGAAGGCGCCGGCCTGCTCCGTGAACTCGCGGAACTCCACGGCCCGCGTCATGCCGTCCGTCACACGCCCGTGGAACTCCCGCACGTACTGAACGCAGCGCGCCGACTTCAGTCCCTCGCCGAGGTGTAGCGCGCCGAGGGCGATATCGAACCCGCGACCTATCTCGCCCTGGTTGAGGTACGCCTCGGCCTGCACCATGGTCGCGAAGAAGTCGCTGCGGTTGTTGAGGCCGTCGTTGAAGATGGACCCCGCTCCCCGCTCCGTCGCCTGTACAGAGCGTCCGAGGTCACGGAAGCAGTGACCGAACTCGGCCGCCAGCTCCACTTCGTCGAAGTACGCGATGTACGCCGGATCGCTGTCGGCCGTACGGAGGCTCAACTGCCGCTCGGCTTCGGCGAGTGCGGCATCGCATCCCGTTTCGTCCCCGAGGCGAGCGAGCGCCCGCGCCTCCATGGC
>NZ_JBVIHP010000424.1:0-1093 GCF_055570235.1 Streptomyces sp. NPDC031274 | reverse complement strand
GCGGCGACGGGCCGCCTGGAGTACCTGGGCCGCCTGGAGCACTTGGAGCACCTGGAGCGGATGGGGCAGATAGGGCGGATGGGGCGGATGGGGTGCGGGAGGTGCCTGTAGTGGATGGGACGCAACACGCACCTGCCCTGACACGCCTGCTCGCCCGAGCCCTCGCCCCGCGCCGCCTCCTCCTGGTGCTCGACAACTGCGAGCACGTCCTGGAACCCGTAGCCGCCCTCCTCTCCGAACTCCTTCGAAACGCACCCGAGTTGCGGGTCCTCGCCACCAGTCAGGAGCCCCTCGCCCTCTCCGGAGAGACCCTGGAAGCAGTCGCGCCGCTCGCGGAGGACGAGGCCTTGGCGCTGTTCGCCGAGCGGGCCGCTGCCGCCGCCCCCGGCTTCGCGCTGGATGCGGAGAGCACGCCTGACGCCGCCCTCATCTGCCGTCGTCTCGACGGCATCCCGCTCGCCATCGAACTGGCCGCCACCCGCGTACGCGGCCTCGGCGTCCACGCACTCGCCGAGCGGCTGCACGACCGGTTCCGGCTGCTCAACCAGGTGCGCAGGGACGCCCCCGCCCGGCAGCGCACCCTCCGCGCGATGATCGACTGGAGCTGGGAGCTGCTGACGGTGGAGGAGCAGCGCGCACTGCGCCAACTCGCCGTCTTCGGCGGCGGTTTCACGCTGGACTCCGCAGAAGCGGTCTACGGCACCGCTCCCGGCGACGCAGCCGACGCAGTCGACGTACTCGACCTCGTCAACCGCCTCGTCGACCGCTCCCTCCTCACCACGGCACCCGGAGCCGCCGACCACACCCACGGCATCCGCTACCGCATGCTCGAATCCGTCACCGCCTACAGCCTCGAACGGCTCGACGACGCGGGGGAGACGAAGGAGCTGCGCCGCCGCCACGCCCACCACTACGCCGACCTCGCCGAACGTGCCGCACCCCAACTCCTCGGCCCCGGCCAACAACAGTGGCTGCACCGCCTGGACACCGAGGCCGTCAATCTGCGCGCCGCGCTGGAGTGGGCCGCGGCCGACGGCGACGCCGCCCTCGCGCTGAGCCTGGCCAACTCCCTGACCTGGTACTGGTTCCTGCG
>NZ_JBVIHP010000423.1:0-1094 GCF_055570235.1 Streptomyces sp. NPDC031274 | reverse complement strand
TGCTGCTCTCCTATGGGGGTGGGGTCGCGGCCGGAGCGTTGATCGCGTGGCTCGGCGTCCAGGCCCGCCGCCGCGTCCGCGCCCTGGACGACTCGCTCCTGGGCAACCTCACGATCATCCTGATCCCGTTCACGGCGTACCTGCTGGCCGAACTCGTCGAGGCCTCGGGGGTGCTCGCAGTCGTGGTGTGCGGGCTCATCATGAGCCAGGCCGGGCCGACGCTGGGCCGGGCGGACGCGCGCCGCCAGACGGAGGCGTTCTGGTCGCTCGCGATGTATCTCCTCAACGGCTTCCTGTTCGTCCTGGTCGGCCTGGAGGCGCAAGCGGCCGTCCGCGGACTTTCCGGCACCGGCCTGACGAACGCGCTGGTCATGGTGGTTGCGGTGTCCGTGGGCCTGGTCGTCGTCCGCTTCGCGTTCCTCACCGTCGCGGTGCACACGATCCGGCTCCTGGACCGGCGCCCGCAGCAGCGCGCGCGACGCATGAGCAACCGCGCCCGCGTGGTCAGCGCGCTGGCCGGGTTCCGGGGCGCGGTGTCCCTGGCCCTCGCGCTCTCCGTGCCGTACACGGTCGACGCGGGCGGCCGGTTTCCCGACCGCGACACGATCGTCTTCGTCACGGCGGGCGTCGTGGTCGTCACCCTGGTGGTCCAGGGCCTCGTACTGCCGGCCGTGGCGCGCTGGGCCCGGCTGCCGCGCGACACGGACGGCGAACGGGAACTCCACCTGGCACTGCGCACGGCGAACGAGGCTGCTCTCGCGGCCCTGCCCGACGTGGCCGTCGCACTCGGCACCGACACGGAGGTCGCCGACCAACTGCGGGCCGAGTACGAAACGCACGCGAGGACCCTGCGGGCCCACGACGCCACCGAGGAACCCGGGTCGGGGTCTTTGCTGCGTCGCCACCAACCGGACGTCGAGCTGCGCCTCGCCCTGCTGTCCCGTAAGCGCGCCGCGGTCATCGGCCTGCGCGACGCGCACCGCATCGACGACACCGTACTGCTGCTCGTGCAGGCAAGACTCGACACCGAAGAGGTACGTCTCGCACAGCCGGAGGCCGCCGAATGACCGGAGGGCGCAAGCTGCCGGCCTTCC
>NZ_JBVIHP010000422.1:0-1095 GCF_055570235.1 Streptomyces sp. NPDC031274 | reverse complement strand
AGGACGGCGGCGTCGGCAAACGCTGGGGCCATATGAGTCCGGGCCTGTTCCCGTGGCACCGCCAGTACCTGCTCATCCTGGAAAGGGCGCTCCAGCGGGTCGATCCCAGCGTCACCATCCCTTACTGGGACTGGACCAAGGACCAGAGCCTGGACTCGCCGCTGTGGGACGACACCTTCATGGGCGGGAACGGCCGGCCCGGTGACCGCAAGGTGATGACCGGCCCCTTCGCCCGCTGCAACGGGTGGAAGCTCAACGTCAGCGTGGTGCCGGTCGGCGACGAACATCCGGCGTTCAACGGCCACTACACGGCGGACGACCGGGACTATCTCGTACGCGACATAGGCACCGTGAACCCCGCTCTGCCGACGGTCAAGGAGCTGGAGGACACCCTCGCGCTCACGACGTACGACACCCCGCCCTACAACTACACCTCCGGCTACGGAACCGAGACGCAGTCCCTGCGCAACCACCTGGAGGGATATGCGAAGTTCCCCTGGGAGGAGAACCTCGGCAAGCTGCACGGCGCCGGCCACACGTGGATGGGCGGCCACATGCTGTACATCGGCTCGCCGAACGACCCCATCTTCTTCATGCACCACTGCTTCATCGACAGGCTCTGGTCGATATGGCAGAAGACGCATCCGGACGTCCCGCACTACCTCCCGCTGACCGAGCACCCGGATGTCCCGTCCCTGGATACGAAGCTCGCGCCCTGGTACTCCATGTCACCCGCGGACCTGCTGGATCATTCAAAGTTCTACCAGTACGCATAAGGGGTCCACGCAGCCGAAGGGTGGCTTACTGTTCGAAAGTTGTGCCGCAGCACCAACGTAGTTGTCATCGACATTTCCGCAATGCCGATGGCAACTACGTTGGTGTAGTAAGCGAGTCTGTCCTACGTTTATGCACATCATTACTGGGGGGTAATTGAATATGCGGGATGACTACGTTTTCCGAATACTTGGCCCACTGCTCGTGATGAACGGCGACGAGCAGATTGAAATCAACGGGATCCGCAGGCAGAAATTACTGGCGGCGCTGCTTCTCCAGACGAACCAGGTGGTCAGCCTCGACCGGCTTGTCGATGCGATG
>NZ_JBVIHP010000421.1:0-1098 GCF_055570235.1 Streptomyces sp. NPDC031274 | reverse complement strand
CCAGCCCCGGGACCTGCTCGACAAAGCTCTGGAGCACAAGGCGCAGTTCGCCCCCGGGAAGAGCTGGGCGTACAACAACACCAACTACATAGTGGCGGGCATGCTCATCGAGAAGGTCACAAAACGGCCGCTGGCCGAGCAGATCACCGAGCGGGTCATCGACCGCATCGGACTGCGCCGCACCTACTTCCCCGATGTGGGCGAGGAGGGCATCCGTAGAGCCCACCCCCAGGGCTACCACGCCGCGAAGCCCGGGGCGCGGCTGAAGAACCGTACGGAGCTGGACCCCTCCTGGGGTTGGTCCGCCGGGCAGCTGATCTCCACCCCCAGCGACCTGAACCGCTTCTTCTCCGCCCTGATCGGCGGCAAGCTGCTCAAGCCCGCCCAGCTCGCGCAGATGCGCACCACGGTCAAGATCCCCGACAGCCCCGTCACGGGAGCCGGCTACGGTCTCGGCCTGATCAGCACGCCCCTGAGCTGCGGCGGAGTGGCGTGGGGGCACGGCGGTGACATCCCCGGATACCACTCGCTCCCCGGCGTCACCGATGACGGCCGCGCCGCCACGGTCGTCGTCACCGCCGACTGGGCGCCCACCGCGAAGGGCTTCACGAACGCCGACGCTCTCGTCGACACCGCCCTGTGCAAGAAGTGACGTCCGGCACGGCTCAGCTGCTCGGGACCAGCCACGGCTTGTCCGGGAGCGGGGAGCCCGTCTCCAGGAGGGACTTGAGGTTGGAGAGGACCGCGGGCCAGCCCGCCCCCACGTCGTTCCGCTCCTTCTCGTCCGCGAGGTTCTCGTGGGTCACCGTGAGGCGGACGATTCCGCCGTACGGCTCGATGTCGAACGTGGCCTGGGAGGGCTCGGCGGAGCCGGAGCCGGGGGCTTGGTTCGGGTACGCCCACGTCGTCACCAGGCGCTTGGGCGGGGTGCTCTCGACCACCTCGCCCACCACGTCCGCGATGCCCGAGCCGTCCGTCCGGCGGTGTTCCCAGGGCGAGCCCTGCTGCCAGTCGGAGACGTTGGCGTGGCCCCAGTACGCCGCGGTCAGTTCCGCGTCGGTGAGGGCGTGCCAGACCTTCTCCGGGGTGCTCTCGATG
>NZ_JBVIHP010000420.1:0-1098 GCF_055570235.1 Streptomyces sp. NPDC031274 | reverse complement strand
ATCAACATTCAGTAAACAATTTTCAAAAGCTACGTACCTAAAAGTAGATTTTGAAAATTTCGCTTTTTCAAGATTACAATTTATAAACTTACACCCGATGAACTCGCACTCTTCATATTCTGTGTGTCTCATATAACAATCTATCATTTCACATTGAAGAAACTTAATTTTTTTTAGAACAGCATTTTTCATTCCTAACTTTTCAAAATAACATTGTTTGAAAGTAGAGTTTTCTATTAAGCTTTCACCTAAAGAAATTTTCGAAAACGTTTTTCTGAAATACTCTACGGACAAACAGTGGATATATTCATAATCTTTTTGGCTAACCACCTTTGCATCAATCTCCTAGTCTTTGTTTTTAGCATTTTAAAACAATATAGTTTGTATATGAAATTTACTTATATTTTTATTACCATTATAACATTTCTGAAAAAAATTTGGTTCTGTTGCAAAGTTTCAATACTGAGTACAAAAGTCCAATTCTGATACTTTGACTATGCTGGTATACCCATCAAAACTTTAATTTCAGTAGATACCGAAAATCCGAAGAGCGTTCCATTTCTTCGGTTCTTTTTGTATATTCCTCGAATTGTTTCCATGCCCTTAATCGTGGTTGAGGCAGTTCGTAGACTTCGATAAAATTTATTGCGTCGTTTGATTGGTCGATGGTCTTGCTCAATGAGGTTATTGAGATACTTCACGGTTCGATGCTCTGTCTTAGTATATAAACCGTTACTCTGTAACTTTCTAAATGCAGAACCAATAGAGGGCGCTTTATCCTTGACAATTACTCTTGGTTGACCAAACTGTTTATGTAGTCGTTTCAAGAACGCATAAGCAGCTTGAGTATCCCGTTTCTTGCGTAGCCAAATATCCAGTGTCATGCCTTCTGAGTCGATTGCACGATAGAGATAATGCCACTTCCCTTTAATTTTAATATAAGTTTCGTCCATTTTCCACGAATAAAAGGACTGTCTATTTTTCTTTTTCCAGATTTGATAGATCAGCTTACCATATTCTTGAACCCAACGGTAAATTGTTGTGTGAGAAACGTTAATGCCACGATCATAAAGGAATTCTTGAATTTCACGATAGCTT
>NZ_JBVIHP010000419.1:587-1100 GCF_055570235.1 Streptomyces sp. NPDC031274 | reverse complement strand
CCTTCCGCCCATCCGGCACGTTCGACGCAACCGCACGCCTCGGTGACGACGGCACGGCCAGCGTCTACGCCTGCTACGTCGGCGTACCTGATGAGCAGGCGACTGCAGATGAGGCATGAAGCCCTTCAGTGATCCACAGACGGCAGACCGGAATCCGAATACTGTTCGATGCATGCTGTTGGACGAAGTGAGACTTCAGGTCATAACCGCCGAGGCAATCAAGGGTGTCGAAGATTGCCTACAGATCATCAAGATCCACGGTCGAGATACCGATCACGCGGTCCTCAATCCGTATCTCGTGCTCACCGCCGTCTCCACCTGGGAGCGATACGTCGTCAACTTGCTTGGGGCATCCGAGAAGCCGAATTTTGATCTCAAGACTCACGACGAGTTCGGCTCGCCAGCTCCCTGGCCCGGATGTGACAAGGACGTGAAGCAAGCACAGAAGAATGGCGGGCAGCACAACATTGATCACCGGCTGATTGCCGCGCGGATTCTCGACGTACCCCTCAC
>NZ_JBVIHP010000419.1:0-577 GCF_055570235.1 Streptomyces sp. NPDC031274 | reverse complement strand
GGCGCGTATCGGTATCTACGGACTACCGCGGCTCCGACCCTCGCAAGTGGCGATATGGCAGCTTCGCCTCGGATGCCGACAGCGTCCCTCGCGACATACTCCGCCAGGGCCTGCTCGGTGCGAAGTCTGCTCGAGACGCCGTGGCCCACCGTATCTATCATCAGAAGGCGGAGTCAGCGAACGATGTCGTCAACTGGCACTTCACCTGGAGTTCCGACACTTACGTGAAGACCGGCAACCCCACGATCCAGAACGGCTACGCCCGGGGCGTTGTCGCTCTGTTCATTCAGCTCATCGAGTGCACCGGCATCACATTGGCCAGACATCGGGGCTGGAATCAAGACAAGGTCAGGCTTCCCCAACAGTGGTTCGAGGCCAGGGAACTATGGAATACGGGGTCGCTTTACCGCCCCGCCTGAGCAGCAGTACCGGGTCGCTGGCCCACGAAATTCGACTAGCAAGTGCCCACTACTGGTGAATCCTATCCACCGAATGGCCTATAGTCTTTGACATGGCACAGAAGGTAATCCGGACCCTCGTAGACGACTTGACCGGCGAAGAGTCGGACGAAATCACC
>NZ_JBVIHP010000418.1:0-1101 GCF_055570235.1 Streptomyces sp. NPDC031274 | reverse complement strand
CCACACTCCTGCGGGCCCTACTCGTCCTCGCGAACAGCGAAGTACAGCGGTGAACGGGAAGGGCGGACGATCTCGCCTCGACGATCACGCCGCCTGTCAGCGCGAGAACCTCACCGCCGCATCACACCAGCCCCGCTGAACAGCAAAAACGAGCATGGCGGATTTTCATGCAGGGCGGCGAGGCGCGCGCCAAGGACAAGCGCTCCAATGTGGACCGGATCTTGGCCGTCGTCATCTTCCTGCGCAAGATCGGCACCCATGACCTGCCCACCCGCCTCTTCGGCGTTGCCGGAAGCACGCTCACGCTGGCCGTTCGAGAGGCAGGGCCCTCCTGGCCGAGCACGTCGTCCCGCCCTCAACCGCCAGGTTCCACAGCCTTATAGATGTCGCCGCCTACCTCGACACATACCACGTCCAACCCTCAAGGAAGCTCAAACCCGCAAGTTGATTCTCTGCGAGCCCTTAGGTGTGCCAGCGGCTGCACGAGGCGCTGCGGATCAGGCAACAAGTCGTCGTCGAATCGCTTCTCTTGAAACCCACTTCCGCGTCAACCGTAGGTCGGCTCTGTTGTCGGTGCCGGTAGAGCAAGTCCGGTCACGGCGTTTGCGAGGACGCCTACAGGGTCACCCGATACCTGCCGGTCGCGCCGCCAGGCTGCCAGGGTCGTCAGTTCCAGGTGAGTGCCGCAAATGGGTAGGCAGAGCACCTGTTCGTCTTCGAAGATTCGCTTGACGACCCCGCTTTCGTCGAGGGCGATCACGGTAAAGGCGCGGCCGGTGGAGACGACATGGGGGAGGCCGATGGTGTTCTCGACGATCACTCGCAGGTGCACTCCGGCGTCGTGCATGAGGGCGTCCAGGTGTTTCAGTAGTGTCGGGGAGTCGTCCATTCCGTACATGGCGAAGGCCAGCGGGGCCAGCTCCTCCAGACGGATCGATTTGCGACCGTCGAATCCGGCTCCGGCTGCCACGACGATGCCAAGGGGGCGGCGGCTGACCGGATGTGTGCTCAAGCCCGGATCCACGACGGGTCCGCTCACCAGGGCCATGTCCAACTCTCCAGCGAGCAGCGCGTTCAAGAGGTAGCGGGCAGCCCCAGGAC
>NZ_JBVIHP010000417.1:0-1104 GCF_055570235.1 Streptomyces sp. NPDC031274 | reverse complement strand
CTCACACTCGGGCGGATGCGTTCCTGATCGTCACTGGCGAGGACGAGGGCACGGGAGTCCTTGCCCGCCCAAGCCAGGATCGCGTCCTCACCCGCCATCCTCTTGTTGTCACGCGACGCCTTCGACTCATCGTCGGCGAAGTAAAACGCTATTTCGTCTTGGCGTACGCACCGTGCACCGGCCGACCCGCCAGCGCCTCGTCCACCTCGAACTGGAAGTGCTCGAAATTCGTCAGGGCGAACCATCCGCACGGCTCGACGCGCTCGGGGAGTGGGTTGTCGTTCTCGTCGACGTAGCCGTCGTCGCTCGCGTCATAGAAGCAGTGCTGCTCCAGCAGATGGGAAGGGTTCAGGGCCTCGTGGGTCACGGTGCGGAAGTAGCCCTTGTGCCAGGCCCAGTTCATCGTGAAGAAAGGCGGCATCAGCAGCCGGTCCGGGGTCAGTCTGGGCAGGCCAGAGACGCCGGAGAGGCCGGACAGATCCGGATCTTGACTCTCCGACGGGACGTCGTAGACGTACGCGAGGATCCCCCCGGGGAACCGTCCCTGCGGCCCGCTCTCCCCGACCTTGACGATGCGGCCGAACCGATAGCTGGAGTCGTCCAGTTGAAGGACAAATACGTCCCCCGCCTGGTGCCGGCGCCGCTGCCCTTTCATCCTCTTCACAGCCCCCCCATCCCTTCCGGCTTCTGTCCGGCAAGTGCCGCCTCCAGCGAGGCTCACTGCGCCTCGGGAAGATGGTCCCCGAGAGGTGCTTGGCGCGGGCTGTGTTCCCCGTCGCAGATCCAGGTTCCTTCGTCGTTGTCGTATGTCCACGTCGCGGCGCCCCACATGGGGTGCCCCTCCAGCAGGCGCGTGGCCAACGGCTCGCAGTCGGGCGGGGCTCCCTGCGCGACCATTGCTTCGGCCACCGCGGCCACGGCCTCGGGCGGAGCTTCCGCGTCGCCCAGCGCGGGGAGGAGGAGCAGGAGCCGGGCGTGAGGGTCGGTGACCCCGGCGGCGCCTGCGGGCGCTGCGAGTAGCCCAACGAGCTCCGGCCAGCACAGGCCGGGGCCGATGCGGTCCTGATCGTCGGAGGCGAGGGTGAGGGCGCGGGAGTCAGGCCA
>NZ_JBVIHP010000416.1:0-1107 GCF_055570235.1 Streptomyces sp. NPDC031274 | reverse complement strand
TGCCAGGGAGGCAGGGGCGACTCCCCCCTACGCCCTGCCCCTGCCTCCCCCTGGCAAGGCCGTCCAGTCAGCGCGCTCGGAATTCTTCTCGCCCGGCAGCCGCCACGAAGGCCGTGAAGGCGCCGGGCGCGAAGGAGATCACGGGCCCCTCGGGGTTCTTGGAGTCACGGATGGCGATGGTGGTGGCGCAGGGGGCTTCGGCGATCTCTACACAGGAGCCGCCCTGGTCACCGCTGTAGCTGGACTTACGCCACCGCGTCCCGGTCGGGTTCGGTTTGCTCCCCATAGCTTTCCTCCATCACGCGCCGGATCAGCTTCGCCGAGTCCTGGAGGGACAGGGCGGCGGCCTGGAGATGATCGTAACGGAGCGAACCGTCCTTGACCGTCCGCGGGTTGGCGGTCGGGTGACCCGTCCCGTAGCCCTCGGTGTAGATGATGGGCGGGTCGCTCGGGAGGCGGAAGAGGTCGAACGAACCCTGCATTCCCGCATGGGCTCCGGCCGAGTACGGCAGCACCTGGACGTTCACCTTCGGGTCGGCCTCGTAGACCAACAGCCGCGACAGTTGGCCGCGCATGACGCCCCGGCCGCCGATCTCCTGGCGCAGCGCGGCCTCGCCGAGAATGACCCACAGCACCGGTGGTTCCTCCTTCTCCAGGATGCGCTGGCGGGCGAGCCGGACCGCCGTACGGTCGTCGAGATCGCTGGAGTCCAAGACGCCCAGCACGGCGCGCGCGTACGCCTCGGTCTGCAGGAGTCCGTGCACAAGGTGCGTGTGAAAGGTGCAGATCTCGGTGGCCTTGGCCTCGAGCGCGGCCACCTCCCGGAACCACGCGGGGAGTTGGCTCCGCAGGACGAGCTCCAGCAGGCGCGACAGATGCCCGCCGGTGCCGAGTGCCGCGTCCACCCGCTCGCTGAAGTCCTGGGTCGGCAGCTTCCTTGCGGTCTCGATCTGACCGACCAGGGAGCCGGTGTAGCTGATGATGTCGCCGAGTTGCTTCTGCGTGAGAGCGCCCTCTTCGCGGTAGCGCCGCAACTCGAAGCCGTAGTAGTCGAGCGGCGATGCGCCCGGGTCGAGGACATTGATGTGGGTCACGACGGGTCCCCCT
>NZ_JBVIHP010000415.1:0-1107 GCF_055570235.1 Streptomyces sp. NPDC031274 | reverse complement strand
CACGGCGCCGCGGCGGGCCTGCACCTGACGATCACCTTCGACGCCGACTTCCGTGACACGGATCTCGCGGCGGCGGCCCTGGCCCGCGGTGTGAAGGTCCAGCCCCTGTCCTGGCACAGCCAACGACCGCAGCGCCCTGGCCTGGTGCTCGGCTACGCCGCCCCCACCGCCACCGACATCGCCGAGGGCATGGCAACCATCGGCGACACCTTGCGGCGCCTGCTCTGACGCACCGCCGTCGGCAGGTCCGCAGAAGAGTTGGCCAGATTGACGGCCGTGAACTGGTGGCGCGGGGTCAGGTCGAACTGCGGCGAGCCCGGCCTGCGACAGGCGAGAGGCGAACGGGCGACAGGCGACAGGCGACAACTCTCAGGATGACGCCCCGTAGCAGGTGGCTATCGCGACGGCGCGGTCGCGCAGGGAGTTGCGCAACCACTGCGGGTCCAGGGCCTCCGCGTTCGTGGCGAGCTGCCACAGCGCCCATTCTGCGTGTCGTGGATCCTGGAAGGTCACCTCCAGCCGCAGCCAGCCGTCTGCGTCGGCTTCTCCGGCTTCTCCGGCTTCTCCGTCGCGGACGGCCAGCGCGGTGCCCACCAGGTCCTGCCGCCGTTCCGGGTGTACCCGTACCAGCACGGTGACTTGGTCGCCGCCGGTCCGGAACTGCGTGCTGCGTTCCTGCCAGGCCCGGCCCAGATCGACCCGGTCCGGTCGCTGTGCCGGTTCGGCGAGTTCCTCGGCGGCCAGGACACGGGACAGCCGGTAGGTGCGGTCCGCGCCGGACCTCTTGGCCAGCAAGTAGCCCTGGCCGCGTACGGTGACCAGGCCGATCGGGTCCACCGTCCGCCACTTCGGGGTCTGATCCACGGCCGCGTAGTGGATGCGCAGCTTGTGTCCGGCGAACACCGCACGCCGGACCTCGGCCACGACGGTGTCGGGCACCTCCTCGGCAACCAGCCGACGCGAGAGGAGATCGGTCTCCGGGTCGATGAGCAATCGCTGAGCCGCGCCGGCCGCGGTGGCCCGATAGCTTTCGGGCAGGGCGTCAACCACCTTGCGCATGGCCGAAGCGAGCGCCGCGCCGAGGCCGAATGCCTGCGCGCCACGCCG
>NZ_JBVIHP010000414.1:0-1107 GCF_055570235.1 Streptomyces sp. NPDC031274 | reverse complement strand
GAACAGCGCCACCAGGTCGGGTGCGTCGGCCAGGGACTGCGACATGGGATCGTCCTCCGGGACTGGCTTTGGATCGGGACGGTGACGGACTCCTCAACCGGTGCGGACGCCGTCGAAGTCGACCAGGAGGCGCGACGGCCCGCGCAGGTTCAGGTTGCGTTTGTAGGTGACGCCGCCGGGCCGAAGCCGCGGCCGCACCAGGAACGTGCTGAAGAGCTCAAGGGCGATGGCGACTTCCAGGCGCGCCAGACCGGCGCCGAGGCAGAAATGCGCGCCTGCCGAGAACGCCAGATGGCCGGCGGCGGGGGAGCGGTCGATGTCGAACCGGTCCGGGCCGGGATACACGTCGGGGTCCCGGTTGGCGGCCCCCAGCAGGAACAGCACCGTGTCGCCCGGCCGGAACTCGGCCTCGCCGATCGCGCCGTGCTCACGGGCCACCCGGGTGGTCATCTGCACCGGTGCGTCATAGCGCAGAACCTCTTCTACGACCGCCGGTGCCAGTGTGGTGTCGGCCCGCAGCCGGTCCAACTGCCCCGGATGACGCAACAGGGCGAGAACCGCGTTGCCGATCAGGTTCACGGTCGTCTCGTGACCCGCGTTGAGCAGGAGCACGCAGGTGGCCAGGACGTCGTCCTCGTCGAGACGGTGCCCGTCCTCCTCGACCTGCAGGAGGTGCGAGATGAGGTCCTGCCCGGGAGTGCTCCGGCGCTCCTCGATCAGACGCCTGAAGTAGTGGACGAATCCGGCGCGGGCCCGCGCCGCCCCCCTCGTCATCTGCCCGGTGGTGCCCAGCGGCGGATCCAGCACCGCCGCGAGCTCGGACGACCAGTCCTGCAGGAGCTGGCGATCCTCGTACGGGACGCCAAGCAGCTCGCAGATGACCCGCAGCGGCAGCGGATAGGCGAGGTCGTTGACGACTTCGAGCGTGCCGGTCTCGGCGGCGGCCCGGAACAGGTCCGTCGCGATCTCGCGGATCCACGGCGCCATGCCGTCGACCTTCCGCCGGGTGAACGCGCCGGTCACCAACCGGCGGTAGCGGGTGTGGTCCGGCGGGTCGAGATGGAGGAAGTTCCGCGTCCGCGGCCCGCGCGGAGTCGGAGAGAGCGG
>NZ_JBVIHP010000413.1:0-1109 GCF_055570235.1 Streptomyces sp. NPDC031274 | reverse complement strand
CGGCCTGGACGAGCATGAGGACGCTGGTGAAGCCCTGCGCGAGGGTGTCGTGGATCTCGCGCGACATGCGCTCGCGCTCCGCGAGGGCGCCGCGCTCGGCGGAGAGCCGGGCGACCTCCTCGCGGCTCGCGTCCAACTCGGCGATGAGGTCGGCCCGTTCGAGGCTCTGCTCGATGATGCGGACGGTCCAGCTGCCCATCGCCACCGAGAAGACCAGCGTCACCACGGCGAAGAGCGCGTTGTAGAAGATGTCCTGCGGCGAGGGCCGCCAGAGCAGCACCCAGCCGCCCACGGGCGCGATGTTGATGACCGTGACCCCCACGAGCGCCCAGCGCATCCGCAGGCAGATGAAGCACTGCGGGATGAGCGCGAAGGTCATCAGGCGTGTCTCGCCGATCAACACGCCCGGGACCAGGAACAGCCCGATCGCCCCCGCCACGTAGGTCAGTGCCCGCCGTTCGTCGGGCCCCTCCTCCATCAGGACCCCGCGTCCGAACCCCACGTACCAAGGCACGAGGAGCAGCAGAAGCCCCGCGGTGGTCAGCCGGACGGGCCACCCCGGCTCCGCCGTGCCGAGCACGAAGACCAGGGTGGCCACCCACACCACGGCGAAGTACGCGTCCCAGAGCCGGAAGGTGCGCTGCCAGATGTTCGAGTCGCGCGGCCCGGCCGCCTCGCTCATCCGTCGCGCCGGTTCTTCCACCGGAAGGTCAGCAGACACAGCACCAATCCTCCGACGCACCAGGCGCCGAGCACCAGGGCAATGCGTCCGTACTCCCAACTCCCCGCCTGCTCGAGGACGTTCGCCGATTCGGGCAGGAACACCCCGCGGAAGCCCTGGCACATCCACTTCAGCGGGAAGAGCGCGCTGATGTTCAGCATCCAGTCGGGGATCGTGTCGATGGCGATGTAGACGCCCGAGATGAACTGCAGCACCAGGAAGGGCAGCACGACCACGGAGGTCGCGCTGCGCCCGGACCTCGGGACGCTGCTGATCGCGATGCCGAGCAGCGCGCAGCCGGTGAGACCGAGGACGAAAACCCCGCCGAAGGTGAGCCCGTTTTTCGCGCTTGTTGGCCGGTCGACGTCGAAGGGCGGCACGCCGACCA
>NZ_JBVIHP010000412.1:0-1109 GCF_055570235.1 Streptomyces sp. NPDC031274 | reverse complement strand
TGACGGTGAGGCGGCGGGCCAGTTCGCTCGTCGTGCAGCCTTCCGCCGTCACATGCAGGGCGGCAGCTCGCGTGCGGCCGAGCAGAGACTCCAGGTTCCGCACGGCGGAGCCGTCCGCTTCCGCCGGTCCGGTACCGGTCAGCGGTCGGCGGAGAGCCGGCACGGTCAGTCGGGGTGGCTGGGCGGTATCGAGCGGGTCCCACAGAAAGCTCACCGGACGCTTCGAGAAGATCGTGGGCGTGATGATCAGTCCCCTTCCCTGAAGGCGCACCTCGACTCGGCGCGGGTAGGGAGCTTCGAGCACCGGCGGACACCAGCGGACCAGTGGTGCGCAGATCGAACGCAGCAGCAGATCGATGCCCCCCTCCAACATCAGGTTCGCGCAACGGGTGGACAGCGCGACCAGTTCTGACCGCCCCCGATGCCAGTAGGGCTCCACGGTCAGCCGATGGCAGGCACGCACGGCCTCGGCGAGCTCCCGCCGCGCGTCGCGGTCGCCCTCGGACACCCGCCTGGCCCACGGCAGGTGTCCGGGGTGGAAGTCGAGACCCTCGAACTCGCGTCGCAGCCGGGACGCCGGGGCGTGCAGCAGGTTGTCCACGGCGTGGTCCAGAGAGGGCACATCACCCATCAGGGCCAGCAGATCAAGCCCGGGACCGCGCACCGGAACCAGGGACGTCAGGGGGCGCGTGTCCGCTCCCATCCGGCCCGCGACCGCTGACCGCCACGAGCGGAAGTGAGGCAGCTCCTGGTTCTCCTTCAGCAGCTCCAGGCTGTGGTAGACCTCCGCTGCGACGCCGATCGTTGCGGCCACCCGCGTCCGGGCAAGGTCTTCCGTCGTGAAGTGAATGCGTAACACCGACCGGCCCCCTGCCACCGAAGTAGAGCGCGTGAGCACCCTCAGCATGCCCCAACCCGGCGGGCCCCATGGAGGACGGGACCGGGTCTTCGGCACAGAGGTGCGGAGGTGCGGAGCTAATGCAGCCCGCAGCGTCAGTCCCGCTCGTCCAGCCCCACCTTCGCGGCTCTGGTGAGCTTTGGGTCCCCGGCGGGGAATTCTGCTTCCCCTCCTGGGAAGAGCAGGAGGCCGCCCGGCGTCTCGGCCACCA
>NZ_JBVIHP010000411.1:0-1110 GCF_055570235.1 Streptomyces sp. NPDC031274 | reverse complement strand
AATCTGCCGCACGAAGTGCAAGCAGCAGCCTTCCGCGTCGTCCAGGAAGCGCTGACCAACGTACGACGGCACGCCGCTGATGCCACTGAGGTCACCGTCAGCCTGTCCTACAGCGCTCAACGGCTGGAAGTAGCGGTGGCCGACGACGGCCGCGGCGGCACAGAACTCCCCGCCATGGCTCACGGTGGCGGCTTCGGACTCATCGGCCTGCGGGAACGCGTCACCGCCCTGGGCGGCGAACTACACGCGGGTACCCGTGCCGATCGAGGGTGGGAGGTTCGGGCGGTGTTCCCTACCCCCAGACGGTGAACTCCGCACGCGGTAATGGGCGAAGGGCCATGCGAACTCGACCGCCACACGCTTGGGCCACTTCAGTGCCAGAAAGGCTCCGAGGTTGTCTGCACGACCAGGGCGAGTGACCCGGACTTCCTCACGCAGACCACGATCCGAGTCCCACAGACGGCTGCTTCCGCGGGCACGACGGCGCTTCCGTACTCGCTGGCATCCTGGGTATCCGGCTCAGCAAGGCACCAAGCTGCGAAGTCACCCTCGATCCGTGCCACCAGGCGGTCGAGCTGAACGGCGGTCTCACAGCGGTCGTAGTCTCCCGGCCACTCCAGCCACTCCGGATCGTCGAGCTCACGCAGCAACGTCAACGGACCCGTTTCGCTCTCTGTCACTTGTCATCTTGGGCCGAGGGCTACACCTGGATCCAGACGCATACGCTCGCGCGCTCGCCCTGATCTGGCCCCCGACAACACTCATGCAAGTTCAGTAGCGGACCCGGTTCCTCGTCGACGCCACCGTCGGCGACAAGCTCGGCCGAGTGGGCATCCCTCTGCCGCGCTCAGTGCCTGTCGGCGACACCCTGGCCTTCGCCTGTAGTAGATGCGCGTGCGTTGCGCCGCGCATGGACGCCAAAGCGGCGCTGCCCACCGGCCCGCAGGGCAACACCGCCGCCAGCGCGGCTTTGAATTCACTCAGGCTTGCGCGCCACGCCAGCGTAGAACCCGATCTCGCGGGCCCCGTCGGGAGGCGGACCGTCGGGGCGCCAGAACGGCGCCTGAGCCAAGCCTGGCTCGACGAGGTCGAATCCGTCGAAGAATCGCT
>NZ_JBVIHP010000410.1:0-1110 GCF_055570235.1 Streptomyces sp. NPDC031274 | reverse complement strand
GCGCCCGCGAGCAGCGCGGCGACCGCCCCGGCCACCACCGGCCCCGGGGAGAGCCTGCGCAGCACTCCGTCACGGTGGGCGAAGCCGAGCAGCCAGCAGAACAGGAAGACCGACACATCACTGGCCGCGCTCCCCAGCCGCCCTTCCGGCAGGCTCCACACCGTCTCGAAGAGCGCGACGGGGACGAGGGACAGCAGCAGGACGGGTACGGGCGCGAGCCGGAACAACCGCAGCAGCACCGGCGAGAGCAGCACGAACCAGAGATACGTCCGCAGGTACCAGAGCACCGCCCACGCCTGCTCGCCCCACGCGTTGCCCGGCGGGTCGCCGAGCGGCAGCACCCAGTAGAGGATGTCCACGCCCGGCATCCAGCCGTTGATCATCATCGCCACGACGGCGACCACCCCGAACGCCCACAGCGGGATCAGCAGCCTGCGCAGCCGCCCCCGGATCACCTGGGCCGCGGGCCGCTGGAGCGACTTCGCCATCAGCGATCCGGCGAGCGCGAACATCACGCCCATGGACGGGAAGACCAGGCCGAGCCAGGGCCATTCGAAGGTGTGGTACGCCACGACACGTACGAGGGCGATGGCCCGCAGCGCGTCGAAGTACCGGTCGCGCCCCCCGGAGCCGTGGGGCACCACCGGCGCCTCCTCCGCCACCACCGCCCCCCGGCGGTGCGCCCCCGCCATCACCGCACCCCCGCATCGGGGCGCGGGGCGCCGACCTCGCCGGTGCGCTTGAGCTTCTGCCAGCGCAGCCTGCCGCCCGTGAGAGCCGTGACGCAGGAGTGGATCAGGACCAGATACATCAGCTGGCGGTAGGCGAGCTGCTGGAGCGGCATCATCAGGAGATACCGGTACTTCTCGCGGTCGAGCCGGAACGCGTACGCCGCGCACAGGAGCTGCACGGCGAGGACGGCCAGCCAGGCGAGCAGGGACGCCCGGACGTCCACGAAGATCATCGAGTAGACGGTGAAGACGTCGATGAGCGGCGCGAAGACCGGCGTGACGATCTGGAAGATCACCACGAGCGGCATCCCGACCCGGCCGAACCGGCCCGAAGGGCCCTTGTCCGTCACGGACTTGCGGTGCTTCCACAGCGCCTGCA
>NZ_JBVIHP010000409.1:0-1111 GCF_055570235.1 Streptomyces sp. NPDC031274 | reverse complement strand
AATTCTTTAAAAGTCTGTGATTGAATATGAAACTTACCAGTTTTAGAATCAAATTTCAGAAAAATTCCTGCGTCCTGGTTCTCTGCATAATCAACACTTCCTTGGTAATCTTTTGTTTCTTTATATTTTTTATTTACATCATCCTCTTCAGTTTTTTGTGCAGCAAGGTATGAATTATATTGGTCTCTAGCCTCTTGAGAATGGATAAAGTTTTGCTCTCTATGCCAATTTTTTGTGGAGTTAAATCCAATAAAAACAGAGATTAATATTAACAGTATTCCTAAACTTAAAACGATTGGTTTGGCTCGTTTCCAAGTAATTTTGTTCAATTTTTTGTTATCCATTCTTTCCTCACTCTCTTTCATCAGTCATCTCATGACCTGAAAACTTGCTTATAAAAATATCTTCTAAAGTTAAAGGAAGTTCTTCAATCAGTAGTGGTTCACAATTGTTTATTCGTTCCATAAGTTCATCACTATAATTTTCAAAAATCACTGTGCTTACTCGGCCTTCATGAGTAATATGCTTCGCTTTTTGTTTGATAAACTGAGGTAATTCATAGTCTTTAAAAGCAATCTGAAGTTTACAGATTGACATTTTTACTGTAGAAAGATTCAATATAGAAACAATAGAGTGTTCTTTAATAAAAGCGACTTGGTCCGCTAGCTTTTCCAACTCATTCAAATTATGTGAAGCTAAAATAATACTTCTCTCTCGATCACTGATTGCATCGATCATTAAATCAACAACCTGTTTCCGTACGATAACATCGAGCCCATCAAGAGGTTCATCTAAGATAATATAGGAACAATTTGAACAAAGCGCAATAATAACGAGGAGTAAGCATTGCATCCCTTTGGAATATTTTTGAAATTGATCATCAGGTAATTGATGTTTTTCGATCAATTCCAAAAATCTCTTACTATCAAAAAGAGGATATAATAGAGAAAAATAACTCTCAATTGTTCGTAATCTCATTTTATTTAATGGTTGATATTGAGGATCAAGGAAAAAAATATCATTCTTTAGACTAACCTCTTTGTTAATATCTTGACCATCAATTGATACCATTCCTTCATCCATCAAATAATGACTGGCTATCGTACGGAAT
>NZ_JBVIHP010000408.1:0-1113 GCF_055570235.1 Streptomyces sp. NPDC031274 | reverse complement strand
GTTGTTGACGGTTCAACTATACCTACGGAACGGTGGCGGTCCAGGGGGTATTCCCGGGCGGGGCCCGGCTAGGCCGCAGAGGGGGTCTGCGGGGCCCGACTAGGCCGCAGAAGGGGTCGCGGGCCCGGCTAGGCCGCGGAAGGGGTCGCGGGCCCGGCTAGGCCGCGGAACGGGTCGCGGGCCCGGCTAGGCCGCGGAACGGGTCTGCGGGGCCCAGCGGGGGTCGCGGCCCGTCTCGGCCAGGAGTCGCTCCAGGTCGGAGGCCCCTTCCGGCACGGCGACCGGCTCCCCGAGGACACCCATCTTCCGGGCCGTCGGGCCCAGGCCCGCGACCGCTTCCCGCAGCGCGGCGACCACGCCACTGCTCCCGGGGGCCGCCTCGAACTCCTGACCCGTGGCACGGGCCAGATCCCAGGCGTGCACCGTCAGGTCCAGCAGCGCCATGCAGCCGACGGTCTTCGCGGGCATGTCCATGGCGCCCGTGGTGCCCTCGTCGGCACCAGGGGCGGACCAGGCGGCGACCAGCTTCCCCGCCTCGTCGGCGAAACGGTCGCGCCAGCCGGGGCCCTCGGCGACGAGATCGGGGGTCTCGCCGAACTCGGCGTCCTGCTTGGCGGCCAGCGCCTGGAACTGGACGACCACCTGGAGGAGATGGTTGACCAGGGCCTTTACGTCGTACTCGGCGCAGGGCGTGGGGGCGGTGAGGCGGTCTTCGGGGATGGCGCGGACGACAGGGACGGCATGGTCGGCCGCCACCTTCAGGAGATCACCGATGCTGTTCTCAGTCATGCCGCGACGTTAGGACGTCGACCCTTCCGGCGGCTTGAAGAAACGCGACACCGGCCGCAGACCCGCGGCATACGATCCAGCCATGGCCGACGCCCCCGAGCCCGCCCCGCGCAGCGACACCAAGGGCATCGTCGACGCCGCCGGGCTCTTCGCCCACGCACGGTTCCGCCGGCACCTGGCCGCGCCCGCGCTGCGCCCCTACGTGGAGCAGTACTGGCTGATCGACTGGGACCTGTCCGAGCCGTACGCCTCGCACATCGTGCCGCACCCGTCCGTGAACGTCGTCTTCCAGACGCTCCCCGGGCAGGAGCCCTTCGCCGAGGT
>NZ_JBVIHP010000407.1:0-1115 GCF_055570235.1 Streptomyces sp. NPDC031274 | reverse complement strand
CTTGCTAGATACATAAGACGAGTGGTCTTTGACTCCATTAAGCCCTCTCAATTCTTTCAGTTCGTCATAGAGAGGGTACACATTTTTCTGTAAGCCTGCCATTGTTGCCGTATCTGTCATTTCTAATGGTGACAAAAGAAAATTTTCAATCAATAGCTTGGTGTATTTGCTTTTCATTGCTTCAATAGCTAGCTTATCTTCGGTTTCCTCTTTGACTTTATTACCCTCTTGATATACTTTATCGTCTAACTTGTAGCTGTTATCGTCTGCCATGCGTTTTTTCTCGATATGAAAGACAATAGAGTCAATACTCCGCCCTTTTTTGACTTTCTCATAGGACACGTTAAAAGAAGTGTGAGCGTTGATTTCTGCTAAAGGTTTTTCTAGTATCCATTCTGTGAATTGAAACATTCTTTTATATTCATTGACGGTATCGGTCATCACTCGCAATTCTTTCACTGTAATTGTTGGATTGCGGTAGGCTTCCACTTGCTCCGCTCTCCGTCCACCTTTAACGCTATAATGCTCGTATTGGTTGTATTGCATAGATAACCAACGGTAAAGAATAATTGAATACTTGCTATTGAGTTCGGCTATATCTGATAAGGCGTGTTGCGTAAAATTCTTTTTAAGATTGATTAAGTAAGGCATAATTTCACGATGAAATTCAATTTTTACTTCATCATGATAATCTGTCCATTCCACGTAAGGGATAGGCACAATGCTTTTAAATTTGAAGCCTTTCCCTGCTTCTTCCTTAATTTCAAAAAAAGCTTCTTTTTGCATAACTTTTATGGCTTCTTTAAAGCGACTATGTTTATTGCTGTCGTCTACTTTAAAGAAGGCAAAGAGTTCTGCTTTTGAGAGGTAAACTGTATGATTTTTGGGCAGTTTTTCCGTATCAATACAGGAAACAGCCAACTCAAAAATTTTTAAAGGCGTTTTATCCATTTTTGCTACGGACGTTATCAAGTCGTTATGTTCAACAATTTTTCGTTTCTCAATTTCTTTCAAAGAACACACTGTCCTTTCATTGCTGTTACGCTCGTTTTTTGTTATAATTTTCATGAGAACTACTCCTTTTATGGGTGGTTTGGCTAAGCATGAAGAAATTC
>NZ_JBVIHP010000406.1:0-1116 GCF_055570235.1 Streptomyces sp. NPDC031274 | reverse complement strand
CTACCGGAACTTCCCCACCCGCGCCGCCCTCATCGACGCCGTCTTCCACGACCTGCTGACGGGCACGATGGCCGCGGGCGAGCAGGCCAGGACGGCCCCGGACGCGTGGGCGGCGCTGAACGACTACCTGCAGGCCGTCTTCATCACCCTGGCCGCCGACCGCGGCACGAACGACCTCATGACGACCCACCTGCAGGGCATCGACGCGCTGCAGGCAGTCCACGCCCACAACCGCGAGACGATGGACATTCTGCTGAGCCGAGGCCGCGACCAGGGAACGGTCCGCGCCGACGCCACCACGGAAGACGTCCTGTTCGCCCTGGCCGCCCTGGGCCGCGCCATCCCGGCCCTGACCACGGCAACCACCCCCGACGCCTGGCACCGCCCCCTGTCCCTGCTCCTGGACGGCCTGCACGCCTCCCCGTCCGCGCCGCCACTCCCTTCCTCGCCGCTGACCGCCGACCAACTCGGCGACGTACTACAGGAGTTGGGACCACATCGGGCGGCTCGCGGCGTCAGCTCCTGAGGTGCCCTGGGGCAACTCGGCAGGAACACCCCGCCGAAGACCGCTATCGGCGCGGCGAACAATCCCTGCGATGGTGACGGTGCTGCCGTTCGCTCCTGCATCCGGCAGACGACTAGCCGCGCCCCTCGGAGTCTCCGCCGTTCGCCGGCACCTGGCCTGTCCCACCACACTGCGAGCACGGGAAGAGGACGGTCCCTTTCCCGTCGCAACGGCCACAGCGCACTGGATCATCGAGATGCGGCACTTGCACGGTCAGGCTCCCGCGGCAATCGGGGCAAATGACTTTGCCGCCAACTTGCCTGCCGTCACACTTCGGACAGTACTTTCGCCCGGGTAATAGCGCTGCCATCTCTCGACCGCCCTCCCGTGGAGATCTCTCGGCTACAGCCGGTGAGGGCCGCGTAAGCGCATGGTCCTGCGAGACGCACTGGACAGCAAGGCGCGTCGGGTTCCCACTCTCCTGAACCACCACCCAACCTACGGAGCGGCTCTGCGTGGGAACTGCAGTGGGGCGAGAGGGCTCAGGGCTCGATGACGAGGCGCTCGATGAGGTCCTGGTGGAGGGCGAACTGGTAGTGCAGGTCGACGGT
>NZ_JBVIHP010000405.1:0-1120 GCF_055570235.1 Streptomyces sp. NPDC031274 | reverse complement strand
CGAACAGGAGCAGAAGACCGTACGCCGCGACGGCCGACAGGAAGTCGGACCTGATCCGCCAGCCGATGGCGAGCCCGCACAGGGACAGGAGCGCGATGTTCATCGCGGTCGCGGCCAGGTCCGAGCTGGTACGGCCGATGATCACCGCGGTGCGAGAGATGGGCAGGGACCGGAACCGGTCCACGATGCCCTTCTCCATGTCGTAGGCGATGCCCACCGTGGTGTAGATGTTCACGAACACCGCGTTCTGGCCCAGCATGCCCGGGATCAGATACTCCGGGTACAGCGCGCCGAGCCCGCCGCCGATCACGAAGGCGAAGAGCACGACGAACATGATGGACGTGCACAGATGGGATATCAGGGCGCCGGGCTCGCGCCAGATGTGCAACAGATTGCGCCCGGTGATGATCGAGCCGCTGCGGGCGGCCTCCGTAATGCTGCTCACGACACCCTCTCGGGGACTCGGTCCCGGGACTCGGCGGACTCGGATGCGTCCGGTTCGGACTTGCCGGTCAGGGACAGGAACACGTCATCGAGCGTCGGCCGCTGCAGACCGATGTCGACCAGCTCGACGTCCCGGTCCTCCAACTGCCTGATGGCGGCGCCAAGTGCCTTGACGCCGGCGGCCACGGTGACCGACACCGTGCGCGCCATCTCCTCCACCGTCGGCGCGGCGGTACCGATCCCCGCAAGGACCTCCCGCACGGCGGCCACGCCCTCCGCGGTCGCCGCGACGGCGCGGATCTTGTCGGCGCCGACCTGCGCCTTGAGCCGGTCGGCGGTGTCGTTCGCGATGACCCGCCCGTGGTCGATGACGGCGATCGAGTCGGCCAGCTGATCGGCCTCTTCCAGGTACTGCGTGGTCAGCAGCACCGAGGTGCCGTCGCTGACCAACTCGCCCACCTGGTCCCAGGTGTCCAGGCGGCCACGCGGGTCGAGGCCCGTCGTGGGCTCGTCGAGCACCATCACGGCGGGTTCGCCGACGAGCGCGCACGCCAGGTCGAGACGGCGTCGCATGCCGCCCGAGTACTTCTTGGGAGGCCGGCCCGCCGCCTCCTTCAGGCCGAAACGGTCGATGAGGTGCTTGGCACGGTCGCGGGCGGCGGACTTGGACATGCCG
>NZ_JBVIHP010000404.1:0-1121 GCF_055570235.1 Streptomyces sp. NPDC031274 | reverse complement strand
CGACGGGGCAGAGGAGGACCCGTTCCCTCTGCTCGTCCCATCCACCGCGTATCGCCGCTCAGCGGCAGGAGAACTGGAGTCGACCCGTGGGGTCCAACTTGCAGAAACGGCTACCTTCCCTGACGGGGATGCGCTTCATCGCAGCCTTGTTCGTCTTCCTTGCGCACATCGCCATCGAGAACCTCTGGGACGACCCGGAGGTGAACGAGTCGCTGACGCTGACCGTCAACCGCCTCGGCTGGGTCGGGGTCGGCTTCTTCTTCATCCTCAGCGGCTTCGTCCTGACCTGGTCGGCCCGGCCGAAGGACACGGTCCGCGCCTTCTGGCGCAGGCGGCTGATGAAGGTCTACCCGAACCACCTGGTCACGCTGGTGATCGGCGCCCTGCTCCTGCTCTGGACCGGCCAGGCCCTCAACCTGGGCAACACCGTGCCCGGCGTGCTGCTCATCCAGTCGTGGTTCCCCAGCCCGAACGTCTTCTCCAGCACCAACCGGCCCGCCTGGTCGCTGGCGTGTGAAGCGCTCTTCTACCTGTCCTTCCCCCTCCTGCACCGGCTCATCCTGCGCATTCCGCGCAACCGCCTCTGGGCATGGACGGCCGGAGTCCTGGCCGCCGTCGTGCTGGTCCCGGTCTGCGTGCAACTCTTCGTGCCCGACCGGCCGTTGGCCCCGTGGGCCGACATCCCGCTGCGGCACTTCTACGTCGTGTACAACCTCCCGCCCGTCAGGATGCTGGACTTCACGCTCGGCATCCTTCTGGCCCGGCTCGTGCGCACCGGCATGTGGCTGCCCGTCCGGCTCTCCGCGGCCATACCGCTGCTGGGCGTCTCGCTCGTCGTCCTCATGTTCGTGCCGGCGATCTACGGCATGCTCACCGTGACCGTCATCCCGCTCATGATGGTCATCGCCGCGGGCGCCCAGGCGGATGTGGACGGCACCCGGTCCCCGTTCCGGGGGCGGGTCATGATCTGGCTGGGCGAGGTCTCGTTCGCCTTCTACATGGTCCACGACCTGGTCCTGCACTACGGCCACAAGCTCATCGGAGCCGAGAAGACCTGGTCGACACCGGGCGCCATCGGGATATCCGCCCTGTTCGCCGTCGCCAGCCTGTTCTTCGCCTGG
>NZ_JBVIHP010000403.1:0-1122 GCF_055570235.1 Streptomyces sp. NPDC031274 | reverse complement strand
CGGTCCCGGGCCGCGCTCATCGTCTGGTCACGGAGCAGGGCCGAGCACTGGTCGTGCCGCCCCACCACGAGGAGACCGTCGAAAGGCGCGTAGGGCGAGCGCCGGCGCAGTTTCTCCAGGGAGGGGTAGGGGTTCTCCCGGTTGCCCGGATCGGTCAGGTCGGCGATCTCCGCCGGCAGCGGAGGACGGCCCGACCGTGTCGATTCATTCTCACCGGCGGTTCCGACCATCACCGAATCCATTCTCATAGAGGCCGACGATCGCCGACAGTACCCGTGCGCCGGAAACTCGGGAATGTCGTGCGCCTGCGTTCAACCGCTGAAATGCCGCAGTTGAACAGTCGGGCCCGCATCTGAACGGTGTGAACTGTCATTTGACGTCCGTTCGGCCACTGGTGAGGATGGCGTACTGAAATGATCCGGAACACCGCTGCGGCCCAGGCTCATTCATCCTCCGAAGGGGAACGGACCGTGTCCATATCGCTAGTCGGTTCCGACGGAGAATCCGATGGAGACGCCGTTCTGGGAGAGTTGACATCGGCTCAGCTCGGAATCTGGTATTCCCAGCAGATTGCGCCGGATGATGCTCCGTACAACATTGCCGAATGCCTTGAGATCGACGGCGGCGTGGATCTGGACGTATTCGTGCG
Source organism: Streptomyces sp. NPDC031274 (assembly GCF_055570235.1). NCBI lineage: Bacteria > Bacillati > Actinomycetota > Actinomycetes > Kitasatosporales > Streptomycetaceae > Streptomyces > Streptomyces sp. NPDC031274. The sequence continues at coordinate 473 of NZ_JBVIHP010000403.1, read as the reverse complement.
GGCCGTGCGGCAGGTGCTCGGCGACGTCGATGCGTACCGTCTCCGTTTCCGCGTGGTGGACGGGCAGCCGCGGCATTACGTCGACGTCACCGCCGATGTTCCCGTTCGCGTCATCGACGTCAGTGCCGAGTCCGACCCGAGGGCCACCGCGGAACGGTGGATGCAGGCGGAGCTGCGCCGGCCGGTCGACCTGACGGGCGACGGCCCCTTGTTCGCCTGCGCCGTGCTCTCCCTGGGGGAGGGCCACGTGCTCTGGTATCACCGCGCCCACCACCTGATCATGGACGCGCACAGCGGCGCACTGATCGCCACCCACGTGGCCGCCGCATACGCCTCGCTTTCGGCGGGTGCGGACCCCGGCGGGGGCGACGCGTTCGAGCCGTTCTCGGCGTTGGTGGAGGCGGATCGGGAGTACCGGATGTCTCCGGACCTCGGCTCGGACCAGGCGTTCTGGCTCGCTGCCCTGGACGGTC
>NZ_JBVIHP010000402.1:0-1122 GCF_055570235.1 Streptomyces sp. NPDC031274 | reverse complement strand
GTTTCGCCTTCCGGGCAGACGGCTTGCCAGGCTGGATGGACGGCTGCTCGTCCTCCCAGCAGCGTGGATTGGTGATCTGCTCGGCCACTGCCGGGTCCGTCACGTGCTCGCCGGCGAGCAGCACTACGGGGATGCGCTCTACGGGGTCGAGGACATGGACGGCCGCGGCGAGCACGCCGAGCGACTTCACAGCGGCGCTCACAGGACGGTTGCGGTGATGTGGCAGTCCGGCGAGTACAGGACAGGCATCGCGGCTGCGGCGCCCTTGGTCCAGATCTGCACGGGATCGTCCTGGACGTCACGGGTGATGACGATGCCCGGGGCGTCCTCCCGCTCGATCTGCGGGTTCGTGCCGCGTGACAGGGCGAGGGACTCGGTGGTGGTGCCGTACTGGGTCTGGCCCCACTTCGCGCGGTCTGGCGGCAGCATGATCCACCGGTCTTCCGGCAGGACCCGCTTGGACACGTCGTCCTGCCAGACCTGAGCCTTGTAGAAGGTGACAGGCGGGAGCCCGTACGTGCCGCGCACCGAGTTGACCTGCTCTGGATTGAGCGTCGCCGTCGGAGTCTGACCACCAGCAGGAGTGCCGTAGTAGGCCGCGCGGTAGGACTGGTTGCTGACTAGATGCGACCAAGCCTTGCGGGAAGTGAGGACCATCTCCGGGGCCGGGGCGCCGATGGAGTCGAGGTAGTCGATCCACCGAAGCTCATCCGCGATGGGATCCGCCGCAGGGTCAGACCACGGCTTCGGCGCCGTAGGCATGTTGGCCTGCGGTACACCGTAGTCCGCCTCGACCGTGAGGCCGTTCTCTCCAGTGAGGGTGAACTTGCCATCCAACAGCACGTCACCAGCGGCGAGTTCGAGGCGGGAGCGGATCGCTTCGACGTGACGCTCCACATCGTCGTACAGCAGCTCCACCAGGCGGTCCTCGTCAGCGCCGCGCGACGCGTCCAGGAGGAGCTGCTCCATCTCGCCGACGAGGAGCTTCTGGCCGAGTGCCGGCAGCGTGCCTTCGGTCTGCGTGGACTCGGCCTGCCGCTTCGCGAACGGCACGCTCGTGTCGTACGCCCGATAGGAGGCGGTATTCACGCGGCGCTTGCTCTGCCGGATGCGCCACTTCAC
>NZ_JBVIHP010000401.1:0-1123 GCF_055570235.1 Streptomyces sp. NPDC031274 | reverse complement strand
CCCGCCCGGCCTCCCAGTCCGCGACCGCCTGCGCGTGCCGCTGCTCGAGAACGGCCAGGCGCCGGGACTTGGCGTGCCACTCCCGCTGGGATCGATAGCCGCCCGGCACCCGTCTCGTACCCTTCGAACCCAGCGGTTGGGCCAGGCGATGGCGCAGCATCGCGAGGCCTGATCGCAACGATGCGATATGCGCCGACAGAGACCGCCGGGCCAGCGCCCACTGAGCATGGCTGGCCTTCGTGATTGCCCCCGCCCACCGCGAGGAGCACTTCGGTGTCAACGCGCGCTTGCGTACCGCCCAAGCGCCCGCGTCATGCCCCACTCCTGCTGCACACCGGGCCTTCAGATCCCTGGACGCCAACGACCCTAGATGTAGCCCGACTTCACGCAGCACCGCCTCATCGGCTGGTTCAAGAGTCCTCAGCCGGGTACGGATCGCTACCCCGTCCGCAACAGGCGTGACAAACGGTGCAGCCAGTGCCCGCAGCCGATCAGCCCCACTGCCCACACCCTCGGCCGCCATGCCCCGCCTCCCCGTCATGGCAACGAGCCGTGCTTGCGCAAGTCACTCATTCGGCCGAAGAAAGTCTGTTCCCAGCCGTGAGGTGGCGGTTCTTGCCGGGCCTCGGCTACTGGTCCAACGCCCGCAGCTGGTCCAGGAACCACTGGGCCGGGGGCAACGCCGTAGCCGCCGCAGCGAGCCGCTTCGTACGCTCGGCGCGCTCGCCGACCGGCATCGTCAGCGCCGCGTGCAGCGCGGAAGCCGTGCCCGTCACGTCGTACGGGTTGACGACGAGAGCATCCTCGCCCAACTCCTCGTACGCCCCCGCCTCCCGCGAAAGCACCAGCACGCACCCCTCGTCGGAGACGACAGGCACCTCCTTGGCCACGAGGTTCATCCCGTCCCGGATGGGGTTCACCAGAGCCACGTCCGCCAAGCGGTACGCCGCAAGCGACCGCGCGAAGTCGTCCTTCACGTGGAGCACGACCGGGGTCCAACCCTCCACCCCGTACTCGGAGTTGATTGCGTCGGCCACCCGCTGCACCTCCGCCGTGTACTCGCGGTACACCGCCAGGTCCTGCCGCGACGGATACGCGAACGCGACATGCACCACCCGCTCCC
>NZ_JBVIHP010000400.1:0-1124 GCF_055570235.1 Streptomyces sp. NPDC031274 | reverse complement strand
GTGGATGCGGTGGCATCCCTGGCCTGACCAGCAATGGCAGTGCCTCGCTTGCAGGTGATCATGGGGAAATGCTGGGGGAGCACCCTGCGAAGGGCGCGTTCGTACAGCTCAGGGTGGTACATGCTGGAAAGCACGCGGATCTACGAGGGCACGCACCAGGTCCAGCGGATCGTGATGGCCCGCAACCTGCCGTAGCCTGCGGCGCGTTGTACGTGCGGCCTACCCTGTGGGGCATGCCAGCCGACCAGCGGCCCTTCACCGTGGACCACGACGTCGACGTGCCCACGCCCCTCCCCGGCGAGGTCTGGACGGTCGGCGCCGTCATCCTGAACGTCAAGGGCGAGGCCTTCGCTCAGAAGCGAAGCCCGGATCGCCGCCTCTTTCCCGGCGCGTGGGACATCGTGCGCGGCCACGTCGAGGCGGGGGAAACCCTCCTGGACGCGCTCGCACGAGAGGCCGAGGAAGAGACCGGCTGGCATCTTCGGCGAGTGAGCCGGTTCCTCGGCACCAGTGTCTGGTGCGGCGACGACGGAGCCGGTGTCCGCCATGAGGCCGACTATCTGATCGAGGTCGACGGCGACTTGGACCATCCCGCCCTGGAGTGGTCCAAGCACTCCGCGTACGGCTGGTTCGGCCCTGACGACCTGGACCGGCTCAAAGAGAACTGCTCGCCGGGCGAATTCTTGATCCACGAGCTGATCGCGCGAGTGGTGCAAGCCCAGGAGGGTCCCGCCTGGCTGACCAAGAGAACGCAGAGCAGGGCCCCAGCCGACACGCGCCCGGACTCCTCGTAGGCTGACATGCCAGAGCCAAACGAGGGGACGGGGACGACCATGGCCCGCTACACCGAAGCGCAGACCATCGCGCGCGGCGGATTCAGCATCAAGGTGCCGGAGACCTGGTGGGAGTTCGACGTCCGCCCGGAGTCGCGTGACGCCAGCATCCGGCAGATGATCAACGACCGCGTACGCGAACGCCCCGAGCTGGAGCCGCACAGGAACACCTTCGAGGGCTTCCTGCGCAAGGCGTCCAAGGAGGCCTGGCAGTCCGGCGCCCTGTACTGCGGCTGCATGGCGGAGAGCTTCGGCGGCGATGTGCCGATCACCGGCTCGGTCACGGTGTCC
>NZ_JBVIHP010000399.1:0-1125 GCF_055570235.1 Streptomyces sp. NPDC031274 | reverse complement strand
TAGCTTGGAGCAACGCAATAGGTAATCAATATCTTTTACCAACTAATCAAAATAAGTCATATACAGTGTCGCTGATCATTGGAGCGATAGTCAATTTAATGTTAAATATTCCACTGATTATATATCTAGGTACTGTTGGTGCATCAATTGCAACTGTAATTTCTGAAATGTCTGTAACTGTGTATCAAATTTTTATAATTCATAAACAGCTTAATTTGCATACACTGTTTTCGGATTTATCTAAGTATTTAATTGCAGGATTAGTGATGTTTCTAATTGTCTTTAAAATTAGTTTGTTAACACCGACATCTTGGATATTCATTCTGTTGGAAATTACTGTGGGCATAATTATTTATGTTGTTTTATTAATATTTTTAAAGGCAGAAATAATTAATAAACTAAAGTTTATTATGCATAAATAGAGGTATGGATTTAGGTACCTGCCTTATTGAAAATAACGGTGAGTCAATGGTATTGGGCATATTTGACGCTCACCTTCAATTTGTTTTGGTCGACTTGATTGTAGCACAGGACAATATGTCTTTTCGGTTCTAAACCGTGTCACTTAATCGGTTAGAAGCAATACAGTCAGTTATTTACTGCTTACTATTCAAAGTTTATATGAAGCCAAGTTGCTGAGTTATCCCCGAACGGATTGTACTTATAGCACTGATGAAGAATTTGATTATTTAGTGGATAATCTGACATAGTATCTGGATTTAGTCTCTAATCCGGTTCTGTTGAAAAGTTTGAAAATCAAACACGCCCGCTCTGAACTCCAAATATCTTAGGCTGTTATTCCCATTAATACTTTGATTTCAGTAGACACCGAAAAGCCGAAGAGTGTAGTGACCCCCAAAATATAGACTTTCCAAATTAACTGAACAAAAATAGTCCAATTTATTGACTTCTGAGCAAACGTTATCGAAAACCCAAAACTGTTGTGACAGTTGATCAAAAACCCAATCTTATTAGACACTTGCATGATTTGATGGGGCGTCACGCTGATGAACTCAAGAATATCATCACTAACTATCAGCCTAACGGCATGCCCCTAGATACGGCCATGCATACCCTACGAAAGAATCTTAATGGAGTAATTAACGCTGCCAAATCGTCCTACTC
>NZ_JBVIHP010000398.1:0-1128 GCF_055570235.1 Streptomyces sp. NPDC031274 | reverse complement strand
CCTTGCGACAAGCATAAATCCACCATGAACAGTATCATTTTCAATCCCTTCAATCAAAGCATGCTTACCAACTAAACGGCTAGATCCATTTGCAGAAGTGATAAGAATATCCCCATTTTTCACTTTGTCAATTTTAACTGCCTCTTTATTTACAAAGACATCGTCCGATTTAATTAAAAAAGTATCTTCTGCAATATTGGAAGAACGAAGAACCCTAATACCATATTTTTGGACATCGGATGGCTTATATGTTAAGCCCCGTCTTACTTCAGCTAAATTTGAGAACTTACGCTCTTCCCAATCATCCGTAAAACCTTCAAACCTTAATTGTGGACTCTTTTTACTCATCATGCCCACCTCTCAAAAGAAGACGCATCGAATCAATTAAGGCTTGATTCTCTTCACTTTCTGAAAAATCGTCAATCAACGATAAGAGCACTTGCTCTTGTTGAACTAATTCTTCATTGACCTTAAGGAGATTGGTATTTACTGCAACCAAATCAACCGGTTCCTCTTCCTCAAAGGTATCGATATAACGAGGGATATTTAAGTTAAAGTCATTTTCTTGGATCTCATCAAAACTTGCAACATGAGCATATCTTTCAATATCTTCTCGTTTTTTGTAGATAGAAACAATTTTATCAATATGTTCATCCAACAGGACATTTTTATTTTTTTGTTTTTCAAAATCTTGAGAAGCATCGATAAATAAGACATCACGATGAGAGCGGTTTTTCTTCAAAATAATAACCGTTGTCGGAATACTCGTTCCAAAAAAAATATTGGCCGGCAAGCCAATGACCGCATCAATGGCTCCCATTTCTAAAAGGGCTTGACGAATGGTTCCTTCTGCGGCTCCTCTAAAGAGCACGCCATGCGGAAGGACAATTCCCATTGTTCCCGATTCTTTCAAATGGTAAAAACCGTGAAGGAGAAAGGCAAAGTCAGCTTTAGATTTAGGCGCTAATTTTCCAAAACGCTCAAAACGAGGGTCAGAGAGAAACTGATCTGCCGCTGACCATTTTGCAGAATAAGGTGGATTCATGACTACGGAATCAAACTGATAAGGCTCTTCTGAGGGCCAATCGGCATCTAAAGTATCTCCGTTATTCAGGTTCATGCGTTCTT
>NZ_JBVIHP010000397.1:0-1129 GCF_055570235.1 Streptomyces sp. NPDC031274 | reverse complement strand
ATCTACCAGGCCCGCCTCCAGGCCCGCTTCGGCCGCTCCTGGCGCCGCAAGGCCCCCGTGGAGTCCCTGATGCCGCTGCGCCTGGCGCGGTTCGGTGTGCCGCTCGCGGAGACCGCGCCCGCGGGGCTCGCGGCGGCGGGGATCGAGCCCGCGCTGCTTCCGCCTGCGCCGGTGCCGGTGGCGGCGCCTACGGAGTCGCAGCAGCCGGAGCTGGCGGCGGCGCCTGCGCAGGTGCCTGTGCCACCGCAGACCGAGCAGGTGCAGGGGCAGGAGCAGGCGCCCCAGTCGGAGCAGCGGCAGCCCGAACCCGAGCCCGAGGGGGCGCACGTGAGCCCGTGGTTCGCGGCTCAGCAGCCTTCTTACGTCCCTGAAGAGCCGCACGACCAGTGGTACGCGGACCAGCAGGCGTACGCGGATCAGCAGGCCTATGCCGACCAGCAGGCCTACCTGGAGCAGCAGCAGGCGTACTTCGACGAGCACGGGAACCCTGCGGCTGCTCCTCCCGAGTCCGAGTTCCAGGTCCCGGCGGGGCCCGGCCGCACTCGCCCGCTCGGCGGTCAGCACCTGATTCCTGGCCCGCGTGAGGAGCAGGCTCCCGAGGACGAGATGCGGGACGAGGCGCGGGACCAGGTGCGGGACGAGGTGCGGGTGAACGCACCGGAGGAGCTGGGGCCGCTGCCCGACGCGTCCGGCCTTCCGGACGACGTCTCGCGCGAGGACGCGTACTTCGCCGCGTTCCGCAAGTACGTGAGCGAGCTCGGGGACTATCCCAACGCCCGCCAGTTCGGCCTGTACTTGATGGACCTGTACGGCGTCACCGGCCAGGCGGGCGGCCCTCCCGCGGAGAGCACGCTGCGCCCGTACCTGCGTGATTTCCGGGGGCGTTACCAGGAGGACCTGGACTCGGAGTACAGCGCCTAGCGGCTGCGGGCGCGGGCGCGGCCCCTCGCCGCGCTCTCCCTTACGCCCGTCGCTTGGCGGCGTAGCTCATGCCGCCCCCGACAAGCCCGCCGCTTCGCTGCGGATATCTCCCGCCCCCCCCATTACCTTCTTCGTAGCCCCGCAATGGGGTTACCGGCCTTCGGAGTTGGCATGACTACCTCCCCTTGTCGAACGGATGGCCTGGGGG
>NZ_JBVIHP010000396.1:0-1130 GCF_055570235.1 Streptomyces sp. NPDC031274 | reverse complement strand
CACCTGGAGCACGACGACTTGAGCGTGCGGCGCTCGCTCGCCGTGGCTCTGGACGCGCTGCGCACGTCGGAGCGCGAGTCCGACCGGGACGCGGCTGCCGCCCTCGCCGTGATCGGCGCGTTGGACCTCCCGGCGTACGGAGTCCCGCTCCTCGCCCGCCTGTTGGATGTGGAGGAGTGGCGCGCCGGAGCCGCACTCGACCGGCTCGTCGATGTCGCGCTCCTCGACGAGACGGCCTACGGCCGCTATGCCCCGCACGATCTCGTACGCGACTTCGCGCGGGAGGCGGCCCACCAGGACGGGACGGGGGCGGCGGACGTCGTGGAAGCGGCGCTCCAGTGGTACGCGGAGTCGGCGCGGCAGACCGTGATGGCGATCATGCCGGAGGGCATGGACCGCGACGACCGGCTGCTGGGGGTCGACGACCTGCTGCCGACCCGGCACACCGCCGGGGGCTCACCGGTCCCCGCCGTGCCACCGATGTCCGCCGATGACGCCTTCGCCTGGGGCGACACGGAACTCACCAATGTCATCGCCCTCGCCGACCGCCACGGCCGCGAGTCGGTCCTCCTGCCCGTGCTGGTCCGCTGCTTCTTCTCGTATCTCAAGCGCCGTGGCCGGCTCGCCGAGGCAGATGTGCTGAACCGCCTCGCGGTGACCGCCGCCCGTCGCTGGGGCGACACCGCGGGCGAGGCGCAGGCTCTCACCGACCTCGCGGGCCTCAACTATGTGTCGGGGCGCAGCGGCGCGGCGCTCGACCTGATCGACGAGGCCCTGGTCCTGTGGCGCGAGCTCGAGCGCGTGTCGTTCGTCCACCGCGCCGTCCTCAACCGCAGCCTCCTCCTCGAAGCCCTCGGCCGCTACGAGGAATCGGCCGAGGCGCTGCGGCAGAGCCTGGAGCTGGCCAAGGCCCTGGACGACCCGTTGAGCGAGGCGTTCGCCCTCAGCCACCTCGGCAACATCTATGAGCACAGCGACGCGCGCACCGCGATCGACCATCACGAGCAGAGCCTGGCGATCGGCGAGGCGCTCGCGCATGCGGGCGTCCGCCAGGAAGCCCACTGCGACATCGGCCGCGCCTACCTCCTCCTCGACGAACCGGACATGGCGCTCACGCACTTCGAGGAGAG
>NZ_JBVIHP010000395.1:0-1132 GCF_055570235.1 Streptomyces sp. NPDC031274 | reverse complement strand
TGGCGGACGCCGGGCAAGGGCTGGTTGAACGCGCTCTCCCCTTCGCTCTGTTCGGTCCCACCGGCATCGCCATCTATCTGCTGCTGCTCGCCGTCGTCGAACTCGTCCTGATCATCGCGGTGTTGATCGGGTTCATCGTGCGGGTCGCGTTGATGGCTCTGCTGGCGGTGCTCGCACCACTCGCTCTGGCCTGCCATGCCCACCCGCTCACCGATCCTGTTGCCCGGTTGTGGTGGCGGGGCCTTGCCGGATGTCTGGTCATCCAGATCGCACAGTCGATGACATTCATCCTCGCGCTGAAGCTGTTCTTCGCTCCCGGTGCCACCACGCTCGGTATCCCCAAGGCCGATCAGCTGGGCACGATCCTGGCCGGAGTGGCCCTGTTCTGGGTGCTGTTCAAGATTCCCGGCTGGACTCTTCAGGTCGTCCTGCGCGGCAGCCCGATCCAGCAACCGCATGCCCCAGCTCCGGTACGGATGCTGCGACAGCTGGCCATGTACCAGCTGATGGGCCACTACCTGCCCGGCGGCGGCCGTCGCCCCCGGCCCCGCGGCATCCGCCCTGGCGGCGGAGGCGGCGGACCGCTCCGTGGCAGAGGTCCCCGACCCGGCGGCGGCGGACCTGGTGGCCTCCCCGTCGGCGGCCCCGGCGGTGCGGGCCACGGACCGCGCAGGCCGGGTGGCAGGGCGGGTGGCCCGGGCAGGACCGCACCCGCACCAGGACGGGCCCGCGCGGGCCACCCCGCAGCACCCCGACCGCACGCACCCGCCGCAGCTGGACCGCCTGCGGGCACCACCCCGCCAAGCCCAGCCGCACCACCCGCCCCCGCACGGTCACCGGCACCGGCACCGGCGAGGCCTGGAGCACCCGGCGGCCGAGCACCGCAGCCCCACCCCCGTAACGCACCGCCCGCACACCCGCCACGACAGGGCCCGCACGTCGTGCCCCACCCCGCCCAGGCCCGCCGCATGCGCCAGTTGGCACTCCCCGTCCCCGCCAAACGTGTCGCCGCCCGCCCAGCCAGCCCGGCACGCCCAGTCCAGGGCCAGCTCCCCATCGCCGCCCCACGCGTCCGCGTACGCCCAGCCCGCCCCGTGCAACTGCGCCTGCCCCTCGAACCACCCGCCCCGCC
>NZ_JBVIHP010000394.1:0-1132 GCF_055570235.1 Streptomyces sp. NPDC031274 | reverse complement strand
TGCGGCGCAGGTAGGCATCCGTCTGATCAAAATCCATGGGCAGATTCTTGCGCGTCGCGCATCATGGGCCTGCCCGCCGCGTCGCTGCCGATCCGGAGTGGTGGCGGCCTCTGCCTCCTGCACCGAAGGAACCATGACAGCCGAACCCGCTCCTTTCCGGACCTCCGTCTCCGACGACGTCCTGAACGACCTGCGTACGCGCCTGAGGCGCACCCTCTTCACCCGGCCGTCCGACTCCACCTACTGGGCGGCGGGCGTCGACCCCGGCTATCTGCGCGAACTCGTCGCCTACTGGGCCGACGGATTCGACTGGCGCGCCGCCGAGGCCGCGCTCAACGCCTTTCCCCAGTACGTCGCCGAAGTCGCCGGGCGGCGCGTGCACTTCGTCCATCTGCGGGGCCGGCGCCCCGAAGGTGCCCCGGCGCCGCTGCCGCTGGTCCTGAGTCACGGCTGGCCGAGCAGCTTCGTGGAGATGCTGCGGGTCGCCGGGCGCCTGGCCGACCCGGCCGCGCACGGCGGTGACCCGGCCGACGCCTTCGACGTGGTGATCCCCTCGCTGCCCGGCTTCGTCCACTCGGAGCTGCCGCGTGAGCCCTTCACCCGCAGGGGCGTCGCCGAGATCTGGCACGAGCTGATGACCCAGACTCTGGGCTACGAGCGCTTCGGGGCCTTCGGCGGCGACATCGGGGGCGGTGTGACGCAGTGGCTCGGCGCCCTCTATCCGCGGGACGTGGCCGGGGTGCACCTCACCTCCGCGGTGATCACGGAAGAGTTCGACGCGGAGCCGCCGACTGCCGAAGAGCAGTCGTACCTCGACGCGCTGGCCGCCTTCGACGTGGGCGACCAGGGCTACAGCGAGATCATGTGCACCCGTCCCGACACGATCGCCGCGGCCCTGATGGACTCCCCGGCCGGGCTCGTCGCCTGGATCGCCGACAAGTACCGCGACTGGAGCGACTGCGGCGGCGATCTGGAGGCCCGCTGGGACAAGGACACCCTGCTCACGGTCGCGACCCTGTACTGGGCCACCGGCAGCATCGGCTCGTCCTTCCGGCAGTACTACGACTACCCCCGGAACAAGCCGGTGCCGCCCATCACCGTCCCTGGCGCCATCACCCTCAGCCATGAACCG
>NZ_JBVIHP010000393.1:0-1134 GCF_055570235.1 Streptomyces sp. NPDC031274 | reverse complement strand
AGGCTGAGCGGCAGCAGCTCGCCGCTGAGCAGAAACGTGCCGAGCAGACACGTGAGAAGCAGAAGGCCGAAGAATTCAAGCACCTGGTTGCCGGGGCCATCGAGGACGAGGAGGCGAAGACCGAGTCCGCCAGCTGCCTCCCGGACGACAACCCTCGGGCCCTTGCCCTCTACGTGGCGCTGGTCAGTTACGCCACCCGAAACCCTGGCAAGCAGCTCCCGAGTATCACGGGTATCGGTCCCGAGTATCACGGGTATCGGCGCCATGGGTTGGACTGGTGACAACGCGCAGGACAGCTAACTCCTGCTGGCGCTCTACTATTCGAACCTACTTGCCATCTCCCGGGAAACACCGCCGCCCGCCTTCGTCCTCGCTAAGGACGGTGACGACATCACGTTCCGCGCCAATGATGTCGTATGGCGGCTCATCGGCGACCGATCAGTCGCTCAGGAGCACGTCAAGGACATCACGAGCGGATTCAAGACCCGACCTGGCCCGCAGGGAGCCACCGCGCGCGAAGCCGTCGCCTTGTTGACGGACGAGATCGAGGTCGCCAACATCACCTCGTATCTCAACGGGCTGCTCACCAAGAAATACGACTACCCCGAAGTCCCGGAAACACGGCGGGAAGAGCTCACGGACATCATCCGTAAGGGTTTCAACCATGGATACACCTCTGGGCAGATGATCACTTTCGTGTGGCGGGCCGCCGACTCCGCCGCAGCCTGGAAAGAGCGCAACGCGCGGATGGGGCCACCGGAAGCCGCCTCTGCCTCGGTGACCACTCTCAACGGGAAGATCGACAAGGCTATCGAGCTCCACCACGCCGTTCCTGAATACGAGGTCCCCCGCTGGCACTCGGCGCCGCTCGCACTCAGCAGCTCGCGGCGACTGGCCGCAGATATTCGGTGGGTGTACGACCGCGAAGTCATCGAGGCATGTCCCCACTGCGACCACATCGGACTTAAGGAAGTCGTTCATCCCGAGACCGAGTCAACCGCCATGGGGCGCTGCACCCATCCCGTCGAGATCCCGTCCCAGGCCCAAGAGGAGGAACCGAACTGGTGGGACGACGCACCCGATCCGGCCGACGTCTGAACCTGAGACCTGGTCTGGCCGATCCGGTGATCACCG
>NZ_JBVIHP010000392.1:0-1134 GCF_055570235.1 Streptomyces sp. NPDC031274 | reverse complement strand
CCGGGGGTTGCCCTGTTTGCGCAGTCTCTTGACCGCCTCTGCCTGTCGGGCGCCGCCCCACAGATACACGTGCTCGGCCCCCAGCAGTTTCTTGACCTCGGGGTTCTCTGTGATCTTCTGCTTGAGGGTGCGCAACTCGCCGTGCTCACGCAGCCATCGGTGGTAGTCGCTGCCGGGCGCGACGGGGGAACCAGAGGTGAGGGCGAAGGTGATCGTGTAACCGAGGGTCTTTTCCCGCCGGGAGAATTCATGCTTCGCCGTCGCGCTCAATCGGCCGCCCGTCGAGGCGAAGGCCAGTGAACTGCCGATGCTCTCCGGCACGAGGTAGCTGACGCCATGTCCGCCCGTGCTGTATCCCCACAACGGCAGGGTCAGGGAGCCGGTGGCCAGTTCCGCCTCGGTGCCGGCCAGACCCGCCGCCTTCGAGTTCCAGAACTTGTCCTTGGTCGGCACGGACAACCCCTCGCCCCGGGGCACCTGCAGCGAGGCGTTCGCCGTGTCGGAGCCCTGCCCCTTGCCGGTGACGGGCCATGCGAGGGTGCCGTCCTTCGCAGCCCGAACCGTCATCCGCAGTCGGCCCGCTTCACTGGCCGCGGTGACCTCCAGGCCCTTGGCGGCATACGACCACCGGGCACGAGGCCCGTCCACCTCCACCCGGCTTGGCCTGCCCAAGCCGTCAGCCGCGGCATCGGAAACGGGAACGACCGCACCGTCTTCGGTGCGCCCCGTCACCCGCAGCGCAGAGGTGTCGACCATGGCGGTGCCGCCCGCCACCTGGAAGTCGAGGGAACCGCCGTGCACTTTGGGTCGGCCGGTCTGCGCGGACTTGGCACCGGGGCCCACGACGACGGCGTAGCCCGCCGATGCGGTGGTCCCGGTGACGACGAGTGCGACGGCCATCCCGAGACCCCGATTGCGCCTCCTGCGCGCAACTCCCGCAGCGTCCCGGTGTCGTGCGCGGTCCGGGGAGCCGTGGCTGCGCTCCCCCTGGTCCCTCTGCTCCCCCTGCGGGGCATTCTTGGCTTGCTCCATGATCGCGAGTATCCGAGGGGCTCTTAAGAGCTTCCTAAGAGCCTCTCTTTGAACCTGAATGCTCGCGAGCTTGAACCTGAATGCTCGCGCTGCTCTGCCATG
>NZ_JBVIHP010000391.1:0-1135 GCF_055570235.1 Streptomyces sp. NPDC031274 | reverse complement strand
GTGACCGCGGTGCTGATCCTGAGCGGCGTGCCCGACTGGCTCTTCTACGCCTCCGCGCTCTGCGTCACGGCCGTCAACCGTTTCGTCCTCGCCGGACTCTCGGCGGCGCTGCCGCGCGTGGTGGACGACGAGCGCCTGGTGGTGGCCAACTCCCTCTCACCGACCGCGGGGACGCTGGCCGCCACCGTGGGCGGCGGCCTCGCGTTCGTCGTGCGCCTGGTGGGCTCCGACTCGGACGCCGCGGTGGTGCTCGTCGGGGCGGCCCTGTACCTCTGCGCGGCGCTCGCCTCGCTCCGGATGGCCCGTGAACTCCTCGGCCCGGACCCGGAGCTGGTGCAGCCACGGATAGGCGCCGCGCTGGCCGGTACGGCGCGAGACCTGGTGGGCGGGGTGCGGCATCTGTCGCAGCGGCGCCCGGCTGCCCGCGCGCTCCTCGCGATGACGTTCATGCGGTTCTGCTACGGCGCCCTGTCGGTCATGGTCCTGATGCTCTGTCGGTACGCCTGGTCGTCCTCGGAGTCCGACGGGCTCGCTCTGCTCGGGCTCGCCGTGGGGTTCTCGGGGGCGGGCTTCTTCGCGGCGGCCGTGGTGACGCCCTGGGCGGTGAACCGGCTGACGGCCAGCGGCTGGATCGTCGCCTGCGCGGGAGCAGCAGCGATCCTGGAACCGGCGCTCGCTCTCCCCTTCACGCCTGTACCCCTGCTGATCGCCGCGTTCCTCCTGGGCCTGACGACCCAGGGAGCGAAGATCGCCACGGACACGGTGGTGCAGTCAGCGGTTGACGACAGCTTCCGTGGCCGGATCTTCTCCGTCTACGACGTCTTGTTCAACGTCGCCTTCGTCGGCGCGGCCGGAGTTGCCGCCCTGATGCTGCCGCCTGACGGGCGATCGGTTCCGCTGGTGGTCACGGTGGCCGTTATCTACGCAGCGATTGCTGCTGCTATGGCCAGGTTTGACGCGCAGTAAGTGTCACATCAATGCCACAGAGCCACTCTGGGCTTCAGGTATGTCACTGCGCCCCTATAACTTACGGACGTCGTATCCGCGCCATAGCGCTTCCGTTCGAGGGGGACCCCCAAGTGACTACTCCGCCCCAGGGCCAGAATCCGTACGGCCAGGGCGTGCAGCCGCACCC
>NZ_JBVIHP010000390.1:0-1137 GCF_055570235.1 Streptomyces sp. NPDC031274 | reverse complement strand
AGCGATCAGGCAGCCCGCGTGCGGGAAATCCCGGACGCCCGGCTCATAGATCGGCGCTTGCCCGGGCCGCACACCGCGGCCGGCGTTCTTCGCCATTTTCTGATTTGGATCACGCCAATCTGTACGTCTTGCCCCTCGGCCGTTGAGTCGCCTGTTAAACGTGGTGCTCCCGTGCCCCACTAGGAGGGTGCGGCGGAGCATCGAGGGGGGAAAGTGCAGAGAACTCGAATATCGCGTCTACGCGTTTCCATGGTGCTGCTTCCGGCGGTGCTGGCTGCATTGGTCGTGCCGCTCGGTAGCGCCCAGGCAGATGAGGCCGCCTCAGAGATCATCACCACCAGCGGGCCCATCGGGTCCAAGACTCCGGATCTCGCTGAGCTGAGGAAGCCCGGAGCCTGGGACAGGTACCTCAAGAAAGCCGCGGCTGCCGAGGCGCAGCCCACGGTGCCGCACGAAACGGTCGGGCCCGCGCGCTCTGGCGCACCCCGGTCGCCCGAGGAATCGGCGGTGCCCCCTGCACGGCAGGACCCTGTATCCGCGCCACAGGTATCGCTGCCTGAGCCCTCTCACACCATGTCTAAGGTTGAGTGTCTCGAAGGTCTGGGGAGCAAGGAGTTCTTCATCAAGAGCCGCTTTGCCGTGTGCTCAGGACGCGAGTTCACCAACACGTGGTTCACGAACCGGGAACCGCTGGGGGTGAGCCATTTCACGGTACTGGCCATCGGGACCATTGCGAAGAACAGTCGCACCATGACCGTCACCTACCACTTCGTCGGCTTCAATGCTACGGGGCGGCAGAATGCGGCTGGTCTGGGTATTACGACGAGGGCGAAGATCGCACAGAGCTGGCCGAGCACCGCGAAGTACAAGCTCGGCGGAACTGCCTTGCCCCTGAAGAAGACGTGGTCACAGCTCGTTGCTCTGGGCAGCTTCAAGCACACGGTTTATGCGGCCGCCGACCAGGGATCCAGCGGGTCCACGGACACCGTATTTGCCGCCTACCAGCCCAACATCAAGTTGTCGCCCCCGCCAGGCTGGACCATCGGCCTGCCCAGCGACAGCGACATCTTCATGCTGCCGCCCCGCTGGGACAAGGCCACGTACCTGCCGAACAGAGCAAAGGGAGCAGCGGTGTTC
>NZ_JBVIHP010000389.1:0-1137 GCF_055570235.1 Streptomyces sp. NPDC031274 | reverse complement strand
CGAGTCAGCGAACGGCAGCACCTCGCCGAACCACTCATACCCCCATGCCTCATACAGGCAGCGCACCTTGGAGTGCTCACGCTCCACCAGGAGCGTCACCCGCTCCTCGGGCCGGTCGCCGAGCAGCTCGTCGTGGATCGCCTTCGCCGTACAAGTACCCCGCACCTTGTCGACGACCATCAACTCCGACAGAGCAAAGGTACGCGCGCCGTCCTCCACGGTCGCACCGTCCGAGACGGGGGTGCGCAGACCGTTCCACCATCGGGTGCCCTCTTGCAGGGTGCAACCGTAGGCGTAGCCGACGGGCTTCTCATCGAGGTAGCCGACGACCACCGTGAATCCGGGTACCTCCGCGTTCCAGCCGAGGCGTTCATCGAACCGCGCCACGGTATGAAACTCCTCGCCGAGCCGGTCAGCGTAAATCTCCGCGTACACGTCGAGGAGTTGTGGCCGGATATTCCCAAGTCCTGTTGCGTCCCTGCGTTCCAGTCGCGCCCCATCCACGCTCATGCTCCCGCCTGTCGTGCCTGATCGAGAAAGTCCGCCGCCGCGGGAATGTGGACGTGGCGGCGCATCTGTCGGCGGAGCCCATCGAGTTTGTCCTGTACCCGATCGCTCTGTACCCGCTCAGCGATGATGACCGCGTGCCCGGCCTCGGCGGCGGCATGCTCGACTTCCCCGTCGTCCAGGAGGGCTTGGGCGCGTTGCACGGTGTAGTAGACCCGGTTTCGCTCGAAACGCGGCTCAAGCATCCCCAGCGCGGATGCGGTGAGCTCTTGCGCCCGCCCGTACCGGCCAAGCGCCTGATGTGCGGCCCCGGCGAGCCCCGTGAGCTCCGCGGGGGTGAGGAACGACAACCAGGCTGGAGGCTCGCCGTTCGTGCGGTCGTAGGCGCTCTCTGCCCGTGCCAGGGATCGCTCGGCGCACGTCCGCTCCCCGATCCTGGCGTGGCCAACCGCTTGGCGGCAGTGCAACAGCGACATCAACCACGGGTCCTGCTTCGCCTGACGGGTCTCAATGGCGGCCCTGCCGATCCGCAGCGCCTCCTGGTCCCGATCCAACAGACGTGCCTGCATAGCGAGGTTGGACCAGACACGGGCCTGCAGCATGCCGTCCCGGGCGAGCATGCCCGCTTGC
>NZ_JBVIHP010000388.1:0-1137 GCF_055570235.1 Streptomyces sp. NPDC031274 | reverse complement strand
GGGCCGACGGCATGGTCCAGTAGGCGACTTCGGCCTGCCCGTCGGCGAGCACGATGAGGCGCAGCGAGATCCGGCCCGCCACCTCGTCGGTCGTGGCGTCGGCGACGGCCCAGTGCGCGTCGCGCTCCTCGGGCCAGGCCTTGCGCCAGTCGTCGATCCAGCCGCGGGCCTCGTCGACGGAATCGGCCTCGCGGGGGTGCCAGTGCTGGAGCACCGGGTCCTGGAACGCCTCGTACACGGCGGGCGCGTCGTCGGGTGACCAGGGGCGGATGATCAGCCCTCCGGGGGCGGGTATGACCGGCTGCTCCTGGTGGGCGAGGGCGCCCGCTGCGACGACGTCCGGGATCTTGAAGGGCATGGGCTCATCGTGTCAGCGGGGGCGCCGCGGCACGTAGTGGTTTTCGCGGAGCTTCTCACGGCCATCCGGTTCGCGATACATCGTGTATTGACCCTAATCTGAGACTCGCGATATGTTCGTGTACGGATATTCGGAAGCGAGGTGGGTCTGATGGCGGCGAAGCGCCGGAAGCTCGGCAATCCGCTGGCTCTCGCCGTGATGGTGGTGCTCACCCAGAAGCCCATGCACCCGTACGAGATCGCGCAGACCCTGCGCCGTCAGGGCAAGGACGCCACGACAAAGATCAACTACGGCTCGCTGTACACCGTCGTCCAGAACCTGGAGAAGCACGGCTTCGTCGAGGTCAAGGACGTGGAGCGGCAGGGCAACCGTCCCGAGCGCACCCTGTACGGCATCACGGACGCCGGTCAGGAGGAGATGACCGAATGGCTGTCCGATCTGATCGCGGTTCCTGCCCGCGAGTATCCGATCTTCGAGACGGCGCTCTCCCTCATGGGCGTCATCCCGCCCGACGAGGTGGTGCGCCTGCTCGGCGAGCGGCTCACCTCTCTGGAGGTGCAGGCGGCCGGCTCCCGCGGGGCGCTGGACAAGCTGTACGAGACGTTGCCGCGGGTCTTCCTGGTGGAGGTCGAGTACCAACTGCACATGGTCGAGGCGCAGGCCGAGTGGATCCGCGGCTTCCTCGCGGAGGTCAGAAGCGGTGAGCTCGGCGGCCTCGAGGGGTGGCGCAGCTTCCATGAGACGGGGCAGGTCCCGCCCGAATTCCAGGTCATCGAGGA
>NZ_JBVIHP010000387.1:0-1139 GCF_055570235.1 Streptomyces sp. NPDC031274 | reverse complement strand
GCCGAGTTGGGCGGCGAGCGAGCCGAAGACGTTGTCCTCGCCGAGCAGCGGTCCGACGATGACGGAGCCCACGAAGACGTAGGGCATGGCGAGCGCCCCGCCGAGGATCAGATGGATCCACCGGCGCCGCGCCCGCCGCCCGAACAGGGCAGTCAGGGCCTGCGGGAGAGCCCGCGGGAGGGCCACGAGAGCCTTCACGCCGGGTGCCGGGGGTTCGGGGTGGCCGCGTCGGCCCGCTCCTTGAAGAAGCGCACCCCGAGGGTGACCGCAAGCGTCCCGATGATCATCTGCACAGCGTAGGTCAGGACCATGAGCGTCGTCGGCTGCTCGGCGATGTCGCCGCCGCCGCTGAGTGAGGCGAACAGCAGCCAGCCGCCCCAGCAGGCGACCGCGCCCGAGCCGAGCCATGCGAGGGCGAGCGGCACCTTGACGGGCAGCACGGGAACCCACCGGAAGGCGATGAGCAGGCCGCCGGCCACGGCTGCGGCGAGGTAGAGCAGGTCCAGGGCCTCGAGGACGTAGAAGTCGGTCGTACGTTCCTGGATCCGCGCCTCGTTGAGGCCGAAGGTGGAGCCGGTGATCCACAGGAGCTGCAGGGCCGCGGGGGCGAGGGCCAGGACGGCGGCGGCGACGGCGGTGCCTCGCTGAAGGCTCCGGCGGGCGGTGGCGCGGGGCAGATCCCGGACGCGACCCCGCCATATGTGGCCCCAGCGGTCCCGTGCGTAGAGGACGAACAGGGCGCCGAGGGCGAGGCCTTGGAGGATGAAGCCGCCGTAGACGACGCCGAAGACCCACTCGTCGAGAAAGACGCCGCTGCCGCTGCCGTCGTCCTTCGAGGGCCGGTGGATGCTGCCGCCGAGGGCCCTGACCAGGAGCTGGAGCGGGAACCCGGCCATGATCGGCGTGAGCAGCCCGGTGGCGGCCCACATGGGGAACGCGAGCAGCCATGCGGGGGTCCGCAGGCCCCAGGGGCGGGTCAGGAGCAGCGCGAGGAGGATGACGCTGGCGTCCATCAGCAGGGTGAGGCCGTTGGCGAAGATCATGGTGATGCGGTGCTCGAGGAGGCTGCTGCCCTCGGGGATGCCGATGTGACTCCCCGCGATCCAGGCGATCTTGAGGGTGAGGTAGGGGAGGGCGGC
>NZ_JBVIHP010000386.1:0-1140 GCF_055570235.1 Streptomyces sp. NPDC031274 | reverse complement strand
CCCAGGGGTACGATGCAAGTCGTACCTGAAGGGCGGAGTGCGGCATGCCCGACGACGAGGGCCACCCGACCGTCGAAGAGATGCGGCTCGGCCCGGTGCTCGCCGCACTGGCGGACCCGCTGCGCCGCCGCGTCGTGCGCGAGCTCGCGGCCGCGCCCGACGGCACCGCGCGCACATGCAGCTCCTTCGCGCTGCCGGTCTCCAAGGCGACCGTCACGCACCACTTCCGCGCGCTGCGCGAGGCCGGGCTGATCCAGCAAGTCGCCCGCGGCAACAGCCGGATGGCCACCCTGCGCCGGGCGGATCTGGAGCAGCGGTTTCCCGGGCTCCTGGGCATCGTGGCGGCCGAGCCGGAGGAGTGAGCCGCGGTGGCTTCGACGCCCCGGGGCATCTGCTGCAGGGCGGGGACCAGGGGAAATGCCGTAGTGCTCCGGAACGACGGTCCCGTAGGGTGCGGCACCATGAACCAGGTTTCCCGCGATGCCGTCCGTCCTGTACGTGCCGACGAGTGGCCCGAGGTGAAGGAGCTGCGGCTCCTGGCGCTGAAGGACCCGGCAGCTCCGATCGCCTTTCTCGATACGTACGAGAAGGCCGCCGCGGAGCCCGACTCCTTCTGGCAGGAGCGGGCCAAGGGGGCGGCCGACGGGACGCGGGTGCGCCAGTTCGTGGCCGAGGGCCGCGACGGGTCCTGGAACGGCACAGTGACCGTGCTCATCGAGGACGCGGACGACGACGACGTGTTCGGCGGAGCCATTGAGCAGCGCCAGGCGCATGTCGTCGGTGTCTTCGTTCGCCCCGAGTACCGCGGAAGCGGTGTGATCGACGCGCTCTTCGAGACTGCCGTCGAGTGGGCGTGGTCGGTGACGGACGTGGCGCGCGTGCGCCTGTACGTCCACGAGGACAACGCGCGGGCCGAGAGCTTCTACCGACGCTTTGGATTTGTGCGCTCCGGGGCGACCGTCCCGATGAAGGGCGATCCCTCCAAGATGGAGCGCGAGATGGTTCTCGCCACGCGCGGGGTTCAGTCCGACACCGCCCAGGCCTCCCCGGCCAGGTCCTAGTTCCTAGAGGCCGGCGCGTCCCACGAAGAGGCTCCGCAGGTGGGCCAGGCTCCGTTCGGCCGCCGGACGCAGGGCCGCG
>NZ_JBVIHP010000385.1:0-1140 GCF_055570235.1 Streptomyces sp. NPDC031274 | reverse complement strand
GACGGCGGTCCCGGTGCGCGACGCGGCGGGCCGCGCCCGGTACGCCCTGTCCGCGGTGAGCCACACCAGCAGGCACACGGCGCGGGGCCTCGCGGAGCTCGTGCTGCCACGGCTGCGGAAGGAGGCGGCGCTGCTCGAGGAGCTACCGGCCGCCCAAGCGGCGTACGGGGACATCGAATTGACGGCACCTCAGGGTTCGTACACCACAGACGCCACGGCCACCACAGACACCACGGACGCGACAGCCACCACAGACGCCAAGGCCGAACTGGGCCCCGGCTTCCTCCAGTCGCTCGCCCGCGGCCTCACCGTCCTGCGCGCCCTGGGCCGGGCCCGCGGCGACGGACTCCCGCGCACCGCTGTCGCCGCGGCCACCGGCCTGCCACGGGCCACCGCGCGCCGCTGCCTGCACACCCTGGAGCTCGAGGGGTACGCGGCGCACGACGGCCGCCTCTACCGCCCGCTCCCCCGCGTCCTGGAACTCGGCTACGCGCGCCTCTCCCGCCTCGGCTTCGCCGACATCGCCGAGCCGCACCTGCGCCAACTGACGGGCCGCGTCCACCAGTCGGCGTCGGTGACGGTGCTCGACGGCACGGACATCCTGTACGTGGCGCGGGCGGCGACGGTCCGCGTCATGAGCGTCTACATCACGCTCGGCACGCGCTTTCCCGCGTATCCCACCGCCATGGGCCGCGTCCTGCTGGCCGGGCTGCCGGAGCGGGAGCGCACGCGGCTCCTGAAGGCGTCCCCGCCCAAGCCCCTCACCCGCCGCACCGTCACCGACCCTGCGGACCTGAACCGCGTCATCGACCGGGCCGCCGACGACGGCTACGCCACCGCGGACGAGGAGCTGGAGGAGGGCCTGCGCTCCGTCGCCGTACCGCTGAAGGACGCGCAAGGGCGCGTGGTCGCCGCCCTGAACGTGGCCCAGCACGCGGGCACCGCCCCGCTGGACGAGACCATCGAGGCGCTGCTCCCCGCACTGCGCGAGACGGCGGCGGCGATCGAGGCGGACCTGCACACGGCAGCCCGCTTCAACGGCGTACTGATGCCGTAGCGGGAGTGCCGCCGACGTCTTGGCAGAGGTGCCCGGAGCCGGACTTGAACCGGCACGCCCGCTAGGGGCAGCGAGGTTTAAGC
>NZ_JBVIHP010000384.1:0-1141 GCF_055570235.1 Streptomyces sp. NPDC031274 | reverse complement strand
ATGAAGGACGACCTCGGCCTGACGCCCTTCACCGAGGGCCTGGTCACCAGTTCGCTGCTGCTCGGCGCGGCGTTCGGCGCCATCATCGGCGGGCGGATGTCCGACGCGCGGGGCAGGCGCCGCACCATCCTGCTGCTCGCCATCGGCTTCTTCGCCGGCGCGCTCGGCTGCACGCTGGCGCCGACGACCGAGGTGATGGTCGTGGCGCGGTTCGTGCTCGGCCTCGCGGTCGGCGGCGCCTCGGTGACGGTGCCCGTCTATCTGGCGGAGATCTCACCGGCCGAGCGGCGCGGCGGGCTCGTCACGCGCAATGAACTCATGATCGTCAGCGGGCAGTTGATGGCCTTCACCTGCAACGCCGTGATCGCACGGGTGGGCGGTGAGTCCGGTGGCGTATGGCGCTGGATGCTGGTCATCGCGACGCTGCCCGCGGTGGTGCTGTGGTTCGGGATGCTGGTGATGCCGGAGAGCCCGCGCTGGCTGGCCTCCGAGGGCCGCTTCAAGGAAGCGTTCGCGGTCCTCCAGGAGGTACGTTCCCGGCAGCGGGCCGAGGCCGAGCTGAGCGAGGTCACCGCGCTCGCCGTCAAGGACGAGCAGGCCAAGGCGGGCGGCTGGGCGGACCTGAGGAACACGCCGTGGCTGCGCAGGCTGATGTGGGTGGCCTTCGGGATCGCCGTCGTCCAGCAGATCTCGGGCGTCAACACGATCATGTACTACGGCACCCAGATCCTGACCGACGCCGGGTTCGCCTCCGACAGCGCCCTCACCGCGAACATCGCCAACGGCGTCATCTCGGTGCTCGCCACCTTCGTGGGCATCTGGATGCTGGGCCGTGTGAACCGCCGTCCGATGCTGATGATGGGTCAGATCGGCACCACCACGGCCCTGTTGATGATCGGTGTCTTCTCCGTCGCGCTCCCGGCGGGCGACGGCCGCGCCTACGCGGTGCTCGCCATGACGGTGACGTTCCTCGCCTTCCAGCAGGGCGCGACCTCGCCGGTGACCTGGCTGATGCTGTCGGAGATCTTCCCGACGCGGATGCGCGGCTTCGGGATGGGCGTCGCGGCGGTGGTCCTGTGGCTGACCAACTTCGCCATCGGTCTCACCTTCCCTTCGCTGGTCTCCGGGATCGGCATCTCCA
>NZ_JBVIHP010000383.1:0-1141 GCF_055570235.1 Streptomyces sp. NPDC031274 | reverse complement strand
CCCGTGCACGGCGTTCCCCCTTCGACGCCGATGATCCTAGCCATGGCCCTCCGGCGCCCGTCCGCCCCTGCGAAGATTCCCCTCATGGACGAACTGGCCCTGCTCAAGCGTTCCGGCGGTCCTGTCACCCGTGGTCGGCTCAGGCGTGAGCTCCTGGACCTCGGTCTGCGCGACGGTGACATCGTGATGTTCCATACCGAGATGTCGGCGATCGGATATGTCGCGGGTGGTCCGCCGACCGTCATCGGCGCCCTGCGCGATGTCGTCGGGGAGCGCGGCACCCTCATGGTCACCTGCGGCTGGAACGACGCCCCGCCCTATGACCTCCCCGACTGGCCGCAGGACTGGCAGGACGCCGTGCGCGCGGAGCACCCCGCGTACGACCCCGTTCTCAGCGAGGCGGACCACAACTACGGGCGGCTCCCCGAGGCTCTTCGCCGGTGGCCGGGGGCCGTTCGCAGCCGCCACCCCGATGCCGGCTTCGCGGCGCTCGGCCCGGCCGCGGGCGCGCTGATGGCCGACCACCCCTGGGGCGACCCGCACGGCCCCGGCAGTCCGCTGGCTCACCTGGTCGCCATGGGCGGGCGGGTCCTCCTGCTGGGGGCTCCGCTGGACTCCCTCACGCTGCTGCACCACGCGGAGGCGCTCGCCGACGCGCCCGGCAAGCGGTTCGTGGAGTACGAGCAGCCGATCATGGTGGAGGGGAAACGGGTCTGGCGGCGCTTCCGCGACATCGACTCGTCGGAAGGCGCCTTCGACTATTCCTCCGTGGTGCCGGAAGGGCAGTGGCCGTTCGAGGTCATCGCCCGGGACATGCTCGCGGCCGGGTTCGGCGGCGAAGGGGTGGTCGGGGCCGCCAAGAGCCATCTCTTCGAGGCCCCGGACGTGGCGAGCTTCGGCGTCGCCTGGATGGAGGAGAAACTGGGCGGCCAGGAGGGCGTCGAGCGGTAGTACGCCGGTCACCCCTTCACCGCACCCCCCAGCGCGAACCCCCCGCCCAGGCGGCGCGAGATCAGTACGTACAGCAGAATCACCGGCGTCGAGTAGATGATCGAGAACGCCGCCAACTGGCCATAGACGACCGTCCCCTTGTTGCCGAAGAAGTCATTGATGCTCACCGACGCGGGCATCTGCTCCGGCG
>NZ_JBVIHP010000382.1:0-1142 GCF_055570235.1 Streptomyces sp. NPDC031274 | reverse complement strand
CATTGTCAGAGTATCTCCAGAAGTTTTAGCTCCATCATCTATACCCGGTAAAATATGGCAATGAATATCAATCATTTGCTCTCCTCTTCTACAAATTTCTGTCTTTTATTTGATTCAAGTTTATTCCAATTACTCTACTCCGTAGTAGTAATACGACGGTGAGTCAGAAGAGTCTACCCCATGCAAAACAACTCCTAATATATTTGCATTAACTTGTTCCAGCATTTTTTTTGTTTTTGCTAAACTCTCTTTTTTTGTTTCATAGGCACGTACAACAATAACCACTCCTCCTACATAACTACTCAAAATTTGAGCATCAGTAACTGCAGAGAGAGGTGGAGTATCAATCAAAACAACATCAAAGAAATCGGACACAGAGTCAATCAAATTCTTCATTGCACTAGATGCTAATAATTCCGCTGGATTAGGTGGAATTGGACCAGAGGTAATTATTGTAAGATTTTCAGAAAGTCTTGTCCCTTGTATGGCATCTTCAATCGAAGATTGATGCATTAAAATATTGGTTAACCCTACTCTATTTTGTACTTTAAAAGTAATGTTAACAGTCGGTTTACGAAGATCACTATCAATTAAAAGTACTTTTTTACCTTGTTGTGCAAAAGCAACAGCTATATTAGCACTCGAGGTTGATTTACCTGCAGCTGCTTCTGAAGATGTTACTAGAAAACTTTTAATCCCTTGATCCGCCATTTTAAAATCAATGGTCGTACGAATCGTACGATATTGTTCAGAAATAGGTGATTGAGGATTGACACTGGTAATAATATAACGATTGTTGTCTATGCTTCTTTTATTTTTAGCCATCCTGAACTCCTATCTTTTATTCCTTTTTGATGATCTATTTACTTTATGGTCGCTAGGCGGACTTGACTTAGTTCCCGATTGCGTGCCATTTTTATTTGTATTCTTATTAAAATCACTCATTTGAGCATAGGTTGTTACACCAAGAACCGTGAGCCCCAGAGCTTCAATATCTTCTTCTTTATTAATTTTGTTATCAAACAATTCCTTCAATAAAGCAATGGCTAAACCTAAAACTAGTCCGACTATAACAGATATCGCTAAATACAATTTAGGTTTAGGACTAATTGGTGTTGTTTGAGCTTTTGCTTTGGATAGAA
>NZ_JBVIHP010000381.1:0-1143 GCF_055570235.1 Streptomyces sp. NPDC031274 | reverse complement strand
CCGGGATGATCCATTCGGCGACGGGCTGTTCGGCGATCTTGCGGATCAGCTCCGCGTCGTCCTTCTTCCCGTCCTTCTCGTACGTGGCGACCTGCTTGGCCGCGTTCCCGTCCGGGTTGACCCAGTACGGGTCGGTGTCCTTCGGCTGTTGCTTGACGGGCTTCCCCGACGACTCCTCGTTGCCCGAGCCGTCATCGGAGGAGCACCCCGACAGCAGCAGCGCCGCCCCCGCAAACGCCGCCGCAGCCTTCACCCCCCTGGTCGCGATCCGATGACCGCGGCCGGTGCCTTTGTGGTACATCCACTCCCCCTTGGGTGCACTGTCCGATTCTCAATCCTGACATACGCACTCCCGGCCCACGAGGCCCGCCCGTCGGCTGCGGAGACCTGTTGGAGAGCTGTTACAGCTCGGCGCCGGGGGGTAGGCGCAGTGGGCGGGGTGGCGCTCATGGGGAGGAGATCATGCGGGATCACACCTCTGAACTACGGCTGGCCGAAGTCCTGGTGGAGACCGCGAACACCCTGGACGACGACTTCGACCCGGAGCGCTATCTGAGCCGCCTCGCGGGCCACTGCGTGGAGCTGCTCGGCGCCACCGCCGCCGGGGTCGTCTTCGACGGTTCCGGCTCCTACTCGGTCTGCGCCGGCGGCCATCCATGGGACCTGGCACTCGACCTGCTGGGGGCCCAACAGAGCGGTGGACCCTGCGTGGAGAGCCTCGGCTCGGGTCTGCCCGTGCCGCCGGTGCGCCTCACGGCAGCCGAACCCACCGAGCGCTGGCCGGAGTTCACGGCACTGGCCCGCCGCCACGGCATCGCGGCGACGTACGCGGTTCCGCTGCGACAGCGCGAGACCCTGCTCGGCGCGCTCAACGTCTTCGTGCCCGAGACGTCCCAGGCCCTGCACACCGACGGGGAGCTGCGCCTGGCGCAGGCGATCGCCGACGCCGCCGCGGTGGGTCTGCACAACCGCCGCGCCTACACGGAGTATCGGATCCTCGCCACCCAGCTCCAGACCGCCCTCACCAGCCGCATCCGCATCGAACAGGCCAAGGGCATACTCGCCGAACGCTGGCAGACCGGCGTGGACGATGCCTTTGACGTACTGCGGCGGTACGCGCGTAGAGAACAGCTGGTCATTGAG
>NZ_JBVIHP010000380.1:0-1144 GCF_055570235.1 Streptomyces sp. NPDC031274 | reverse complement strand
CCCCCTGGGGCTCGGACCGGCCCCCAACCACGTCACCTATGTGACCAACCCCCTTCTCTGGGCCGACCCACTCGGGCTCGCGCCTTGTGATGTGGCCCTGGGGTACGGACATGGGGGGACCAAGGCGTTCGCGCAGTCCAGAGGTTTCACCCATTACATGGACCTCGGCCCGGACGAGTGGCGGGGGCCCGTCTTTGAAGCGATCAAGGATGGATCGGTTCGGCTCCACGTGAATATGAATCAGTTCCCCGCAGACGGATTCGAAGGAATGGCCAAGAGGGGGCTCGGTCATGATGGGCCCGCTTTCCATGCAACGGAGGAAGAAATGGGGATGATTGCCAGAGCCGTAAAAAACGGGCGCCGCAGCTGGGACTCAATTACGTTCTACGACAAGAACGGAGTCCCGGACCCGACCGTGCTGGAGCCCGACTGGGCTAACATGGGAAGGGTACGACCTTTCATTGAGGACATGGAATGAACGGCATGAATTCAGAACTCTATCCAGACCTCGTGGAGCTGGGTGGTCTCGTCAAGGCGTTGACGCATGTATCTCGCCAGAGCGGCATCGACCTGGGTGTCGTGGAGTCCGCATCTTCTAATCCCCGAGGGCACCTCTTCAATGCGACGGTGACTTCCGGCAGAGGGCTAATCGGAATCTCCATTGGGGCGCACAAGAGATCTTTCGCGATCAATATTTCAGATGCTCAGCATCAATGGGCGGTCGGCGATACCGGCAGCCTGCTCACAGCTGTTGAGGTGGCCGAATCCTGGCGAAACGGGGTGACACTCAGGGAATTGAAATCCCGGTTCCCGTTCATGGAGTACAACGAACTCGCGCAGGCATACGAGGACGGTGACCCCATCGCGACCCAGTGGGGCATCCTCTTGCACGACAACGTGTTTGCGGAGTATCGGCCGCTGACACGCGAGATCTACGCCCATGAGCAACTGCGCGCCCTGTTCCCCTTCTACAGCATGGGAATGCTTCGTCTCTCCACGGACCACACCAGTCGCCAGGCGGGAGAGATCCGGATCTCTCCACTGCGCAGCGGCGGTTACCGCGTCGAGTCCACCGTCTCCGGCGGGGAGACACATGTGGAGAACATGGATCGCATCGCCGAGGCGGCGGCCGCTTTCCTGGATG
>NZ_JBVIHP010000379.1:0-1145 GCF_055570235.1 Streptomyces sp. NPDC031274 | reverse complement strand
ATGCTGCTCTCGGATCTCGCGCTCGCGGGATGTGTGTACGCGTACGGGCGGATGCGGGGCCTGCGGGCCGGGTAGGGCCGGGTAGGGCCGAGTGGCCCGTGGGGTGTGCGGTGAGCGGGTTATCTTCGGCCGATGGGCCTTTATCCGGAGATCGAGCCGTACGACCACGGCATGCTCGAGGTCGGCGACGGAAACCGCGTGTACTGGGAGGTCTGCGGCAATCCGCTGGGCAAGCCGGCGGTGGTGCTGCATGGGGGGCCGGGGTCGGGGTGCACGCCGTTCTTCCGGCGGTACTTCGACCCCGACGCGTATCGGGTGGTGCTCCTGGACCAGCGCGGGTGCGGGCGGTCGACGCCGCCCGCGAGCGATCCCCGTACCGACATGAGCGTCAACACGACGGGGCATCTGCTGGCCGACCTGGAGCTGCTGCGGCGGCATCTGCGGATCGAGCGGTGGTTGGTGTGGGGCGGGTCATGGGGATCCGTGCTGGGGCTTCGCTACGCGCAGACGTATCCCGACCGGGTGTCGGAGCTGGTGCTCACCGGGCTGGCCACGGGGAGCCGGGCGGAGGTCGAGGTGCTGACCCGGGGCCTTGGCCAGGTCTTTCCGGAGGCGTGGGCGGCGTTCCGGGACGGGGTCCCGGAGGGTGAGCGGGACGGTGATCTCGCCGCCGCCTACAACCGGCTGCTCGAGTCGCCGGATGCGGAGGTCCGGGCTGTCGCCGCGCGGGGGTGGACCGACTGGGAGACCGCCTTCGCGTCGCAGGCGCCTCGGTCTGTTCCCCGGTACGAGGACGAGACGTTCCGGGCGGGGTTCGCCCGGACCGTCACGCACTACTTCGCCCATGACCACTGGCTGGGCGGGGACGAGGTCGTTCTTCGGGACATGGGGGCGCTTGCCGGGATCCCGGGGACGCTGGTGCAGGGGATTCTCGACTTCGGGAATCTGGTGGGGATTCCCTGGCGGCTTCAAGGGGCTTGGCCGGGGAGCGAGTTGATCCTTGTGGGGGATGCCGGGCATAACGCGGGGGCGCGAGGGATTGCGGATGAACTGGTGGCGGCGACGGATCGGTATCGGGTGGGCTGAGGCTTCGGGCGGTCCCTGCGGGGCTTTCCTGGCTTTCCTCAATCCCACCCCTTCCCGAG
>NZ_JBVIHP010000378.1:0-1145 GCF_055570235.1 Streptomyces sp. NPDC031274 | reverse complement strand
CTTCCCCTCCGACGTGGTGCCGGTGCCCACTCTCGCCGCACTGGTCCTGCTCGCCGTGCCCGTCACGGCCGTCCTGGTCACGCTGATCTCGCTGCGGGCCGTCTCCATCGAGCCGCTCGGCGTGGTGCGCCGCACCAAGCCGCGCAAGCGCCGCGTCTGGTGGCGCATCGTGATGCCGCTCCTCGGCCTCGGGATCCTGCTGGCCTCGGGCACTGTCGGGGGCGACGTGGTCAATGGCTACGTCGGGGGCAACGTGGCCCCGCCGGTCTTCGCCATCGGCGCGGGCGCGACGCTCACCCTGGTGGGCCTGGCCGCGCTGCTCCCCTGGCTCGTCGAGGCGAGCGTGGCCCGGCTGCGCGGCGGCGGCCCCGTGCCCTGGCAACTGGCCATCCGCAGGCTCCAGTTGAGCAGCGGTTCGGCGGCACGCGCAGTCAGCGGCATCACCGTCGCGGTGGCGGGCGCCGTCGCCCTGCAGATGCTGTTCGTCGCGATGAACGACGACTTCAACCGGACGACCGGCAACGACCCGGGCCGCGCCAAGCTGGTGGTCAGGGCGGACGTCGGCGACGGCGACCTCGCCGAGCGGATGATCGACAAGTTCCGCACGACCAAGGGTGTCAAGAACGTCATCGGCACGGTCTCCACGTACGTCGTGAAGCCGGGCAAGCTGAAGAACCCCGACGCTCTGCGGCCCACCACGGAGCTGACGGTCGGCACCTGCGCGAACCTGCGCGAGCTGGCCCGGATCGGCAGGTGCGAGGACGGCGACACCTTCGTCGTGCACACCGGCGACACCGAGATGAACAACTGGGTCGACGAGTCGGCCCGTCCGGGCAAGCCGATCGACCTGAACTCCATCAGCTGGGACGAGTCCGGCCACCGGCACGTCCCGTGGACGCTGCCCGCCGACTCCCGCACGGTCAAGGCGCGCCCCGACCCGGGCGGCGACCTGCACGACGGCATCTACGCGACGCCCGGCGCGGTCGACACCTCCAAGCTGGCCGACGCCACGACGACCGCGATGATCCAGGTCGACCCGGACGTCAGGGACTCCGAGGAGTACATCCGCAACACCGCGGCCCACGTCGACCCGTTCCTCGACGTGACGACACTGCGCGCGGTCGAGCGTGACAAGCAGTACGCCA
>NZ_JBVIHP010000377.1:0-1147 GCF_055570235.1 Streptomyces sp. NPDC031274 | reverse complement strand
ACCAGCCGGGCGTCGGGACACCCAGGCTCTCCATCACCCGCTTGCAGAGAATCTTGTCGGAAGCCACCGCCGAGGCGGCGACGCCGCTTCCGCAGTAGGGCATACGGATGTAGTCCAGGAGCCCTTGCAGGCGTCCGTCCTCGCCGAACGGGCCGTGGAGGTTCGAGAGGGCCACGTCGTATCCGGCCAGTTCAGGGATGAAGGTCGGCTCGCACGGGTCCAGTACCTTCCACCGGGCGCCGATCTCCTCCAGTGCCCCGGACAGGGCTGTCACCGAGCGCTGCTCCACGGGACACTTCGAGTGGTAGAGCCGATCCTCGAGGCTGACCGGGCCGTAGATAAGGGCGACGCCGATCCCCTGCCGGTCCTGCTGCCAGTCGCGTAGCGCTTGGGTCGCCTGCTGCACGGTCCTGCCGGAGCTGGTGTCCAGGAAGAGCGTCATGCGAGTACCCCTTCGAATGTGTGGGTGACAGGGCCGCCGACCCACTGCGTACGCGTCGGCCGGTCGGCGTGCGGGCGTACCGTCAGTGGCTCCCCGGCCTGGTTGTGGACGGTGACGGAGCGCTGAGCGACCAGCCCGCGCATGGTGGCGATGACGACAGCAGCGACTGCTCCACTGCCGCAGGACAGCGTTTCGGCTTCCACACCGCGCTCGTAGGTGCGGATCCTCAGCTCTTGACTGCCAGCGGACTGGACGAAGTTGACGTTCGTGCCGAGCGGGGCAAGCTCGGCATGGTGGCGGATGAGGCGGCCGACCGTGACGGTGTCGATGGCGTCCACGTCATCCACGACCGCGACGACGTGCTCGGTGCCGGTGCGCGCGCTGTCGAACCACGTCGGCCTGCCGTTGATGACGGCCTGAACACGTCGCGGATGGACAGCGCCGACTTCGGCCGTGACCCACACGGCGTCATTACTCACGACGGCCTGGTGTGTCACCCCGGCCATGAGGAGGCCCATCGTCGTGAGGCCGTGGTCTTGGCGCGTCAGCCACGCGGTACAGCGCAGGGCGTTGCCGCACATCGTGGCGGTCGAACCATCCGCATTGAAGCACGCGACTTCGATCAGGGCGGGGTCCGTGCTGATCAGCCTGCTGATGACTAGGCCGTCAGCACCCACGCCGGTCCGTCTGGCACAGAGCTGTTCG
>NZ_JBVIHP010000376.1:0-1147 GCF_055570235.1 Streptomyces sp. NPDC031274 | reverse complement strand
CCAGACCCGCGGCGCACTCCCCCCGGCGCCGCTCCGCGGCACCGACGCTGCCCTGACGTCGGTGCTGACAGCCAAGGGCCCCGCGGATCCGTCCCGCGGGGCCCTTCGCGCTGTCGTCGCGCTGTCTCTTCGTTTCCGTCGTCGCTCCGGAGACCGCAGCCTCTACTCCGCCTTGGCCAGCTTCGCGAGCTGCGCGTCGACGATCGTGTCGGCCACCTTCGGGTCGGCCGTCACCCCGTCACGGAACTTCTCGGGCAGCCCGGCGGCCTCGCCCTCCTTGTCGGCCTTGGCCGACTCCGGGTCGAAGAGGTTCGATGCGCGGAAAGCGATCAGCGTCGAGCCGCTGCGTACGACCGTGACGCGGTCCCGGTGGAGGAACTCGCCGGAACGGCTCGCGAGCTTGTACGAGACGGCCTCGTCGCCCCCGACCGGCGCGGGCTGCGGCCGGACCCCGATGTAGCGGTGGCCGCCGTCCCCGAAGGTGGCGCACTTCTTCGACTTCGTCGCCGTGCGCAGCGTGTC
Organism: Streptomyces sp. NPDC031274; assembly: GCF_055570235.1. NCBI lineage: Bacteria > Bacillati > Actinomycetota > Actinomycetes > Kitasatosporales > Streptomycetaceae > Streptomyces > Streptomyces sp. NPDC031274. Next base: position 625 of record NZ_JBVIHP010000376.1, on the reverse strand, counting down.
CATGGTCTTCTCGGCATCGGCTTGGCCGTACGCGAACAGCACGACCTCGGTCGTCGTGGTGTCCGCGACGTCGGTGGGACTCAGCATCCGGCTGACGTGCGCCTTCGACTTCGACGGGGCGGCGGCCGTGAGCATCTCGGACAGCGGGCGGCACTCGGCCGGGTTCACGCGTCCGGCGGGAGGCGTGGCCTTGCCCCCAGCCTCCGCAGACTCCCCGGACCCCTTCGTGACCTCGACCTTGTACTTCTTGACGTCACCCGAGGCGAGAGCCACCTTCTCCAGCTTCGCCGTGGCGGAAGACGCGCCCGTCCGCGCCGACTTCGACGGCTTCCCGCCCCCGGCGCCATCACCATCGCCCTTGCCGTCACTGCCGCTACCGCTGCACGCCGCCGTAAGGCCCAGCACCGCCACGGTCGAAACAGCCACCACGCCACGCGACACAGCTGACTTCACGTCCCCGCTCCCCCACTTTCGTACGCATCGTGCGGAGTCACCCGCTCATGCGGAGTCACCCGCACCCCTTCTACGACGGAAGATCGTTACGGGCGGTTCCCCATCCCGGATCCGGCTACTGCCAGATCCAGAACCGGAACGGGCTCAGGAACACGATCGCCAGCGCCATGCC
>NZ_JBVIHP010000375.1:0-1149 GCF_055570235.1 Streptomyces sp. NPDC031274 | reverse complement strand
GCACCCTCGAATTCGCCGCCGCGCTCTACAAGTCGGCGTTCACCGGACAGCCGGTACTCGCGGGCGAGATCACCTCCGGTGACCCCTACTACCCGGCCATGCACGGCAGCCACCCCGACTGGAGCCCCAAGTGATGACGATTCAGGTCACCCACACCCACGGCGAGGGCGTCGCGCATGGCCCGGAGACGGCGGCAATGGCGCCACGATAAGGCGGGTGCACGCTACCGCCTGCGAATTGTCGAATTCTGCGCCTGCCGAATACCCCATCCGTGCTGCTCAAGCGGCATGTTGGTCGTGCAGCACTCCGCCGAGGCGGTCTCTTCGGAGTACGTCGAGCTGGGTGATCTGTGCGTGGGGGAGTGGTGCGGGAACGGCGGCAGGTCTGGACCCAGCGTTCCATGATCGCGTTCATGCGCGGTATTCGTATGCCGGTGCGCACGATCTGGATTCCGGCGTTGGTCAGGATGTCGTCGAAGAGGGCTGGGTGCTTCGCGTCCCGGTCCCGGATCAGGTACGCGTGGGGTTGCTTTGGTGTCAGTGAGGTCCATGGCCAGGTTGCGGGCGGCCTGGGTCACCCAGGCTGCGGTGGGGTGGGCGGTCAGGGTGACGGTCTCGATGAAGTCGCAGGCCAGGAGAGCGTCGGCCTGGGAGAGCAGGAACCAGGCCCAAGTGGTGGCGGCCCGGTCGGGCGCCGGATCTATGCCCTCGGAGGCGAGGGTCTCCCAGACGGTGGATGCGGCAACCTTGATGCCGAGCGTGGTGAGTTCGCCGCACCCTGCGGTAGCCCCACGATGGATTCTCACGGACCAGGCGCAGGGCCAGTCTGTGGATCGAGTGGACCATGGGTGGTCGGCCCGGCTTCTTCGGCCGGCAGGTGCGGGCGTGATGGGCCGGAGTCGACATCGGCCAACTGCGGACGGATGTGCAGTCCTGCCGCCCGCGAGGTGCCGGGCGTTGCGCTCGGCGGGGCGGTAGTCGGACCTCTCCTCACTGTCTCCCATGACGCCTCTCGAGCCCGTTGACCCCAGGTCATCTCTTCTTGGCAGGGGGACAGTCATGCCGGACCCGGAAGCAACCGGCCCTCTTGCAGGACCGCGAAGAAGATGGCGGGGGCTGTACTCGTCGGGGCAGGCAGTGCGTGCCCCGC
>NZ_JBVIHP010000374.1:0-1152 GCF_055570235.1 Streptomyces sp. NPDC031274 | reverse complement strand
TGTCACGGCCCAGGACTGGACGGAGGGCTACACCTACGACGCGGCCGGTAACCAGACGCACGCCGCATGGCCCGAGAGGCATGCGGGAGGCGACGCGCAAGGGGCTCGCGAATACACCGGAGCGACCTTGGTGCGGGCGGGACGAGTCCACTACGAGTACGACCGTGACGGGCGGATCGTCCTCAAGCGCAGGGTGCGCCTGTCGAGGAAGCCGGACATCTGGCGATACGCATGGGACGCGGAGGACCGGCTCACCGAGGTCACGACGCCGGACGGCACTATATGGCGTTACCGCTACGATCCGTTCGGGCGGCGCATCGCGAAACAGCGGCTTGCCGTGGACCGCGAGACCGTGGTGGAGGAGACCCGCTTCGCGTGGGACGGCGACACGCTCGCCGAACAGTGCACCACGTCCCCGGAGTTGCCGTCGCCGATCGCTCTCACCTGGGACCATCGAGGGCTCCACCCGATCGCCCAGACGGAGCGACGTGTCGATGCCCTCACGGATGAAGAGATCGACAGCCGATTCTTCGCCATCGTCACCGATCTCGTCGGCACTCCTGTCGAAATGGTCGACGAGGAAGGGGCCGTTGCCTGGCAGACGCGGTCGACTCTCTGGGGCAGCACGACCTGGAATGCCGACGCCACGGCGTACACCCCGCTGAGATTTCCCGGTCAGTACCACGACCCGGAGACCGGTCTCCACTACAACCGGCACCGCCACTACGACCCGGACACCGGCCACTACGTCAGCCCGGATCCTCTCGGACTGACGCCCGCGCCGAATCACCGGTCCTATGTCCACAATCCGCATACCTGGTCCGATCCGCTCGGCCTTGAGGGCGACTGCGGCACGGATATCGCCCTGGGCCTCGAGAGCACGGACGACAATCCGATGGCTCTCGCGGAATTCGGCATGGAGCGCAATGCGCTCACGTATCACGAATGGCCCGAAGGGAGTTCCTGGCATCAGCAGGTCCAGGGCTATCTTGGCACCGGCTCGAATTCACGGATCCACTTCAACCTTGACGGAATCACCGACCCGGTGGCCTCGGCGCGAGCCGGGGAGAACGTCAACCCCGCCAACGACTTCGAAGGGCTGACCAACTGGGAACTCGCCCAGGCCCGAGACTCGCCGCACGCGTGGGACCG
>NZ_JBVIHP010000373.1:0-1152 GCF_055570235.1 Streptomyces sp. NPDC031274 | reverse complement strand
CCCTGTCCAACGACGCTCGCGAGGACCTGGAGAAGCTCGGCTTCAAGATCAATGACCTCAAGGACCGCACGGTTGAGGTCAAGGCGCCGACCGGCATGGCGCTCACGGACCTGGACGCGTTGATCGCGAAGATCGCGCAGACCCCGGGCGGGAAGCACGTCAACGTCACCTCGTCGACGGCGACGACGATCGCCAGTCTGGAGGCGGTCAAGCAGAAAATCGCCGGTGTTCCCGGCGGAAAGACCGTCACGATGAGCGCCCCCACAGGGGAGGCACGCGCCCAACTGGAAGCCCTCGGCATCAAGGTCGACGACGTGCCGGGCAGCAAGAACGTCACGGTCACCGTTCCCACCAGCGGTGCGACGGACGCGGCAGGCCGCATCCAGGGTGCGATCAACGGGATCAGCGGGCGGTCCGTCGGTGTTGGCGTCTTCCTCAAAGCGACGAGTTGGGACCAGGATGCCAACGGAATCCCGGACATGATCCAGGCCCCGCAGGCCCGCGGTTCGGTGATCGACTACTACGCGAGCGGTGGTGTTCGCGAGAACCACATCGCGCAGATCGCACCTGCCGGGAGCTGGCGTGTGTGGGGTGAGCCGGAGACTCACGGCGAGGGCTATGTGCCTTTCCGCAGGTCGAAGCGGCCACGGTCGCGGGCGATCACCGAGGAGATCGTGCGTCGCCTGGGCGGTGACCCGGCCGGCATCGACTGGTACGCGGATGGCGGGTTGTCGAACTGGTCGTACCAGCCGCTCGGCGGTTCCGGGTTCTCGGTGTCCGATGTCGCCTCCAAGTCGCAGCGCAAGGGCAAGGGCGGCAAGGAGCACTTCGACCTCGGCATGTTCGAGCGGAACCTGCGGAAGTCCGTCCGCACTGCCTCGGCTTGGCGCAACGACCTCGCGACTGTGTCCCGGCGTGCAGGTACCGATGTTGCCAAGGCGTTGGAGGAGATGGGTGAGGACGGGGTCGCGCTCACCCGGAAGATGGCGCGCGGTTCCAACAAGTACGTGAAGTCGATGGCGGCGCAGCTCACCAAGCTCGCCGGCACCGCGAAGGCCACCTTGGGCGACTACACCGGACAGCTCCGCAACGCGGTCAAGGACTCCACGACCTTCCAGAACAACCTCGCCAAGCTCGCCTCCGGCGGGTACG
>NZ_JBVIHP010000372.1:0-1155 GCF_055570235.1 Streptomyces sp. NPDC031274 | reverse complement strand
GGGGAAAGGGGAGCCGAAGCAGCCGAGGCGAAGCGGGCCCCCCCCCCCCCCCCCCCCCGAAACCGCCAACCTCGGGACAACCGGGCGGCCCCGGCGCCATGTTCAACACCGGATCGCCAACGCCCCGGCAGGTCTTGGCCTCAGCCTCCCCGCGGGAAAGACACCTCGACTCGGCGGTTCTTCTTGCGGCCCTGCTCGGAGGTGTTGTCCGCGATCGGATAGTCCTCGCTGTAGCCGCGTACGGAGTACGTGACCTCCGGACCCAGGAAGCTCGCCAGCTTGTCGTGCACCGCTTCCGCGCGCTTGCGGGACAGCGTCTTGCCGTGGCTGTAGGAGCCGAGGTTGTCCGTGAAGCCGAACACCCTGACGTTCGTCGCCTTCTGGGCCTTCGCTTCTTCCGCGATGGCCTTGATACGGGCGTTCGCCTCAGGGTTCAGCTTGTTGCTGTCCTTGGGGAAGAGGACTTCCGCTTGCAGCGCGAACTTGACGTCCGTATTCGTCTCCTCGCGGCGCTCCTCACCGCCCATGTCCTCGACCACGGACTTGATGTCCAGGACCTTCGCCGGGGCGAGCGTCGCTCCGTCGGCCAGCTTCAGACCAGGGCTGTTGGAGTCGACCTCCTGGGGCGCGGTGGAGGTTGTGCTGCCGGGGGGTGCGCTGGGGTCGTCGTCGTCCGCGAAGGCGGGGGTGCCGGACAGGAAGACCAGCGCCGTGAGGGTGACAGTGGCCGTGGCCAGGGTGCGTGATCGTGGGTGGCCCATGGGTCACTCACCCTCGGAGAGCTCTATGGCGGCTGGGGCCATCCCGCCTACCTGGAACGTCAGCTTGTTCGTTCCCTCCGGCGGGGCGGGGAACTGCGCGAACCAGTCCGCCGTGTTCCCCGAGTCGATGCCGCCCTCGAACTTCGTGCAGAGGCAACGCCCAGTGGTGTCCCGCAGGACCAGGTACCGCTTCTTCCCCTGTTCATCCACAAGGCTCGCGCCGGCAATGGATCCGCCGTTCTTCTGCAACTCCTTTTCATCACCGCGCCATTGGCCACCGGTCCAAAGGCCACCCGAGGTGTTCGTCACCTTGCCAGAAACGGTAAGGAAGCCGCCCTCATCGCGCTTGGCCGAGTTGATTACCAACGTCACCCCGTCCCCCTTGGATTCGGCC
>NZ_JBVIHP010000371.1:0-1156 GCF_055570235.1 Streptomyces sp. NPDC031274 | reverse complement strand
CCGCGGACTCGTCCGTGAACACCGTCAGCCCGGCCGCGATGAGCTCCTCATGGAACCGGCGGACGTGCCCGGCGTCTTGGCGGCTGTAGCTGAGAAAGACGTCCCACACGGTGTCATACCCTACTGTGGGGGACCGGGGAGGCGATCATGACGCAGTCCGGCGAGGCGCCGCGGCGGGGGCGTACGGGGCCATCACAGGTCATCGCGAAACTGACGATCCCGTTCGTCGGTGAGGTGACGGGCCTGTGGGAGCCGGCCGACGCCGAGCGCACGGCCGCCTGGGAGCTGTACTTCCAACTGGCCAGTCGGGTCGCAGTAGTTCCCCTGGAGCGGGACGAAGGTGTGCTGCGCGAGGCACTCACCTCGCTGTACTCCCTCTATGACGTCACCCGCGGGATCCTGCACGAGCACGGCCCGGCTGTTGCACCGCCGGTTCCTCCGGGCCGACTGACCTTCGGGGTACTGGCGATGGTGACGCTCAACCGCGTGTTGCGGCCGCTGCTGACGGTGTGGCATCCACGGCTCTCGGCGTACGAGGCGCTGCGCCCCGAGGGCACCGATCCCGTGAGTTACGAGCGGGCCTGGCCGGAGGCTGACGAGTTGCGGCGCCACTTGGACGCCACCCGTCAAGCACTGCATTCACTGGCACGCACGCTCCAGCAGGTGGCCGAGGTAGGAGATCTGATCGATCTGCCGGTGCCCAGGCCGCCGCTGCCCCCACCGGCTCGTGCACCACAGCCGCCCGACCACGCGGGCCCGCGTTACGGCGATGGGCCCGTTGGGGGCACCCCCCCCCCGCTGATTAAGGGCGGTTCGGTATTCTGCGGAGTTCCATGCTGTTCCGGCCCTACTCTGTCGGGACGGGCGCGCAGCATCCATGTGAGCCGTCCTGCAGTTCACCCGGCAGCGGCCACGAGAGCGCCTCGGACCCGACGACCTTCATCCGGGGTCCATGGGCCCGGAGCCAGACCCCCGATCGGGTCCATCTCGGCCGAAGGATCCCCAGCTATCGGCCGTTGAGCTCGCAGCGGCACACCGCGCAGTACATGGCCGCATGGCGTCCGTGCCGGCGCATCAGCTGACCGCAACCTGCACACAGCCCCAGCTCCCAGGGAGGGCACCCCAGCGCGGCCGAGGCGGCAGCCCGCTCGACGGG
>NZ_JBVIHP010000370.1:0-1157 GCF_055570235.1 Streptomyces sp. NPDC031274 | reverse complement strand
AGAACAAGAACGTCACGCTCAAATTCACGGCCACCGGCGGCAGGGGCAAGCAAGCGGGCATCGGCGAGCGCCTCTACGTCGAGCAGGACGCCCCGGTGACGGTCCGCCTGGACGTCACGGGCGCCCCCGACTGCACGATCCGCTTCGTGACGGACCAGGGCGTCCTCTTCACCGCCCCGGCACTGCCCGCCTCCGGAACCGGCACGGCGGAATGGCGGACGACGCCCTCGTACTCGGCGTACGTACGGGCGGAGGTCCGCCACGCACCGACGGTGCCGGGCCTCCCGGGCCCTCTGGCGGCGTTCACGAACCCGGTGTTCCTGGGCCGGGGCTAGTCCCTCCGGGGGCGGCACAAGGGGGCCTCACCGATCTCCATAGAGTCGAGGCTCCCCCAGCCCTCTCACCAGGAGATTCTCATGCCGTCCACAAGGCCCCGCGTCCTGTTCGTCACCGACCTCACCTACGAGGCGCGGGGCCGCCGGTACTGCGACGAGGACATCGCGCTCGCCTCCCGCCTCCGCGAGGACTTCGACACGGCGCTCTGCCACCCGCTGGACGCGGCAGCACTGATGGACTCGTTCGACGCGACATTGGTCCGCAACAGCGGCCCGGTCCTGAACCACCAGTCGTCGTTCGACGCCTTCCGCACCCGGGCACTCGCCTCCGGCGCCCGCGTCTACAACCAGCTGACCGGCAGCGCGGACATGGCGGGCAAGCAGTACCTCGTCGACCTGATGGCGGAGGGCCTCCCGGTGATCCCGACGGTCGACCGCCTGGCGGACGTGGGGAAGCTCCCGGACACGGCCGAGTACGTGATCAAGCCCAAGCAGGGCGCGGACTCGATAGGCCTGAAGTTCCTCACCCGAGCCGAACTGAAGACCCACGCCGACGCCGAAGCCGAAGCCGACGGAACCCTCCTGATCCAGCCCCGCATCGACTTCACGTACGAGGTGTCGTTCTACTTCATCGACGACACCTTCCAGTACGCCCTGCACGCACCGCACCCCGACAAGCGCTGGGTCCTGGAGCCCTACACCCCGTCCCCCACCGACCTGGCCTTCGCCCAGAGCCTCATCGACTGGAACACGATCGACCACGGCATCCAACGCGTCGACGCCTGCCGCGCGCGCTCTGGCGAACGGCTCCTGGTCGAACTG
>NZ_JBVIHP010000369.1:0-1160 GCF_055570235.1 Streptomyces sp. NPDC031274 | reverse complement strand
AGGGGGCGGGCCTGTCGGTGGTGACGGTGGCCGACTCGGCGTTCGCCCCCGTGGCGGCGCACTCCGACCTCCTCCTCCCGGCGGCGGTCGGCACGGGCCTCGCCTTCGACACGGCGTGCGCGCCGATGCTGCTCGGCCGGGTGCTCCTTGAGGCGATGTGCGACGGGCTTCCGGACGCGCAGGCGCGGCTCGAGGAGTTCGATGCGGGGGCGGCGGCGCGGGGGCTGTTCGTGGAGTGAGGGCGCCGCGGGGGCGGCGCAGCCGGCGTCGGTGCGGCCGGGGTCAGTAGCGCATGGCGGTGAAATCGATCGGCCTGGGGCGCAGCGTCCGGACGCGGGCCGTCAGCTGTTTCATCCGCGTGGCCATCTCCGGCGCGGGGAGCCGCTTGCGGTCGCCGTGTCCCGGCAGCAGCCATTCGAAGCGCAGCCGGTCGGCGGTTCGCGCCAAGGAGCGGCCCAGTTCCTCGATGGAGTACCAGGTGACGCTCTCGGCCACTTCCAGATCGGCGGTGGTGCGCGACCAGTAGAGGCTGTCGCCGCTGAAGCAGTACCGGTCGTCGGCGACGTAGAGCACGCTGCCCCGGGTGTGGCCGGGCAGCGGATGCGCCGTCACGCCCTCGGCGATCTCGGCGGGGTCCGTGCCGCGCAGGACACGGTCGGCGTCGGGCGCCGCGTCGAGATCGCCCTCGTGGATCCACAGCCGGGCGCCGAAGCGATCGGCGTAGCGGCGGCCGTGCGCGGCATGGTCCCGATGGGTGAGCAGGACGTCGGTGACGGGGCCCGACTCCTCGTACCGCGCGGCCAGCGTGCTGCTCCAGCGGGGCGTGTCGATCATCATCGTGGTGCCGGAAGGCCGACGCAGGAGGTAGGAGTTGGCCCCGGCGGTGTGCGGGGAGTTGTGGCCGCACAGGTGGACGGCGTCGTCGAGGGCCAGGGGGAAGGGATCCAGGGCGTCGTCGAGTCGCAGGCCGGGAAGGCGGATCGACCGGGAGGGGCAGGCGAACGCGGCGGCGTGCACCTGCCGGGCCTCCGTCCTGTTCCGTGGCTGGCGGATCATCTCGGAGCGGCCGGCGGCCTCGCGTACCAGTTCTGGGGCGAGCTGGCGCGCGACGTCGCAGTTCGTGCAGCGGCTGTCGACGTACCAGCCGCCGTCCTCCCCGC
>NZ_JBVIHP010000368.1:0-1161 GCF_055570235.1 Streptomyces sp. NPDC031274 | reverse complement strand
TCGAAGGCCCGCACGTCCATGTCCGCCGCCGTACCGACAACCCCAACGGTGCACTGGCCAAGTCCCGCTTCTCCCGCTACGTGCGGCAGGCGGGAGAGCAGTACACCGCCGACACCAGGCGGTCGACCCCGGCCGTCCACGCCACCCCGCACTGCGGACACGAGGCCGTCACGCCGGCCTTCACCGCCTCGGTCCGAGCCCTCGCCCGACGCATCAGCCGCCAGTGCCTCGAACGGCACGCCGCCTACGACGTCGCCGCCTGTGCTGCGGCGTTGCTGACAGGCTCACCCGGAGGCGGCGAAACGTATGCGCTCACCGGGCCGGAGGCGCTGACGCATGAGGAGATCGCCTCCAAGCTCACCATTCCCTTCCGTGATCTGACACCTCAGGAGGCAGCTGAGGGTCTCCAGGACCAGGGGTTGCCCGGATGGTTCGTGGATGACCTTCTTCTGCTCTACGCAGAGATGGCAGCTGGTGCGATGTCTGAGGTGACGACGGCGGTGCGGGAGCTAACCGGGCATGCGCCGCGTACGTTCGACGAGTTCTTGGCGAACGGGTAGGACACGCTCGTAGAACCGTCAGGTTGTCGTAGCGGACCTTGGTCCGGGGAACCCCGCCCAAGGTCCGCAGTGCGTGGACGTGGCCTTCGAAGAAGGCTTCCTGGCCGCAGGAGGCAAACACGCGGTGGACGGCCTTGCCCGAGTACGACAGCCAGAAGGAGAACAGGTAGCAGGTCACCGGCCAAGCGCACGGTCACGTCACCAAAGTCGACCTCCGCCTCATGGCCGGGCCGGTGAGTCTGCGGGACGAACGCCTCCAGCGGCACTTTGCCGGACTCGACCAGGATCTCGGACTTCCGGCCCGCGACGTAGCAGCGCACAACCCCGTAGGAGACGTCCGCCCTGTGCTCCTCGACCAGTCCGGTCGGGTGTACGGATCCAGTCTGGTCGCTCGTGGCGGCAGCTTCTTACGAGGCTCCGGCCAGGACGAGTCCAACGCCTTGCTGCCGTCCGCCACGTCACGCCGTGCTTGCGCTCAAGCTCCCGTATCGACATGCCGTCGCGATGGTCACGCCGGATCGCCGCGTACAGCTCGACCTTCGAAATCTGCGGCATGACCAGCACCTTTCACCAAGGGCATCCCGATGCTGCCCTGGCAAGA
>NZ_JBVIHP010000367.1:0-1161 GCF_055570235.1 Streptomyces sp. NPDC031274 | reverse complement strand
GAGAAGGCGTTCGTCATCCTCGACGGCACCCTGCTGCTGATTGACCGCATCGCCGCCGACACCCCGTACTACTCCGGAAAACACAAACGGCACGGCATGAACGTGCAGGTCCTGGCCGATCCGTTTGGTCGGCTGCTCTGGGCTTCGCCGGCTCTGCCCGGCTCGACTCACGACCTGACCGCCGCGCGACAGCACGGCATCATCGAAGCCCTCGCCGATGCGGACCTCAAATGCTGGGCGGACAGTGATGATGGCTGATGGCGTCACCGACAGATCTGTCCCTTGGGCTGACTGACCGGAATCTCGTGTCCTTGCCTTGATCCGTCGTTCTGTCGGTGACGCCGTCCGGGTGCCCTTCCGGGGCCGCCGTCTCAAGCGATGGCAGCGCAGGCACAACACCACCTACGCACAAGATCCGCTGCCTCGGCGAGCGCGCCATGGCCACTCTGACGGGCTGGCGCCTCCTCCGGAAGCTCCGCTGCAGCACCAACCGGATCACCGACATCGTGAAGGGCGTCCTCGTCCTTCACCACGCATCAGCGTGAGGTTGGAAAAGGCTCAGTGTGCGCGCCAGAACGTCGTGGTGCTCCTCACTGCTTTCATCGTTGGCTTGCCGCACGAACGGGTCGTGGAAGGCATGGTGGAACCGAATTCGCGTTCTTGGTGGAGTGGCGGGCCTGTGTCTCGGGGAGATCAGGAGCGTTCGCTGCCTGGCGAGAAGTCGTAGATCAAGCGGATCGCGCTGTCGATGCCGTCGTAAACGCTCTCGATGGTCGCGCGGCCCATGATCCAGCCGCTCAGTCCTTCGTCGAGAACGGCACTGAGGACGGAGATGATCGCCTCGTGGTCCTCGTCCGCTCGACTGCTCTCGTCGAACGCTGACTGCACGCTCTCGTTGAAGGCCTTGTCGAGCGAGCGGTAGATGTCGACGACATACGGGTCTGACGCGGTTTCCAGCACCATCAGAACCCGGTAGAACTGCGGCTGGAGCTGGAACGCGCGAATCATGCGATGGAGCACGTCCTGGAGCCGGTCCTTCTCCGTCCCCCCTGTGGGCGTGGCCTTTTCCAGCTTGCGCCTGAGCCCTTCCTGCCAGGTGAGGAAGGCGGCCCCGAACAAGTGCTCCTTGGAGGTGAAGTACCGGTAGAGAGTGCCCAGGGC
>NZ_JBVIHP010000366.1:0-1161 GCF_055570235.1 Streptomyces sp. NPDC031274 | reverse complement strand
CTCTGGCCCGCGATCAACAACCGCTTTGACGCGGACGATGTGCTGTGGCGGTTCGACGCGATGACCGAGGTCCTCGGCCTGGACCGGGAGCGGGCGCGCGCCTGGACGCTGGGGCGGGTGCTGCAGAACGCGCTGTGGGAGATCGAGGACGGGCGGTCGCTGGACGAGGAGGACTTGGAGGTCGCGCGGCGGCTTTTGGGGGCGTACTGAGGTGCGTCGTACTCTGCGGCCATGATTCGCACCGCCACGCCTGCCGACGTCCCTGTCATCCACGCCATGGTCCGCGACCTCGCGGAGTACGAGAAGGCCCTCGACGAGGCCAGGGCCACCGAGGAGCAGCTGACGGAAGCGCTCTTCGGGGAGCGGCCCGCCGCGTTCGCGCACATCGCGGAGGACGACGCCTCGGGGGAGGTCGTCGGGTTCTCGCTGTGGTTCCTGAACTTCTCCACGTGGCGCGGGGTGCACGGGATCTACCTGGAGGACCTGTACGTACGGCCCGAGGCGCGCGGCGGCGGCCACGGCAAGGCGCTGCTGACCGAGCTCGCGCGGATCTGTGTGGAGCGGGGTTACGAGCGGCTCGAGTGGTCCGTGCTCGACTGGAACGAGCCGTCGATCAACTTCTACAAGTCGCTCGGTGCGCTGCCGCAGGACGAGTGGACCGTGTACCGGCTGACCGACGGGGCGTTGGCCGGGCTGGGGTCCTGAACACCAGAGGGCTGGGGTCCTGAACCTCACGGGATCAGGACCACCTTGCCCGTGGTGCGGCGGTTCTCCAGGTCGGCGTGGGCCGTTGCGGCCTCCGACAGGCGGTAGCGCTGGACCGCCGGGGTGAAGTGGCCCTTCGCCGCCTCGGCCAGTGCCGCGAGCTCCAGGGTGCGGATCGGGTTGTCGCCGCCCGCCTTCTGCATCATCACCGGGCCGAGGACGCCGGTCTGGGTGATGCCGCGGGCGGCCAGCTGCTCGTCGGTGAACGTCAGGGGTTCGCCGTCGTGCGGGCCCTTGCCCGACCAGCCGAAGACGAGGTGCTCGCCGCCGTGGGCGAGGAGGTCCACGGCGGCCAGGCCCGGTGCGCCGCCCACTCCGTCGAAGACGACGGTGGCGCCGGGGACGCCGAGCTTCGTCAGGTACGCGTGGGCCTCGTCCGGCCAGTCCGGGTTCTTG
>NZ_JBVIHP010000365.1:0-1164 GCF_055570235.1 Streptomyces sp. NPDC031274 | reverse complement strand
CGACCGGGGCGATGTCGTGCTCGCCGGGCCGGGTGTCGGCGAGGTCGTACGACGACGCGACATCCGTGCACTCGGCGACGCCGTACTGGTGCAGGAGAGTGCACGTGTTCTCCTCACGCCCACCCCACTCCGCGATCCTTTCGATGTGCAGTGGTTCCCCGCCGAAGAGCACGTAGTCCAGCCGGCTGAGGGCGTCGCCACCACGGGCGGTCTCCCAGTCCACCAGCACGTACAGCGTGCTCGACGCGCAGTGCACGGTGTGTATCTCGTGCTCATGCAGCAAGCGATACGCCATCGCGGCATCGAAGTTGCGGCTCGCCATCAGGTACTGGGTAGCACCACAGAACAACGGCAGCATCAGGCTGCGCTGGGAGAGATCGAACCCGAACGCGCTGACGACCAGGTTGCTGGACCCAGGGTGCAGGCGGTACTCGATCTGCAGCCAGTTCAGCAAGTTGAACCAGCCCTCGTGCCGCACCCCGGCGAGTTTCGGCGTACCGGTCGACCCGGAGGTGAAGACCGCGTAGCACACGTCGTCCCCGGTGACCGGGACGTCGGGAGCAGTCGCCGGGAGGCCTTCAAGGTGGTCGGAAAGCCGTTCAGGGGCGACCACTTCGACCGCCGCCGACTCCATCAGCCCGGCCGTTGCCGGGGAGGCCACGACCAGGGCCAGACCGGGGGTCTGCTGCTGCAGCAGGCGGAGTCTCGCCGCCGGATAAGCCGGGTCGAACGGCACGTAGGCCGCGCCTGCTTTCAGCGTGCCGAGGATGACGACGACCAGGTCGACCGAATAGTCAAGACAGAGACCGACCTTGGCGCCTCGGCCGTGTCCGCGCGCGATGAGGAAGTGCGCGAACCGATTGGCCGCGGCGTCCAGTTCCGCGTAGGTCAACTGCTCTCCGGCGCAGCTGACGGCAACGGCGTCCGGGGCGGCCCGGGCGCATGCCTCGAACCGCGCGTGGACGACAGGCGTCGGCGGCAGAGCGACCCGCTTTCCCCGGAGAATCATCAACTAACTCCGATAAGTACTGCTCCGGTGGACGACAAGCGGGCCGCCCCGGTGCGATGGGCGAAGAATTGTGCGCGCTCAGCGTTTTTCAGTCCGCCGCCATGGCCTCACGCAGGCTCTTCGGCCGCAGGTCGGTCCAGTTCCGCTCGACGTAC
>NZ_JBVIHP010000364.1:0-1165 GCF_055570235.1 Streptomyces sp. NPDC031274 | reverse complement strand
GCTCGAGCGGCGGCAGCCGAGTGCGACCAGTTCGGCGTCGCCGGGTTCGCGTGCGGCGTCGCTCGCGCCCGCGGGCAGGGCGTCGGTGAGGTCGAGGGTGGGGGCGCCCGCGACCCGCGCCGCGGCGAGTACCTGGGGGGCCCGCTCGCGCAGCACCCGTACGCCGAGTGAGGTGAGGGTGTGCGAGTGCAGCCCTTGCGGCACGGTCGGGCGTTCCCACCAGGAGACGGCCTCGGCGATGGACCACTGGGGAGGCTTCGGCGCCCGTTCGATGACCAGGACGCGATAGCCGATGCCGGACAGTGCCAGGGCGCCGGCGAGCCCGGCGACACTGCCACCGACGATCACTGCCGACGGCACGTCAGCGCCGCCGTCCGTGGACGAAGAAGACCCGCCGCACGTCGTTCACCTCGCGCGACGGCACCGGGTCGGGCCAGCGCCCGAAGTCCGCGCCCTGCTCCCCGGGCTGGGGCGCCCGCACGGTGAATCCATAGCGGTCGAAGAGGGCCTCCGGCTGGTCCGTGCCGAACAGCCAAGGGCAGCCCCAGCCATCGAACACATCGAGCAGGCCCTGCATCTGAGGCAGGGTCAGGGCCGCGGCGTTGACGATGTCGGCGGCGATCCGGCTGCCGGGCGCGGAGATCGCGGCGACGCGTTCGAGGATGCGGTGGGTGTCCGGCTCGGGGATGTAGTAGAGCAGCCCTTCGAGCAGCCAGGTGGAGGGGACGGTGGGGTCGTACCCCGCGGCCTGCAGGTCGTCCTCCCAGGAGGGGGAGGTGAGGTCGACGGCGACCTTGCGGTGGTCCGTGCGCGGCTCGACGTCGGGGAGCCGCTCCTCCTTGTACGCGAGGACGGCGGGACGGTCGACCTCGAACCAGCGCACGCGGGCCGGCCAGTCGAGCCGGTAGGCGCGCGAGTCCATGCCGGCCGGGGCGAGCACGATCTGGGTGGTCTCCGGGTCGGCCGCCGCCTCCTGCAGGTAGTCGTCGAAGAACCTGGTGCGGATGGCGTTGTAGTCGGGGGTGCTCGGCAGCGTCCGCTCGAGGCCGGGCGGGAAGGTGGCCGCACGGACCTCCGCGAGCAGTTCGGGGCCTATGTCCCCGGCGAGCGCCGCGGCGTACGGGTCCTCGTACAACCGGTCGGGGCGCTGGGTCTCGGCGGCACG
>NZ_JBVIHP010000363.1:0-1165 GCF_055570235.1 Streptomyces sp. NPDC031274 | reverse complement strand
TTAACCCGAATTGCTAGTTAATTTCATTGGAAAATAAATAAGTCGTGCTATCCTAATCTTAAACCACTAAGCATTAGAAAGCGCACGACTTATATGACTTATAATAGCACACTTCCAAAAGTTTTTGTTTATTTACTGACAACCATTGAGACGCTTTATCAAACGAGGGTTTCCCTTGAGGTTCAAAACCGAAAGAACGTCCATCTCGCAACATCAGATTGCTTAGTTATCGCTTGTTACCTATGGGGCGTACTGCATTTTAGTGAAACGCTTAAAGCTAAGCACCAACTGGCTCAAAGTTTATTTCCTAATTTCCTAGAATATTCTCGCTTTGTCCGCCGTTGTAATGCCCTCTTACCGAGTATCCAAGTCATTCGCCAAGCACTCGTCTTTAAAGAGGTTGAAGGAATGAGTGTATCCATTATTGACAGCTTCCCCATTCCTTTGTGTCAGCCTATTCGTAATTTCAGAAGCAAAGTTCTTGGAGATTATGCAAATGTTGGCTACAATGCTACAAAGGGACAGTACTTCTATGGATGTAAATGTCATGCTTTAGTCAGTGAATCAGGCTATGTCATAGACTACACAATTACTCCTGCTTCAATGGCTGATAGTTCAATGACCGAGGAAGTGTTGAGTCAATTTGGGACACCAACAGTCCTTGGAGATATGGGATATCTAGGTCAGTCACTGCATGATAGGCTGGAATTAAAAGGAATTGATCTAATTACACCTGTCAGGAAGAACATGAAGCAAAAGAAAATCCTTTTCCCTAATTTTTCAAAACGTAGAAAAGTGATTGAGCGAGTTTTCTCTTTTTTGACAAATCTAGGAGCTGAGCGTTGTAAAAGTCGTTCGCCTCAAGGTTTTCAATTGAAATTAGAGATGATACTTTTAGCGTATTCTTTACTGTTAAAATCAGCTAAATCACTGGAACCAGAGACTTTAAGATATTCTATCGGGTATCAAGTCATGGCTAAATAATCAACTAGCAATTCGGGTATATATATAGAAATAGGTATATAATAAAATACATTGATAGGGAATGAAAACTAAACTATTGATAATAGTTAACCCGAATTGCTAGTTAATTTCATTGGAAAATAAATAAGTCGTGCTATCCTAATCTTAAACTACTAAGCATTAGAAAGCGCACGACTTATAT
>NZ_JBVIHP010000362.1:0-1167 GCF_055570235.1 Streptomyces sp. NPDC031274 | reverse complement strand
GCGGGGAGCTGGCCGACGACTCGCCGTGGTGGGAGCGGGAGCCGGTCTCGGGGCTGGTGCGCCGCCAGGAGGACGAGGTCGCGCAACTGGTCGCGGAGTCGGTCGCGCGGGACACCGACGACTCCTCGCGCGACATCACGGATGAGCGGCCCGATGACCCTCCCGAGGATCCGCCCGAGGGCCCGCCAGAGGACCCGCCTCGGGACGCGGCGCGGCACCCGCAGCGGTTCGCGCCCCGCGACAGCCCGCAGCCGTTCGCGCCCCGCGACGCACGGGCCGACGCGCCACCGCTCCCGCCCGGCCGTCCGTCCCGCCGCCGCCTGCTCACCTGGGGAGGTGCGGTGCTCGGCGCCGCGGGGGTCACCACCACGGCCGTCGTCGTGAACAACCTCGGAGGCGGCAAGGACGACAGCGGTGGCGAGGACCGCGCGGGCGGCGATGCGAAGGACGGCCCCTGGCCGGATTCGGTGCTGAAGGGCCGGGTGCGGTGGACCCGTGAGGTCGGTGAACTCCCCTTCGACGGCGCGCTGTCGCGCAGCGGGGGCGACCTGTATCTCATCGACGGCGGCTCACTGACGCGGATCGACGCGGAGACCAACACCGTCCGCTGGACGTACCCGTCGCAGGACCTCAAGAGTGCCGAATCCCTCGGCGACCTGGTCTACGTGCTCAAGGACGGGCTGTTCGAACCGGAACTGATCGCGCTCCACGCCGACAGCGGGCGGGAGGCGTGGAACTCCGGCTCGCTGATCCGCAATCCGCACCGGCCGCGCCGCCCGTTCAGCCGCCCGAAGAGTCAACTTGAGGGAAACTACGGCACGTTCGCGGCCTCCGAAGAGGCCGTCGCTCTGATCTCCTACACCTCGTACGCCACCGCTCAGGCGCGGCGCACCTCCTGGGACCGGCGCTGGCGAGCGTACGGCTTCGACCCGCGTACGGGAGACCCCCTGTGGTTCCACGAAGGGAGCGCCGCCGGGGTGATCGGCGTGGACCAGGCGGGCGGCCGTATCGCGGTGGCCGTCTCCGCGGACACGGACCTCGGCACGGACGCGTACGCCAAGGACGATCCGCTCGTCGTCCTGCGCGCGGGCAAGGGCACGGTGGAGCGGGAGATCGAGGGCGGTGCGCCCCGGCCGCAGGCTCACCCCGGGGCCGAGGGAACCCGCT
>NZ_JBVIHP010000361.1:0-1171 GCF_055570235.1 Streptomyces sp. NPDC031274 | reverse complement strand
AAGAGTGCGTCGCCCACCTCACGTCACGCCCGGCGGCCCGCCTCCGCCTGCCCGACCGGGGCATCGTCCGTGAGGGCTACCGCGCCGACCTGGTCCTCTTCGACCCGGAGACGGTCGCGGCGGGATCGACCTTCGATGCTCCCCGCACCCTGCCCACCGGCATCCCGCACGTCCTGATCGACGGCAAGTTCGTGATGGAGGACGGGCGACGCACGGACGTCCTCGCGGGACGCTCCGTGCGCCGAACTCTGTAGAGGGCTGGGCGGCCTGCCTGGGCCCTGGGCGGCCGACCGTCACGGGTCCCGTACCGCCGTGCCGGAGGGCTTTGCGGTGCCTGCGGCCTTGCTGCGTGCCGGGGCCATCCGGTGTCCCGAGGTTGGCGGTTCCGGGCCGGGAGTCAAGGGCGCTTCGCTGCGCTACGCGTCGGCTGCGCCGATGACCCTTCGGGCCACCCTTGACACCCGTCCCTCCACCGCGCGAGGGAAGACGACCGGACGGCCCGAGGGGCGGGACTCTCGGGGACTCCCGTGGGTGGAGGCGGTTTGCGTGCCGAGTGCGGACCAGTCCGTCGCAGGGCACCCGGCGGTGGGCGGGGTGCGCGGGCGCTCCGGGGATGGATGAGGGTTTCGTCAAGCGGGTGCGGACTAGTTCGTCGGGGGTGGCCGCCGCGAGCTACAGCACGCGACCGGGGTCCGGCACCTAATTCGCAGAAGGCGCGTTGGCCAACTCGCGCGCCCCCTGACTGTCAGAACACAACTTTCCCAAAGTAGGTCCCGGCCCAGACGCCGGAGCCGGGGCCGGTCCCGATCTCATGCCCTCCCTTTGCGCCAGGGGCGCGGATTGCAATTGAGTCCCAGGAATCGTGCCCCCAGAGCGCCTTCTCGCGGGACTCTGTTGCATTCCGCGCTATCCGTCGCGCACTTCGGCACCGCCTCACGTGACGGCCACCCCCGACGAACCGGTCCACACCCGCTTGACGAGACCGTCACCCGTTCCCAAGCCGACCGCGCACCCTGCCCGCCACCGGGTGCCCTGCGACGGACTAGTCCGCACTCGGCACGGACCCCAAGAAGGTGACGGGCCTGGTCGAGAGTCCCGCCCCTGGGCCGTCCGGTCGTCTTCCCTCGCGCGGTGGAGGGACGGGTGTCGAGGGTGGAGCGAAGCGGAATCG
>NZ_JBVIHP010000360.1:0-1172 GCF_055570235.1 Streptomyces sp. NPDC031274 | reverse complement strand
GGGGTAGAGTGAAAGCACCGTAGAACGTTGCACCCTCGAAAGTCCCGCCCCTACCTTCGATGGCAGAGCGCTCGATCCACGTCCCTCATGGCCACGGAAGAGCACCCCGGCCGCGCGCCACGCGCCCGGAGACATAGCCACCGCATGAGAGCGCGTGTCCGACCAGCCCTTCCCAGAAAGGGAGTTCAGGCATGAACAACAGCTCACCGCCCCCGACGCCGAACGGGCCGGGTGGTCCGGGCGACTCATGGGAGTACACCCTCACCCTGCCCCCGCACAGCGCCATCGGCGTCGGAGTCGCCCGAGGCACCGTACGGGCGATCCTCACCCGCCACGCGCTGGCCGACCTGATCGGCCTGACCGACCTCGTCGACACCGCCGAGCTGCTGACCAGCGAACTCTGCGGCAACGCCTACCGCCACGCCCCAGGCCCCGTCACCGTACGCGTGCACTGGCGGGACGCCACCCTGCACATCAGCGTCCGCGACGGCAGCAGCGCCCTGCCGCGCCCGACAGTCGGCGCCGACCAGGAGCAGGGGCGGGGTCTGCTGCTGGTGAGCCGGTGCGCTCAGGCATGGGGTAGTCGGGCGGCGCCTCTCGGGGCGGGGAAGGTCACGTGGTTCGAGCTTCGGGCGTGATCGATCCTCGCTGGTCAGCCGAGGGACGCCAACGCGTCCGCGATGAGGGAGCGTTCTGCCGCTCCCCGTGCGCACTGCTCGAGTGGTGGCGGTAGCTAGGTGCCGGCGGCGACCGGCGACCGGGGGGCGGAAGTGTGGACGCGGAGCAGGCCCGACACGTAGACGCTGTACTGAGGCAGTTGGAGATCACTGGTGTGGTCGCGCCCGAGGACCCCGAGGGACCCCGAGGACCCCGAGGACCCGGAGAACACGGCGGGGGGATGGCGCGTGTACGACACGGCCGACCCCACCACACGTCGGGGACGTGACCGCTGACGCACTCGCGTCCGTAGCAGCCAAATTCCCAGAGGAGAAGCCGGGTTCGGGACCGATGCGAGGTTTCGTCATCCCATCCAAGGACGAGTGACCGCCTGCTGGCGCGCACCAACAAAATGAACGCCTCCGCCCCGGCCCGTTAACCGTCCGGGGCGGGGTCCTGTACGACGCGCGCGATCAGGCCGTGGATCAAGAATTGTCCGGGTGCGGCGTTCTCTT
>NZ_JBVIHP010000359.1:0-1174 GCF_055570235.1 Streptomyces sp. NPDC031274 | reverse complement strand
GCCGCCTTAGCTCAGATGGCCAGAGCAACGCACTCGTAATGCGTAGGTCTCGGGTTCGAATCCCGAAGGCGGCTCTGTGGAAGCCCCAGGACTCACTCGCCGTGACCTGGGGCTTTTGCTTTTTAGGCGATCAGACGCATCGGCGGCACAGGTATCCGCGCCGCACGGCGGAACGGGCCAACACCGGCACAGGCGCCCACCGGCCGCGGTGCGCCCGGTGGGGCGGTGGACCGTACGGAGACTGCCAGGCCGGCCGCTCGGTTTGACCCGAGCCGCCCACGTCGCGGCGCCGTACGGCCGGGTTTTGCGGCAGGTTCAGGCGGGTGGGCATGAGCACCCAGTTTTTGGACACAGAAATACACCGGTTCCAGTGAGAAGACCGCAGCGAAAAGGAGCGCGGCGCACATGTGTGCCGCGCGACGGATCAGCGCTCGGGGGGTCTCACTTGGTGTACAACGGCACGTCCTTGGCAGGGCGACTGTGGGCGGGAGCACGCTAACGGCACACGGACGTGTGGCTCCACTGATTTTCAGGCGTCGAACGCCTGTCGGTCGCCGCCCGTTGTGGCCGAACGCCGGTCCGATCGAGTGGACTCGCAGGGACGCGTACCGCAGGAGGGCCTCCCGTCGGGCTCCGGGTGGTGCCGTTGCACCCTCAGCCCCGATCTGGAAGCGGTGCCCCGACATGCGAAGTACTTCCTCCCGACGCCTGCTCGCAGCCGCGCTGCTGGCGGCGTCCGTGCTGGCTCCGGTGGCGGCGGCTCCTGCCACTGCCGACACCGCGGTCCACCTCGCGGGCGCCGATGGCCATGGCCAGGACAAGTGTCCGCCGGGTGGCTTCGGACGTCACATGACCGCGCGGCTGGACAAGGCCGTCGAGGATGTCCGCCGGGAGGCCGGCATCCCCGGGGTCGCCGTCGGGCTGTGGATGCCGGGCAAGGGGTGTTACGTCCGCGCGAGCGGGGTTGCCGACAAGGCCACCCGCGAGCCGATGAGCACCGATCTGTATACGCGGATCGGCAGCGAGACCAAGACCTTCACGGTCACCGCGCTGCTCAAGCTCGTCGACGACCGGCGGATCCGGCTGGACGACCCGATCTCCCGCTACGTCCACGGCGTGCCGAACGGTCACCGGATCACGCTGCGCCACCTCGCCGAGATGCGCAGCGGACTGT
>NZ_JBVIHP010000358.1:0-1175 GCF_055570235.1 Streptomyces sp. NPDC031274 | reverse complement strand
CCCGGTTCGAAGTGAGGGAGCGCATGTCCAAGGCGTACGCATTCACCCGGTTCGGCGGCCCTGAAGTGGAGGCCTTCGTCGACCAGGACCCACCGGAGCCCGGCCCCGGCCAGCTCCTGGTCGTGGTGCGGGCGGCAGGGGTCAACCCGGTCGACTGGAAGCTGCGTGCCGGCAAGCGGAGGCCGGGGGCACCGCCCGCCGAGTTCCCCGAGGTGCTGGGCAGCGAGGTCGCCGGTGTGGTCGAGCGGGTCGGCGCGGACGTCGAAGGCTTTGCCGTCGGCGACGCGGTGTTCGGCAACCCGGACACCGGCGGCTACACCGAGTACACCCTCCTCCCCGCCTCTCTTGCGGCGCACAAGCCGGCGGGCCTGACCTTCGCCGAGGCCGCCGCGCTGCCGGTCGCGGTGGCGACGGCGTACGACGGGGTGCGTCAGCTGGATCTGCCCGCCGGGGCGACGCTGCTGATCACCGGGGTCGGCGGTGGTGTGGGCGTGGCCGCGGCGCAGTTGGCGCGGCACTTCGGCGTCCGTGTCGTGGGTACGGCGAGCGCGGGCAAGAAGGACTTCGTCGAGTCCCTGGGAGCGGTGCACGTGCCGCCGGGGCCCGACCTGGCGGACCGGGTGCGGGCGGCCGCGCCGGGCGGCCAGGTCGACGCGATCTTCGATCTGGTGGGCGGCGAGGACCTCGTGGCGGTGGCGTCCCTTCTCCCCGACCGCGAGGGGAAGCTGATCACGGCCGCGGCCAAGGAGACGGTCGCCGGGCTGGGCGGGGCGGCGGTCGCGCGGGCGCGGACCAGTGAGGTCCTGGACGCGGTGGCGCAGCTTGCCGTCGACGGGGTGCTTCGGCCTGAGGTGACGGCGACGTATCCGCTGGAGCGGGCCGGTGAGGCGCTCCGCGCGGTGGAGGGCGGGCATGCGCGCGGCAAGGTCGTGATCGAGGTGGGCGTGTGAGTCGCGTGAGCGGGGCCGGCCTCGAGGCCCCGAGCCGTGCGGTGCCCCTTCAGCAGGGGGCGCACCCCTTGGACAATCCCGCCTACGCCGCGTTGAACGGGCCCCACGCGCGGTTCGCCGAGCGGCGGGGGCGCGTGGTGCGGTACCCGCTGGACGTGTCGCCGTGGCTCGGGCTGCCCGACGCTCCGGAGGCGGGCGACTGGGCGGATCTCGCCGCGCTCGCGG
>NZ_JBVIHP010000357.1:0-1176 GCF_055570235.1 Streptomyces sp. NPDC031274 | reverse complement strand
CGACCTGGTCGCGGCGGAACTCGAACCGTGGCTCGACTGGCCGGTCGCCCTCTTCGGGCACAGCATGTGCGCCGTCCTCGCCTTCGAGGTGGCGCTGCGTCTGGAACGGAGTGCCGGCTTCGGCCTCGAACGGCTCTTCGCCTCCGGGTGCGGTGCACCCTCGTCATGCCGTGACGTGGAGGACCTTCGGCACCTCGACGACGACGGAGTCATCGCGGAGATGGGTGCCCTCGGCGGGACCGACGCGACTCTGATCGCGGACGACGAGCTGCTGCGCCTCGCGCTGCCCGCCATCCGCGCGGACTACGAGGCGGTGCGGACCTACCGCGCGGAACCGGACGCCACGCTGCGCGCGCCCGTCACCGTGCTCCGGGGCGAGGATGACGCCCGGGTCCCGGCGGACGAGGCGGCCGATTGGCACATGCACACGGAGGCCGGGTGCGACGTGCACGCTTTCTCCGGTGGGCACTTCTTTCTCGACGACCACGGGCGCGAGATCGGTGCGATCGTCAACGCCGCCCTGGGCGGCCCCCGTTGAGCGCACGCGGCCACCGGCCCCCCAGGGGCGGCATCGGGCTACTTCCGGCGGCCCAGCGCCTTCGCACGGTCGCGTGACCAGCCCGCGAGTACGGCACCGGCGACGACCGCGAGCGCGTACACGGTGAGGGTGCCGCCGAAGCCGGCGTCGAGCTTGCTGAGCAGGCCCAGTTGGTCGTGGTCGATCAACAGGCGGATCGCTCCCTGGGCACCGAGCACCAGGAGGAGCACACCGGAGGCCTGGAGGAGGTCGAACTTCATGGGTGCCTTTCCGTAACGGTTTGGATCTTTGGAGCAATGTCGATGACGTGGCGCTCGCAAAGCTAACGATCAGCAGCACGCCGTGCGATGACTTGTGCCCCCAACGGCCGGGCAGGAGGGCGGTATTCAGCCATGCGCCGCTCCACCGGACAACGCCGAGCAGGGCGTTCCGGCCATCTCGGGCCGGCTCGCAAGCGACGAAAGTATGCGGGCGCCACCGCGCACTCCTACCGATGGAGCTGGCGGATCGGGGCTCCCGCGCCCGGGGAAGCGCCCGGATGCTCCGCAGATTCGTTCCGTTCCCTCACGACGTGCCGCAAATGCCGAGGTCAGACGCGTAGTTACGGCCGACGGGGGATTCCTATTAAGCTCTCGTTG
>NZ_JBVIHP010000356.1:0-1176 GCF_055570235.1 Streptomyces sp. NPDC031274 | reverse complement strand
CCTGATCTTCGACTACCCGAAGCCGACGGCCCTCGGCGACCACCTCACCGCCGAACTGCTGGGAGAGCACGGGCCGACATCGGCCGCAGCAGCGGTGCTCGCCGACATCGACCGGATCGACGCCGCCATCGACGGCATCGACCCGGACGACGAGGCGGCCGTGCAGATCGCCGCACGCCTCCAGTCCACCCTCTCGCGGTGGAACACCCAGTACGGCACAGAAGTCCAGGCAGACGGCGCAGAACTTGACTCGGCCACAGCCGACGATCTGTTCCACATCATCCAGAACGAGTTCGGGCGATCTTGAAATGAGCTCTGTGCAAGAAGGCGGAGCCGGGAAAGCGAGTGGTGAACTGATGTCGAACGAGAAGCTCCTCGACAACCTTCGGTGGATGACCGCCGAACTGCGGCGCACCCACCGCAGGGTGGCCGAGCTCGAGGAAGCGGATCGCGAGCCCATCGCCATCGTGGGGATGAGCTGCCGCTTCCCCGGCGGCATCGACTCGCCCGAACGGCTGTGGGACGTCGTCGCCTCCGGCACCGACACCATCGGCCCCTTCCCCCTGGACCGCGGCTGGGACGTCGGCGGCCTCTACGATTCCGTACCCGACCTGCCCGGCTCGTCCAGGACCCAGGAGGGCGGCTTCGTCGCGGACGCGGACCGCTTCGATCCGGCCTTCTTCGGCATCTCGCCGCGCGAGGCGCAGGCCATGGATCCGCAGCAGCGCCTGATGCTCGAAGCCGCCTGGGAGGCCGTGGAGCGCGCGGGCGTGGACCCGCTGTCCCTGCACGGCAGCCGCACCGGTGTCTTCGCCGGCGCCGTCCACGGCGACTACGGCACCTCTGTGCCCACCGTCTCGGACGACCTGAAGCCCTACCTCGTCAACGGAAACACCGACAGCGTCCTCTCCGGCCGCATCTCGTACACCCTCGGCCTCGAAGGCCCCGCCATCACCGTGGACACGGCGTGCTCGTCGTCCCTGGTGGCCCTGCACCTGGCGGCGCGGTCGCTGCGTCAGGACGAATGCTCGCTCGCCCTCGCAGGCGGCGTGACCGTGATCTCCATACCCGAACTGTTCACCGAGTTCGCCCGCCAGCGCGGACTGGCGATGGACGGCCGCTGCAAGGCCTTCGCCGAAGCCGCGGACGGCACGAACTGGGGCGAGGGCGTCGGCG
>NZ_JBVIHP010000355.1:0-1176 GCF_055570235.1 Streptomyces sp. NPDC031274 | reverse complement strand
CTCGTCACCGGAGCCACCGGCACACTCGGCAGCCTGTTCGCCCGGCATCTCGTCACCGCGTACGGCGTGCGGCACCTGTTGCTCGCAAGCCGCAGCGGCGACGCCGCTCCCGGTGCGGCCGAGCTCGCCGCGGAACTGCGTGAGCTGGGCGCCGACGTGACGTTCTCGGCGTGTTACGTCGCCGACCGCGAGGACCTCGCCGCGCTTCTCGCCGCCGTGCCGGCAGCACACCCGCTGACCGGCGTCGTACACACGGCGGGCGTCCTGGACGACGGAGTCGTCTCCTCGCTGACTCCCGAGCGCGTCGACCACGTACTGCGGCCCAAGGTGGACGCCGCCGTCAACCTGCACGAGTTGACGCGTGACGCCGACCTGTCGCTGTTCGTCGTCTTCTCGTCCGCCGCGTCCACCGTCGGCGCCGCGGGCCAGGGCAACTACGCCGCTGCCAACGCCTTCCTCGACGCGCTTGCCGCACGGCGGCGCGCACTGGGGCTGCCCGCGACCTCCCTCGCCTGGGGACTGTGGGCGGAACGCTCCACCATGACGGACCACTTGAAGGACGTCGACCTCGTCCGCCGGGAAGGTTCCGGAGCCGCGGCCCTGACCTCCGAGGACGGTCTCGCGCTGTTCGACGCGGCGCTCACCGCAGGCCGGCCGGTACTCGTCCCGGTCCGCCTCGATCTGGCCGTGCTGCGCACCCAGGCCCGGGCCGGCCTGGCCGACGTACCCACCGTGCTGCGCGATCTCGTGCGCGTGCCGATGCGGCGCACCGCGGGCACCGCCGACGGCGCCTCGTCGCTGGCCCGGCGCCTGGCGGCACTGCCCACCGCCGACCGGGAGCGCGAGGTGGGCTCCCTGATCCGGGCGAACGTCGCCGGAGTGCTCGGCTACGCGGGACCCGACGCCGTCGACGACGGTCGCGCCTTCCGCGACCTCGGCTTCGACTCGCTGACCGCGCTCGAGCTGCGCAACCGGCTCAACGCGGCCACGGGCCTGCGCCTGCCCGCCACCCTCGTCTTCGACCACCCGACGCCCGCCGTCCTGTCGGGCTTCCTGCTGACCGAGCTGCTCGGCACGGGGCCGCAGCCCTCCACCGCCCCCCAGCCGACCGTGTCCACCGACGAGCCCATCGCCATCGTCGCGATGAGCTGCCGTTATCCGGGCGGCGTCAGCTCG
>NZ_JBVIHP010000354.1:0-1177 GCF_055570235.1 Streptomyces sp. NPDC031274 | reverse complement strand
CGCTTTCTGCGGTTCCTACGAGAGGCATGGAGGTCTAATTTCTTTTGCGGAGGTCTGAGCCGTGCGGGGGTGGGGAACTCAGTCCAGGAGGAGGCGTCGAGCACGGTCGATGCGGTCGTGGATAACGAGTTCGAACGTGGATTCGTCGACGGCGCCGCTGATTAGGGTTCCGGGCTGCTGGATGGCGGCGGCGGCCCAAGTCAGGGCGTTGCGCAGCGCGGTGACGCCATGCCCGCCGGCGGCCAGGAAGCCCGCGAGGAGCGCGTCCCCCGCGCCGACGGCGCTGTTCGGGCGTTGTACGTGGATCTCGCCGTGGATGGCTTCAGGGCCTTCGACGAGTAGTACTCCGTCCGCACCAAGGCTGGCCAGCACGGTGCGGG
Source organism: Streptomyces sp. NPDC031274 (assembly GCF_055570235.1). Taxonomy (NCBI): domain Bacteria; kingdom Bacillati; phylum Actinomycetota; class Actinomycetes; order Kitasatosporales; family Streptomycetaceae; genus Streptomyces; species Streptomyces sp. NPDC031274. The sequence continues at coordinate 797 of NZ_JBVIHP010000354.1, read as the reverse complement.
CACCCATCGCCTGAGCCTGCCGCGCTGCGTCGAGGGTCTGCCCCAGAGTCGTCGCCCTGAGCCCTGTGACCTCGGCCAGTTCGTGCGTGTTGGGTTTGACCAGGTCCGGACCAGCACGCAGCGCGGAGACCAGAGCGGGGCCGGAGCTGTCCACGGCGATCTTGACTCCGCCGGGGCGGCCACGTTCGATCATGCGGGCGTACAGGTCGTCGTTGGCGTCACGGGGCAGGCTGCCCGAGCCCAGCAGCCAGGACGCGTCGGCGGAGGCCTTTGCCGTAGCCTCCAGCAGGGCATCCACTTCGCGTGCGTCCAGCACCGGTCCGGGCTCGTTGATTTTGGTGACCGATCCGTCGGGCTCGACGACGCTGATGTTGCTGCGGATGGGGCCGCTGATCGGCACTTCTGTGAAGTCGAGTCCTGCGCGCTGCAACATGGCGGCGAGATGGGTCCCTTCGGGACCCCCGAGCGGCAGCACCGCGTGAGTTAGGTGGCCATGGGCTGCCAGGGCGAGCGCCACGTTGACGCCTTTGCCACTGGGCTCCTGCCAAGAGCGATGCGCCCGGTGCACATCCCCGTGCTGCAGACGATCCACCGCGAGGGTGCGGTCGACACTGGGGTTGGGGGTCAACGTGACGATCATATGGCCGCCTCGCTGAGACTGGAGGGCTGCGGGGCCGGTGAAGAGTTGACCGTGCGCAGAGGTGCGCCGACGCCGGCGGGGTTGGGGTGCGGAGACAATGGGAGTCCCTCCTTCCGGGGTCCCTCAACCCGTCGTTGCACGGGGAGGGACGGGGAGC
>NZ_JBVIHP010000353.1:0-1178 GCF_055570235.1 Streptomyces sp. NPDC031274 | reverse complement strand
CCCCCTGTTGATCGCCACGACGAACCGCTCCGCGGCCGTCCTGCGCCGGGCACCGAACCCGAAACGCCATCGTCGGCTCTCCTCGCCGCAGAAAATTGTCAACTGGCGTCGATCCGAGGCGAGTTCCGCCGAGCATTCCCGACGCGGCGCGCACCAGAGGAGGTCCGTCGCGACATCTGCGATCCGGCCGTGGGCGAACACCAGCACCCGCCGGTTGGTGACGACGAGAAAACCGCCAACTCCAACCAGCCGCCTGGGCAGGGTGGTCCGGGCAGGCCAGACCGGGAAGGCCGTCACCAACTCCTCACCCTCATCCAGCAGAGCCCGCACCCGCGCAGGGTTCTTCCAGGCCTGCCCGCCGTACAGCACGGTGTACATCAGCCCCATGCACAGCCCGTACTGCAGCCCGTAGAACCACGGGCGCGACCCGGACCCAAGAGCGACGTGCACCAGAACAAGCACCAAGGGCAGGAACCCCAGGCACCATACGACCAGCACGAGCCGGGCCCGCGTCCCCCGCCGCGCCACGCGTCTCAACCGCGCCTCGACACCGTCCACAAGCCCCCGCCCCGACCACCAGTTGACGCGCCGCTCAACACACCGCCCGTTGCAGCTCAGCCTATTCGAGCCGATTCCTTGATTCCCATTCCCAGCGGCCCCGGCCCTGCGATTCCCGCTAATGTCCCGGAGAACATTTCAACTGAAGTAGAGATAAGGAATTCCGAGTTGTAATTCCCCTACCCAAAAGGAAGGATCACCAACCAGAAGATTCAACGGGTCGGCCGCTCGACACCACTCGGCACGCCGGTCGGCCGATTACCCATGCGCACAAGGAGATCCACATGTCACGCAAAGCGGCAGCCCTCGGCTCGTTACTCGCGGCCGCGCTCCTGCTCAGCGGCTGCGGCGAGAGCGACGACGGTGCGGGCGGGAGCGGGAGCGGGGACGGCGGGGCCGAATCCGCCGCCGCGGAGGCGAAGTTGCTGGGCCAGGTGCCGATGGCGAAGGTCAGCGAAATGTCGGGCGCCATGGGAATGTGGACGACCGACAAGAACTTCGTGAAGGCCGACCTGAAGAAGATAGCGGGGTACTCCCTCGACGGCCGAAAGGCCGAGTGGCAGGTACCGCTCTCCGGTGAGATCTGCTGGTCGTCTCCGGAACCCACCAAGGAGGGTCTC
>NZ_JBVIHP010000352.1:0-1179 GCF_055570235.1 Streptomyces sp. NPDC031274 | reverse complement strand
AGGCCGCCTCTTCCGTGCCGCTGTAGAGGATGTACGCGCCGGGCGTCGCGATCATCTGGGGGACGGCCATGATGCCGCCGTCGATGTACGTGATGCCGTGAGCCGCGGCCCAGCCCGCCAACTCCCGCGCCTGGGCGGGCGATCCGTTCGTGAGGTTCACGAGCGTGCGGCCCTTGAGCGCGGCTGCCTCGGGTTCCAGGAGACTGCGGACGCTGTCGTTGGTCGTGAGGCAGACGATGACGAGAGGGGCGGCCTCGATGGCCTCCTTCGCCGTGTCGGCCGGGGTCGCGCCCTGCGCCGCGAGCGGGCCGGTCTTGGCGGCGGTGCGGTTCCACACGGTGGTGGGTCGGCCCGCCTTGAGGAGCGCGGAGGCGAGCGCGGCGCCCATCAGGCCGAGGCCGAGGACGGTTACGGGGGACTGCGCGGGCTGCGTGGACTGTGCGGGCATGGCCGTGGAACTCCGATCGGAGGCGTGTGGTGGGAACGCCTTCGATCCTTGCCGTGCGCGTTGAGGCGGACAAGTACCCACTTATTAGTGCGTACTTACCGGAAGGTTCGTGAGGGGTGCCGGATGGGCGGGGCTTCTGGGGGGGGGCGGGGCTTCTTTTTATCGTTTCGTGACGCTCATTTTGGTGGCCATTTTGAGGGACCTCGTGAATATAATCCTGCGCTATGAGGACATCACTCGGTAAGCGAATCGGCGTAGTCGCGTTGGCAGTTGGGTCCGCGGTTCTGTTCTCCGCCTCACCGGCTCTGGCGCTCGAGGACATCGAGATCCGGGACAGCACGGGAATCATGCACTTCCACGATAATGGCGACACCTTCCAGGTGTGCGACATCCAGGCCGACGGGGGAGGCGTAAAGGGCAAGCTGTTCTACAAGCCCATCGGCGGTGATTGGTACGTGACCGACTCCGTTGCTGACGGCGGCGATGAGAACTGCGGCAAATTCGCCAGCGATGTGAACAACGTCGGCGACTACCAGATGAAGCTTTACTGGCTCGGCGCAGGCACCCAGATCGAGGTTGCGAAGAGCAGGGTCTTCAACGAATAGAGGACTCCGATTCCAGCCGCCCCTGGCCACAAACGCCCCCGCGCGCGAGGCCGGGGGCGTTTGCGTTCGGCGTTCCGTTCCGTTCCGTTCCGTTCCGTTCCGGGCGTCAGCGGGAGGCCGGTGCAG
>NZ_JBVIHP010000351.1:0-1186 GCF_055570235.1 Streptomyces sp. NPDC031274 | reverse complement strand
CCCACGCCGACGCCGGGTTCGGGCAGGCCCACGGGGAGGCTTCCGTCAGGGACCACGGCAGCGTTCGGGATGGCGCGGGCACACGCGGCACAGACATCGGCCAGCCGCCAGCCGCGGCCGCCACGGTCGCGGGCAAGGACGAGAAGTACCGGGCCCGCGCATCCGCGGTGCCTTGCGTGCCAGCGACATAGCCGCTGGCGGCACTGACAAGTGCGGAGGTGACCGGCGAGTGCGTCACGACGTGCGTGAGCAGCCAGGTGCCGCAGGGCGGCAGCCTGCGCCGTGGAGGCCTGGAGAGGCATGGCACGGGGTACGCAGCGCGGACAATCGAGTACGGGGCCGGTCGCGTGCGGGCGCAGTTCGACGGTCCAGACCCGGGGAACCGCGTGATGCAGGGAGAGCCTCATCGCTCTCGCTCTCCTCCTGTCCGATGGCTCGGTGCGGTGGGCCGGACGAACGCGTGCCGCAGCACGCGTCCAAGCCGCCTGGGCTTCCGGCGAATGTCACTCCTTCCCTAGCAAATAGTGCAGAGGTCTGCACTGACAGGGCAGGGGGCTGCACCATCGGATGGTGGGGTGACGATCTTCCCGCCCGACCCCAACCTCACGGCGCTGCGCGTCCAGCTCGCGCACCTGAGGAGCGAGCGCGGGTGGACCTTCGACGAGCTCGCCGAGCGGAGCGGGCTGGCGCGGCGCACGCTCATCGATCTGGAGCACGGACGCACCACGGGGAACATCACGACGTGGCACGCCCTCGCGCACGCCTTCGGCATCCCGATCCAGCAGCTGCTGGGGTCGCTCTGCGAGGGTCACACCCCTCCGGTGCCGCCGGATCCTGACGGGCGACCAGCCGCCCGAACCCCCTGAACGCTTCACCCGATCGACAAGCAGGCACCGAACGCCCAGTCGACAATTCGCACACTCGTCGCACCTGTTGGGCCATCCGCATGACATCGGTACATGTGGAGGCCGGGGCGCGGTGCGTCGCCTGGCAAGTTGCCGCCCATGCGCCACCACTCCTCTGCCCGCCGCTGGGACGGCAGTCCGATCGCTGCTGCCCGCCCCCGCCGTCTGCGCGTGGACGCGATCAGCCCGAGCCGCCTTCTCCGCACGGGCCAGTCCGGCTTCTGTCACGCATGCGACAACCGCGTGGACTGGCATCCCCGCCCCAACCACCGGCGCATCAG
>NZ_JBVIHP010000350.1:0-1188 GCF_055570235.1 Streptomyces sp. NPDC031274 | reverse complement strand
GCGGGGACCCGCACCTCGCCCCTGGAGTCGTGCTCGATCCGGTACTCACCGCTGTCGCTCGCGCTGGCGTCGCTGGTCATGCCTCGAACCTACCTCTCCGTCAGACCCCGCTGAAAAGTTGAGCACTTGTCTTGTTCTAGGTATTCCCAAGGCTCTTACTCACCAGTGCTGCACATTCCGGGGGTAACCCCCGGACCCCCAGCCGAAAATGCAGGTCGGCCCTGGTGACCGTTGATCTCGTCGTGTACTGAGCAGGGAGCTTGCCCACTCATCGGTACACTCTCGCCGGGCCTTGAGGGCATCCGGGCGGCCGAGGCCATCAAGCTCTACGGCGACGCGGCGGAGTGCCCGCTCGCCGACCGCGAGACAGGGCTCATCTCGCTCGGCGACAGCGAGATCTCGGGGGGCGTCGGGACGTACGAACCCGGCACCGACGGTGCACGGTCTGCGCTCCCGAGCAGGCGACGTTGTACGTCACGTCCGCGGCGATGCGGCGGGCCGGCAGGCACGGGCACCTCTCCGCGGAGCTGACCTGCGGCCCTTGGAGCAGCGCCCGAGGCCAGGCAGAATTGGCAGACCCGCGCCACGTTCAACGTGATCTTCTCCGAGCAGGCGGCGCGTATCCGCGACAACCTCCCGGAGGACCGCCAGCAGCTCCTCGCGCGTGGGACCGCCGCGCTCGCGCAGGACCCAAGGACCAAGGTGTCCTCGGCGCGGACCCGGCGAGCACGGGCAGCCCGAAGCTTCATCAGGGCGCATGGGACGACGGCGGCGTCGGCGGTCAGCAGAGCCTGCACACCGGCCTGACCCGGGACCGCTGCCTCGACGTCCCCGGCACCGCCAAGGAAGGCACCGCCGTCACGCTGTGGAACTGCCACGGCGGCGCCAACCAGAAGTTCGTCCGGGAGTCCGGGACCCTGCGCCCGGCCGCCGACACCGGGCTCTGCCTGGGACTCGCGTCCCCGGAGGAGCCGTTGAAGCTCCAGAAGTGCAACGGGTCGGCGAGCCAGCGCTTCGTGTAACCGGCCGGCGTCCTACGCCTGGCCGGGTCCCCGTACCGGAATGCTGAGGATGGTCGGGGACTCGGCAGGCGCCTGGAAGAAGTCGTTGCCCTTGTCGTCGACCACGACGAAGGCCGGGAAGTCCTCGACCTCGATCTTCCACACGGCTTCCATGCCGAGCTCCTCG
>NZ_JBVIHP010000349.1:0-1189 GCF_055570235.1 Streptomyces sp. NPDC031274 | reverse complement strand
TAGTAAAATAAAGTTAAAAGCATTTGAGCAACTCTTTTACCGAACTATTCCTTCAGCACAACCCAATAAATTATACAAAGGCTATCGAATATTTGCCCATGATGGTTCTGATCTTAATATCCCTTACAATGAAAAAGAATCAGATACCCATTATAGAGTTGGGAAATTTGGGAAGCATGTTGGATCACTTCACCTTAATGCTTTATATGATCCTTTAAATAAACACTACGTGGCAGTGGACTTTCAAAAAATTAAGCAGTTAAATGAACGTAAAAGTTTGTGTCAGATAGTTGATGATTTTGATTTCACAAGTCCAACAATTATTATTGCGGATCGTGGGTATGAATCTTTTAATGTTTATGAACACATTAAAAAAAGCGGACAAAAATTTTTGATTCGAGCAAAAGATACAAAGAGTAATGGGTTGCTTAATGGCCTTGATTTGCCATCAGATGGAACATTTGATAAAAAAATAACCCTTCAATTAACAAGAAGACAGACAAATAAGGTAAAAAAAGATAAACATTATCATTTCTTGCATAAAAGAGCGAATTTTGATTATCTTCCTATCCGCTCCAAAGAAACTTATCCGATCAGTCTCAGAGTCGTTAGAATTAAGTTGAATGAGGACACCTATGAATCCTTAGTGACAAATCTGGATCCGTTCCTATTTACAAGCGAAGACCTAAAAGTCCTTTATCACTTGCGTTGGGGAATTGAAACTTCCTTTAGAGAATTGAAATATGCTCTAGGTTTAAGCCACTTCCATTCAAAGAAACTTGACTTTATTATCCAAGAAATCTTTGCCCGTCTCATTATGTATAATTTTTCAATGACAATTACTTTGGCTGTGGTCTTATCTAATCGTTTAAAACACTCCTACCAGATTAATTTTACACAGGCCTTTGGGATTTGTAGGCGGTTTTTCCTTGATCAAAACGTCAATGTAGAGCAATTGATAAGCCGATATCTTCTTCCCATAAGGCCGAATCGGAGTGATCAAAGAAGATTAATAAAAAAGAAATTTCCTGGTTTTTTATATCGTATTGCCTAAGATTATCAATCGGACTATACAAGTAGGACGTTTTTTTGCGTGATTCATTTATGAAATTAGAACGTCAATGAGATAGAAAAACAAAATATTTAAGAATAAAATGATACTGTTTTCCTTAACTTAATGACATTGGGG
>NZ_JBVIHP010000348.1:0-1189 GCF_055570235.1 Streptomyces sp. NPDC031274 | reverse complement strand
CGATTCTGTCCTTACATGGTCGAGATGGCGGTGGGCGCAGCCGCCATGGCGTGCCGAGCGATGTCGCCCGGTGCGACGATCATGAGTCGGGTGTTGTCGCGCAGTCGGGCCAGCGCCACGAACTCGACCTCGGTCTCCTCACGTTGGTGCGGCAGGTAGAGGCGCCGCCTGTCTCCATCGGGGTGGGTGACCGTGGTGACGTCGTCGTCGAGGATTCGGCGGGCGACCGGATCGGCCTGCCTGATGTGGTCGCAGACCTCGTTGAGGCGTGCGTCGTCCGGGTGCGCTTTGTGGGCCAGGCGCAGCTGTGAGGCCATGGGCTTGGCCCAGGTCTCCTCCCAGTCAATCAGCTGGAGCCGGGCTTCTGGGTAGGTCAGCGCCCAGATCATGACGTTGATGCCGTGCATCATCCACGGGTAGTCGCGGGCCGCGGCCTCGTTGAAGACGCGTACATCCCAGCAGTGGTCGAAGGTGTAAGCGGGGTACATCTGGCCGTAGACGATGGCCGCGCCCACGGGGTCGATGGCGCTGGCGTCCGCGTCTGCGTGCGGGAGCGGCGGCGGCTCGCAGCCGTTTGCCTCCAGCCACAGGTGTGCGCGCTGCGCGCTGTCCAGGCCGAGGACGCGAACGATCCTCTCCAGGAACTCGTCACCGACGTGGTCGAGTACGCCGCGCTCCAGCCTGCCGTACCAGCCTTCGGTGACCCCGGTCAGCTCTGCCAGGCCTCTTTGCGTGAGGCCTTTGCGGTGGCGGGAGCCGTAGCGGGCGGTGAATCCGGGCACGGCGTGCGGGTTGCAGTCTTCGCGCCAGGTCTTGAGCATCCGAGTGATCGGCGGCAGGTTGCACATGGAAGGCAATACTCCCCTGAGTAAAGAAAAGCAAAAGTATCAGGAGATCTTAACGCAGCTTATACGTTCACCTGACTTGGGAGTGAGTAACCGTCACGCCTCCCATGTCAGGATCTTTTCGGGCATAACCGCACACGAAATGGGCTGTAACCCGCACTCGTAGTGCCGGTACTTCGGCTACCGACACCCTCACAACCTGCCTAACAGGATGGAATCCGGGCAATGTGTGGCACCGCTGCCCAAGGTCACCCCCTTAGGGCAGCAGTCCGCCCCGCAGCCCCTCCCCCCACCTCGCCAGGCTGCCGCAAGCGGACGCCGCATCATCGACGATCCGAGAGGTG
>NZ_JBVIHP010000347.1:0-1192 GCF_055570235.1 Streptomyces sp. NPDC031274 | reverse complement strand
GACCTCGGTCCGTTACGGGGCACTGCGCGCGGCCGTCGAGGCCGTAACAGCGCACGATGCCGCATATGTTCCGGGCCCGGCCCCCTACCGCACACCCGAGTTGTGGTCGTCGCTCTCCTACCGGCCGTGGGCCCGCCTCGCCAGCAGCCTGGAGCTGAAGGCCTCGGCCGCCCTGGATGCCATCTGCCCGCCCGCCAAGGCGCAGCCCGCCCTTTTCTGATTCCACGCGACAACGAGAAAGCCCTCCGTGATCACCTCGACTTCTTCCGCAGCCTGGACCACCGCCGCGCCATGTGCCGGCCTTGACGGGTACGTGCCCAGCGAGCACCTGGTGCGCAGTAAACCCAGCGACGTCATGAAGGCGTGCGGGCCGCTCATGGAAGGCTGCGCGGAGCTGTGTCCGTTCGTGCTGCAGTGCTACGAGCTCGTGCGGCCGGAGGCGAACCGGTTCGACGGGGTGTGCGCGGCGCGCACATGGGTCAACGGGAAGCCTGTCGCTGTCGCCGCGGACGCACCTGTGCTGTCGAAGCTCGTATCGCAGGCGGGTACCTGCGGGACGAGCAGCGGAGTGAAAGCTCACCAGCGGCTCGGGGAGCCGCTGTGCGGGAAGTGCCGGGTGACGTCACAGCGGGCCGAGGTGCGAAATGCCGGCGCGGCGAGCATCCGCAAGCGGGCCACGCGCGGCCGTCGCGAAGCGCGCGTGGCGTCGTAGAGCAGCGCGCGACAGGGCGGCGGTCAGGGCTCTGAACTGCATAGACGCAATTGACACCCCCTTTAGACATAGTAGAATTAACCTCAGTTGGGAAGGGAGAACACACCCAACTGCCGCTTGAACCACAAGATAAGGAAGCACCCCTCATGCACACGATGACGCCGGACCCGCTCGCCGTTCTGCAGGTCGCTACCGAGCACAACATCACCGAGGAGCAGGCCGCGACCGCCATCAACTGGGCCGCGCACATGACCGTGCACGCCTGGGAGGCCTACGCGGACACGGCAGGCCTGGTGACGCGGGGCGGCGACGCGATGGAGGCCTGGTTCCGCACGCTCGGCCCGGGCGCGCAGAGCTCTGTCCTCGAGGACGCGGTCGCCGCGGTGGTCGGTGCCGACAGCGTGCTCTCCGAGATCTACCGCAAGCAGGGCGGCCAGCAGCTTGCCCGCGTACGGGTCTTGCGCACCAACCGGCCTCGCG
>NZ_JBVIHP010000346.1:0-1193 GCF_055570235.1 Streptomyces sp. NPDC031274 | reverse complement strand
GCGACGGCGAGGAGCCACAGGAGCAGGGTCAGGATGGTCGACGCGGCGAAGACGACCGCGTACTGCTTGAGGAAGCTGGGGTTCGTGAAGTCGACCTCGGCGGTCTCCTTCACGGCGGAGGAGAGCTTGTCGACGGTCCAGGACGCGGCGTTGGCGCAGCCCCTTGCCAGGGAGGAGAGGGGGTCGATGGTGGAGTCCAGGGGGGATTCGGTGGGGTATTTGCCGCCGCCGTCTCCGCCTCCACCTCCGCTGTCGTTGCCCTTTTCGCAGTACTCCTTGGCAGGGCCGCGGATGAGATCGCAGGGGTCGTCGTCGGGCTCGGGCGCGGCGAAGGCATGCGTCGCGAAGAGGACCACCGCGGTCTGCACAGTGGTGACTGCGGCGGCAAGCGTGAGGGTGCGACGGCGGCTGCTAGCGGGCATAGGTGAACCCTCCGTACTCCTCTACAGCCTTCGCCATGTCGTCGGCTGTCGAGGCCCTTTGGTCGCGCCCGACGGGGACGGGGCCGTCCTTCTGCTTGAAGTCGGCGACCTTCCAGTCGCCGCCGACCCACTGCAGCTCGTACGTGTTCGTGTACCAGCTCTCGGAGACGGGGTTCTTGGTGTTCTCCCCGGCGAGTCCGAAGAGCGACGAGTACCAGATGTCCACGGTCGCGGAGTTGCCGCTCAGCTTCTTGGCCGTCGTGCCCACGGGGATGATGCGCGAGACGAAGGTCGCGCCCTTCGGCGCGCTGCCGTCGGGGTTCAGGCCGATGCCGGTCAGGAACTCCTTGCCGGAGTACACCTTGTCCAGGGAAGCCTGACGCTCGGCTGCTGCTGCCGGGGTGTAGACGGTGTTGACGATGCTGTGGCGAAGGTCGGCCTTGAACATGTCCGCCGAGCCAAGCGCCACCGCATAGTTCGCGGCAGCGGACTGCGCGCCCTGCTCGCTCTTCGTGTACCCGGAAGGAATCCCTCCCGTCTTGCCGCCGACCGGCTTCTCGCCCGTCGCAGACGTAGGCTCCGCGCCCGCCTTCTTGCCGTCCCCGCCGCCCCCTCCGGAGGACTCCTCCCCGCCGCGATTCGCGAACGCGATAGCCGCGATGAGCAGCACCACCACACCGACCACCGTCACGAGGCTCCGTGACGAAGAACGGCTGGATCTGCGCCCTCCCCCGTAGACGTCCTGGCCGCCCCCCTCGCCTTCGGGGAGTC
>NZ_JBVIHP010000345.1:0-1195 GCF_055570235.1 Streptomyces sp. NPDC031274 | reverse complement strand
GCAGCGCCGCACCCAGGAACGCGACGAGATAGACCGCGGCGAGCGCCCGCTGGAAGACGAGGCGGCTGAGCCAGTACTGATCTGCGGTGAACCACTCCACAAGGCCATCTTGCGCCCAAAACTGCCGGGCCCCCTCCCGGCTTGCGCGCATGCCCCGACTGCCTCAGAGAATGGGGGCAAAGTGCCCGATAACAGGCGGGAGAGCACGGTGCGTGTGCCCACCAGGCCCACCAGGACCTATGCGACGGCCTTCGCGATATCCGCGGCCCTCGCCGTAGCAGGATGCTCCGGCGGAGGCGACAAGAACTCCGCCGACGGCGGACCGGAACTGTTCATGCAGCCGGCCGCCGCACAGGGCCCCGATCCGTTCACCGACTCCACCGCGACGTCCACGGCGACCCCCTCGCCCGTCACCCGTTCGCCGCAACCCTCGCCGACCGGAACCTCCTCGCCCACGGCCCAGGGCGTGCGCTCCCTCTCGGGCGGCACGCCGGGTCTGTACGGCGGCACGCACTCCCTGGCCAGCTGCGACGTCGACGCCCAGGTCCGCTTCCTCACCGCCGACCAGGGCAAGGGCCGCGCCTTCGCGCAGGCGTCGGGCATCTCCCAGGCCGACATTCCGGGCTTCCTGCGCGGCCTGACGCCGGTCGTGCTGCGTGCCGACACCCGCGTCACCAACCACGGCTACCGCGACGGCGGGGCCACCAGCTTCCAGTCCGTGCTGCAGACGGGCACCGCGGTCCTCGTCGACAACCGGGGGCTGCCGCGCGTGCGATGCGCCTGCGGGAACCCGCTGAAGCCGCCGGTCGCGTTCAAGGGCACCCCCAGCCACCAGGGCAAGCCGTGGTCCGGCTACCGCCCGGCACAGGTGATCGTCGTGACACCGGCACCGAAGATCATCGTGAACATCACCATCGTGAACATCGTCAACAACACGTGGATCGAGCGGAAGACGGGCGACCACGACGGCGACGAGGACCGCGTGGTGCCCCCGCCGCCGCCCACCCCCACACCTACGCCCACACTCACGCCGACAAGCCCCAGTCCGAGCGACTCGGACGAGGACAGCGGCACCCCCAGCGAGCCGGGCACCACCTCCCCGGACTGCCCGACGGAGGTTCCGGACACCGGCACCGAGCCGCCCACCGGCACCCCGTCCGAGATCCCTCCGGGCTGCCCCACGCCCACGCCCACA
>NZ_JBVIHP010000344.1:0-1195 GCF_055570235.1 Streptomyces sp. NPDC031274 | reverse complement strand
ACCCCATTCCCGGTGACGCCGACCGGGTCGCGAACCTGGGGAAGAAGCTCCGCAAGACCGCCGATGAGCTCGAACGGCAGATCAAGAACATCAAGGCGGTCTCCGAGGTCGAGGCCTGGGACAGCAAGGCGGGCAAGGAGTTCCGCGAAAAGGCTCAGGGCAACGTCAAGAAGCTGGAAGCCGCCTTCAAGAGGTACGACACGGCGGCGGACGCCTTCGGCAGCGAAGTGACCGAGGTGGGCGGCAGGTTCGACGACAAGCTGCACGCCAAGCCGAAGGACTACGCCTCCGACCTGAACCGCGCCCAGGAGATGGCGGACCTGGCCCTCAAGGAGGGGCAGGACGCGGACGAGCGGAAGAGCGCCAGCCAGAAGAGCCTGGACGGCCTTTCGGACGACAAGGACAAGAAGGACAGCAAGGACGACAAGAAGAAGCTCGAGGAGGCGCGGGACGGCGCCGGCGACGAGATCGAGGCCGCCAGGCAGAAGATCGAGCAGGCGAAGAAGGTCCGCGACGACGCGGCGAAGCGTGCCCGTGACGCGATCGAGGACGTCATCGCGGACGACTCCCTGAAGGACGGGTTCTGGGAGACCCTCGTCGACGACATCAAGTCCGTGACGGAGTTGATCTCCACGGTCTGCGGAATCCTCTCCTTGGTGGTCGGCTGGATTCCGGTGATCGGCCAGGCACTGGCGGGAGTCCTGGGCGCGATTGCCATGATCGCAACGCTGATCACCACCATCTGCACCATCATCCAGGTATTCCAGGGCAATGCGGACTGGATGGACGTGGGCCTGGCGGCGGTCGGCTTCCTCCTGATGGGTGTGGGCAAGGCTTTCTCGAAGGTGGCGGGCAAGTTCGCGAAGACGGCGCTCAGCAAGATGGGCCGGGCCGGAGCGGCGCGGACCGCGAAGCAGGTCACCAGGGCGAACAAGAACCTGCGAAAGCTCTCCGGCAAGAAATTCAAGCTGGAGAAGGGCGACGGCTGGAAGTCCCTCAAGGAGCCGTTCACCGAACCGTTCTCGAAGGCGGCCTGGGGCAAGAATCTCAAGACCCTCAAGCCGGGCGAGGGAAACTTCGCGGCCGCCAGGAACGAACTGGCGGAGCGGGGCGGCGGAAGTGCCTTCAAGGGCATCGGGAAGTCGTTCTCCATGGCCGACCCCGGTGTCGCGTCCGACCTGAAGTCGATCAAGTC
>NZ_JBVIHP010000343.1:0-1196 GCF_055570235.1 Streptomyces sp. NPDC031274 | reverse complement strand
AAAACAAAGTTTGTGTGGCTCTGGTCATTCACGTTTCGTCGCGCCCCCGCCTACCCCCTAAACTGGGACGGCCACGGTTCGCCTCTCCCTGTTCCGGGCGGTTCACCCCGGCCCAGGAACGGGTGCGTTGACGAGCACCCACGCCGAGCGTGCGCGGTTGCGCACGTCCCGAGAGCTGCGGTTGGCGCGCTCGGTGTTCCCGCAGCGCGGGCAGCGCTGCGAGGTGTAGGCCGGATCCACCTCCAGGAACGGGACCCCGGCCCGGCGGGCCTTGTAGGCGAGGTGCGCTCCGAGTTGGTGGAAGGGCCAGGAGGAGAGCGTGGCGCGCTGGTCGCGGCGAAGCCGTACCCGCTCGCGAATGCCACCGAGTTCCTCGACGGCGATCCCGCGACCGGTGCGTTGGGCGACCGCCACGATTTCCTTGGCGATGCGGTGGTTCACATGGGTGGCATGACGGGACTCCTTCTTGGCGCGCCGGGCGAGCCGTCGCACGGACGAGCGGGTCTGTTTGGCCTGCAGTTCGCTGCGCTTGGCTGCGTGCCAGCGGCGGTAGCGGGTCAGGTGGCGGCCTTGGTAGTTGGTGCCGTCGGAGGTGGTGGCGAGGTTGACGATGCCCCGGTCCACACCGAGGAAGTCGCCCGGCTCGAACACCTCGGGGTCGGGGATGTCGCAGGTGGCCAGGAGATACCACTTGCCTTTGGTGCAGATCAGGTCGGACTCGCCGCGACGGAACTCCGCCAGGGTTTTGAGCTGGTCTACCTGGCCGGTGTAGTGCAGGTCCTTCAGTCTGCCGTTCAGGGTCCAGATCGAGACCGTGCGGGCGTCGTGCTGCCAGGACAGACACCGGTCGTCGAACGGTTGGGCGGCCTGGGCCCGGAAGGCGAGCGGTGAGCCGGTCGCCTTCGCCCAGCGCTCGAGCCGACTTTGCCCAGGTTCCCCGCCTTCAGGTTCGTGCGCAGTGTGGTGTACGCGTCGACGGTCTTCTTGATGGCCCGCACGGCAGGCTGGGCGGACAGGCCGAACGTCGACTTCACCTCCGCGTAGACGAGCTTCTGCAGGTCGTTACGGGAGTACACCTTCTGCTCGAACGCGACCCGCGCCGCATAGGTGGCGGCCCGGTTGCAGGCGCGCAGGGTCGCCTCGAGTGCCGTCGCCTGCTCGGGCGTCGGCAGCAGCTTCACCCGTACCACCAGTCT
>NZ_JBVIHP010000342.1:0-1196 GCF_055570235.1 Streptomyces sp. NPDC031274 | reverse complement strand
AGATGAAGTTCGGCCAGCTGAGGGCGTCCGCCGCGACATCGAAGCGGTCCTCCAGGTACCGGATCAGCGTCGTCGCGTCGCCGAAGTCGCCGATGTCCTCGCGGTGCAACGCGACGGCATCGGCGTCCAGCGTGAACCGCCGCATCTCATCGCCGATCCAGCGAAATCCGCTGCGCAGTGTCTCGTGCCGAAGGGTCCAGGTCCGCAGCGCCTCCTGGAGGGCCTCGGTGTCCACCGCCCCGCGGATGTCGAACGCCGCACCGCTCCAGGTCGGCACGTACAAGCCGTCCTCGCGTACGGAACGCGACGTTCGGATGTGTGACTCCTGCACATAGGCGGGCGGCCGGGAATCCTCCGGCAAACCAGCCGCCGCCTCGACGGTCGACGGATGCAGCGTCCACTCCACGAGCCTGCCGGGCCGGACGTCGCAACGGTGGATGTCGGTCATTCGCAAGGGGATCTCCGTTCGCGGCATCGCTCGATGCCCACGGGGCCCAACGAGGGGTTTCTGCAAAAGAGACGCCGGAGGCGGCCGCCAGGGGTATCAACAGACTGACAGCACCGAAGTCCTAACCCGCGTGCAGCATCAACCCGATCCCCGCCACCATCAACCCCGCAGCCACCAGCCGAGGCGCCCCGAACTTCTCCTTGAAGAACACCGCCCCGATTCCCGCCCCGACAATGATCGAGGACTCCCGCAGCGCCGAGATGGGCGCCAGGTCCGCCTTGGTCTGGGCCCACAGGACCAGGCCGTACGCGGCCACGGAGAGGGCCGCGCCCAGCAGGCCCACCGTCGCGAACGGGCGCAGCCGGCCCACCAGTTCGCCGCGCCAGCGGTACGCCGCGTACAGCGGAATCGCGAGGCCCTCCAGGATCATCAGCCACGCGATGTAGCCCATGGAGGACCCGGAGGCGCGGACGCCGAGACCGTCCACCACCGTGTACGCCGCGATCGAGACGCCCGTCGCAAGGGCCGCGCCGATCGCCGCCCAGTCGGGGCGGCGGCCCGTCCCGCGTATGCCCCAGAGGGCGAGTCCCGTCAGGCCCGCGCAGGACACCGCGACGCCGGCCGCCTGCCAGCCGTCCGGGACCTCGCCAGCGAAGACCGCGGCCAGGACCGTGACCACCAGCGGCGCCGTGCCGCGCGCGATCGGATACGCCTGGCCGAAGTCGCCGAGCTTGAACGACTTCATGAG
>NZ_JBVIHP010000341.1:0-1198 GCF_055570235.1 Streptomyces sp. NPDC031274 | reverse complement strand
AGCGGGGGGAACTCCCGCCGGAGCCCGACCCCGCCGCCGCCGGGCGGACCGCCGACCTCATCTTCGACGTGATCGCAGGCGCGGTGGTCCACCGCGCCCTGGTCAGCGCGGAACCGGTCGACGAGGACTGGGCCCGCCGCTTTACGTTGCTCTTGCTGGGGGGGTTGGCGGCGGCTGCGGCCGGTCCTGAGACCCTCACCGGCCTCTGACATCACCCCTGCCGGGCAGCTTGCCTGCGGCTGCGGCTGCGGCTGCGGCTGCGGCTGCGGCTGCGGCTGCGGCTGCGGCTGCGGCTGCGGCTGCGGCTGCGGCTGCGGCTCCAACAGACCCTGGGCCGCCGCTTCGCGGCGGATCTCTCCCGCCCACCCACCCGTTCACCCCGCAGCACACGGCTAGCGCGGACCCACACATCAGCCAATGGCCGCCACACCCTGTCCCGCCGCTCCGCGACGGATTCTCCCCGCCCACCCACCCGTTCACCCCGCAGCACACGGCCAACGCGCACAGCTGGAGTGGATCACCCCTGCAGCCACACCGCCGGGTAATCGGGTGGGCGGGTGGGAAAGACCGCCGCGAAGCGGCGAACTGAAGCCCACAGCGGAGCAGTCGGCCAGAGACGCGCACCACGTGCCCCGGGCAATCGGGCGGGCGGGAGGGAGACGTCCGCCGCGAAGCGGGCGGGAAGCGGGGCTCGTTGCGCGTGCCCCGGGGCAATCGGGGGGGCAGCGTCCGCCGCGGAGCGGGCGGGAAGTGGGGCTCGTTGCGCGTGCCCTCAGCCCGGGAGGCGTCCGCCGGGGAGCGGCGGGGTGGAGGGACGTTCAGGCCGCCCCAGGCGACCGCTCAGACCTGGTAGCGGTCCGCCGCGAAGAGGCGGAGGTTCTCGGCGACCCACTCCGACGTCCGCTTCAGGCCCTCCGACAAGGAGACCTCCGGAGTCCAGCCCGCCCACTCCCTCGCCCGGGAGTTGTCAGAGAGGAGCCGCTGCACCTCGCTGCCCGAGGGGCGCAGGCGGGACGGGTCGACGACCACCTTCGCCTCACGGCCGGACGCCTCGATCAGCGCCTTCGCCAGGTCGCCGATCGAAATCTCCTGGCCCACCCCGAGATTCACCGCGTGGCCCACGGCCGCCTCGCACTCCGCGAGCGCCATGAAGCCCCGCGCGGTGTCCGTCACGTACGTGAAGTCCCGCGTGGGCGTG
>NZ_JBVIHP010000340.1:0-1199 GCF_055570235.1 Streptomyces sp. NPDC031274 | reverse complement strand
TGCCGTCGGTTTCGGTGTGTGGAGCCGCTCCCGTTTCCGTGGCGCGGCGTAATCCAAAACACCGCGCCGGGGGAAGAGAGGGGGGACAGCCGGTCGCGCTCGGGTAGCGCTGAGGGCCGCTCCTCCCGCTCCTCCCGCGGCTCCGGCGGCGTACACGTACGCGTACGAAGAAGAGGGCCCCTGCCGCCAGGGCGAGCGCTACGGCGACTGCGACGGGCAGCAACCAGGGGGAGCCATCGTCATCCGCCCCCTCGGTGTCCTCGTCCGCGTTCTCGCGGGGCAGGCTGCCGCCCCCGCCGTCACCGTCCCGCAGATCCGCCGTGGCGTCCTCGTACACCTGCGTGCCGTCGCCCTCCGCGATCAGCTCGATCGCCTTCTCCGTCCGCTCCGCGAGCCCCGCGTCCTTCATCTCGTCGAGGAAGCCGACCGCGCCCACCGCGTCGCGGGCCTGGTGCTTGTCGTCCTCCGGCCACTCGTAGCCGTTGAGGCTTCCGCTCCACCTGTCGCCGCCCGTGACGAGGATGAGCTCGCGGCGGTCGACGCGGTCGTGCACGACTTCCGCGAAGGCGTCGGCCTCGCCGTCGTACGCGTCGCCCTGCACGATCGGCACCAAGGCGACCTTGATCGGCAGTCCGGTCTTCTCGATCTGCCGTACGAGCTGCTTCTGGCGGGCGGGAGGCACGGAGTCGGCGTACGCGGCGTCGACGTACACCGGCGACCTGCGCAACGCGTCGGCGACCTTCTCGCCCGGACTCGGCGCCCCGGGTGCCTGCGCCACCGCAGGCAGCGCCGCCGCGATGAGCGCCACGAGGGTGACGCCCGCCGTCGTGAGGGCACGCTTCACGTCACTGGACACCGGCGTACTCCCTTACCTGGCGGATGAGTTGGGGGATTCCGTCACGAGCCGCGGACAGCGGACCCGGTGCCTCCTCGTACGGCACGCGCTCACCCCGCCGCGGGCCCGGCAGCGTGAGCCGGAGGGTGTAGGCGAGGCGGGGCTGCACGGCGACGAGGACGCGGCACCCCGCGCACACCGGGATGGTGCGCAGGCGCTGGTCGTCGGGCGCGTACTGGGCGTCGCGCCAGCCCGTGGCGGGGCCGTGCAGCGGGTTGAGCGCGCAGCAGGTCTTGTCGGCCCCGACGAGCGCGCCGCGGCCCGCTCGGGCGAGGACGACGGCGGCCGCGAGATCGGCGGCAGT
>NZ_JBVIHP010000339.1:0-1200 GCF_055570235.1 Streptomyces sp. NPDC031274 | reverse complement strand
AGGATCGGCGCACCCCTCGTCGACGTAGAAGCTCTCGCGCTTGAGCTGTCCGAAAAGGATGGCCACATCCCGGACAGCGAGGTGGCGGGCACCGTGACCGCGGTCGGCGACGGCGTCGACGCGTCGTGGATCGGCGGGCGGGTGTGGGCCTTCACCGGCAGCGGCGGAGGCTGCGTCGAACAGGCCCTCGCGCCGGTCGAGGAGATCGTTCCCCTGCCCGTGAACCTGTCCGCAGTCGATGCGGTGACACTCGGCAGCTCTGGCGTGGTGGCCCACTTCGGGCTCCGCCACTCCCGCTTCGCTCCCGAGGAGACGGTCCTGGTGCATGGTGCGGCCGGCAGCATCGGGATCACGACAGTGCAATTCGCCGCTCGCGGCGAGCCACTGCGACGCCTCGGCGCGACCCATGTGCTGGGCCGCTCAGGCGACGGAGGGGAAGCAGCTCCCGTAGGCTATGACGTCATCATCGACGTGGTGGCCGGCAAGGACATGCCGTCGTTCTTCGACCGGCTCAACCCGAACGGCCGCATGGTGGCCGTGGGCGCTGTCGCAGGCCAGCCACCGGCGGACTTCGGCACGAAGATCATGGCGGCGTTCCAGAAGTCGATGTCCTTCGCTGCTTTCAGCACCGCCACCGTCACCGCAGCCGAACGGCGTGCCGTGCGGAGCGGGCAGTTCGCCGCAGCGAGCCGGGGCGAGATCGAAACAGTGGTGCACGAGGTGCTGCCACTGGACTCAGCCGTACTGGCGCACCAGAAAATGGACGCGGGCGAGGTCTTCGGCAGGATCGGGCTGACACCGTAGTCGAAGGTACAGCCGCGAACCTCCCGTCTCGGGGAGAGTGAGCACAGGCGAAACCCCCTGGAGTGGCGTTTCGGTGGCACGCAGTGTTACTGCTCCACGGAAGTTGGTTCTGGCTCAGGTTTGGTGGTCGGTCCGCGCAGACAGCCCCCGGCGCAGGCACTCGGTGAGGCGGGCTGCGATCTTCCCTTCGGGGTCACGGCGGGGGTTGAAGATTGTGACATCCAGGCCGACGGCTCGCTTTCCGGCCAGCGCTGTCCGTAGTACGTCCTCCAGTTCTGTCCAGGTCAGCCCTCCGGGGAGGCGGTAGTCGACGGCAGGCATGATCGCGTCATCCAGGACGTCGACATCGAGGTGGACCCAGTACCCGGCACTTGAGTCACCGGTGAGCCGGTCGAC
>NZ_JBVIHP010000338.1:0-1200 GCF_055570235.1 Streptomyces sp. NPDC031274 | reverse complement strand
CGCGCCGGGTACTGGCCGGCGCGGGCGTCGCGCAGCGCCTCCTCGTCGACGTCCGTGGCGTAGATCTTGACGCGGTTCAGGCTCTCCTCGATGCCGAGGGCCTCCGCGAAGATGATGGCCAGTGAGTACGCCTCCTCACCGCTGGAGCAGCCCGCGCTCCACACCCGGATCTCGTCGTCGGTGCCCAGACCAGTGATCAGGTCGGGCACCACCTCACGCTGGAGGAGCTCCCAGGCGTCCGGGTCGCGGAACATCGAGGTGACGTTGATCAGGATCGTGTTGAAGAGCGTGCGGAACTCGACGGTGTCGGTTTCCAGGAGATCGCGGTAGTCGGCGTAGTCATTCGTGCCGACGTCCTGCATCCTCTTGCGGATGCGGCGCCCGAGGGTGGACCGCTTGTAGCCGGTGAAGTCGAAGCCGCGCGAGTCGCGGATGAAGCCGAGCAGGTCTTCCAGACCCGGGTCGACGGCCGGGACGGGCACGCTCTCGGGATGCTCCGCGGCTTGCGGCTCGGCGCCCTGCTCGGCACCGGCGCCGGACGGCTCACTCATCACTGCCTCTTGTCCTCGACGAGTCCGCGGACCGCCGCGGCGATTTCGTCCAGTCGGAGTACGAAGTCCACGGCTCCGGTGGCGACCGCCGCCGTGGGCATGCCCGCGAACTGCGCGGTCTCCGGATCCTCGGAGATGACGGTGCCGCCCCGCTGCTTGACCGCTGCCACGCCCCTCGCGCCGTCCACGCCGGTGCCGGTCAGGACACAGGCGACGGCCCGCGTTCCGTACGCGCCGGCCACCGACTTGAAGAGCAGGTCGGCGGAGGGGCGCACATAGTTCACGACCTCGCTGTCCGACAGGGTCAAGAGCCCCGCGGGCCCCACGAGGAGGTGATGGTCGGGCGGCGCGAGATAAACGGTCCCCGGTTCCATGTGCTCCTGGTCCTCCGCCAGCTTCACGGGCAGGTCCGTACGACGGGAGAGAACCTCCGCCAGGAGTGTCCTGTGGCGTGGATCGAGGTGCTGGACCACGAGCACGGGCACGCGCAGCGCGGGGCCGAGGCCGCCGAGGAGCGTGCCGAGGCCTTGAATGCCTCCCGCGGATGACGCGACAGCCACGATGGCGTATGGCCCTGATGTGTGCTGTTTCGACATCACACACCGAGCCTAGCCGTTGTGCGATCGATCGGCTGCGCACCATGGAGAGC
>NZ_JBVIHP010000337.1:0-1202 GCF_055570235.1 Streptomyces sp. NPDC031274 | reverse complement strand
TCCCCGCCAACCAGTACGAGGCAATGCGTGCCCCCTTCCAGGAGGGGGACTTTCCCGGACCCGTCAAGTTCGGGTATCTCAACGTCGGTCGGGTGGAGTCTGGGCCGGCGGAACTCGTGGGCAAAGCCGTGTTCAGCCTGTTCCCGCACCAGACGCGATTTCGTGTATCGGCCGGGGCTCTCACGGCGATCCCCGATGGAGTGCCGCCGGATCGGGCCGTGCTGGCCGGGACTGTCGAGACCGCGCTCAACGCGCTGTGGGACGCGCCACCGCAGATCGGTGATCGCATCGCAGTGGTGGGCGCCGGCATGGTCGGCTGCTGTGTGGCCGCCCTCCTGGCCAGGTTCCCCGGGATCCGGGTGCAACTCGTCGATATCGATCCAACCCGCGCGGCGGTCGCCACGGCGCTCGGCGTTTCCTTCGCCGATCCCGCACAGGCAACAGGCGACTGCGATCTCGTCTTTCATGCCAGCGCCACCCAGGCGGGGCTCCGGCGCTCCCTCGAACTGCTCGCTCCCGAGGGCTCCGTGGTCGATCTGAGCTGGTACGGGGACCAGCCGGTGACGCTGCCGCTGGGGGAGTTCTTCCACTCCCGTCGTCTGTCGCTGCGCAGCAGTCAGGTCGGCGCCATACCGCTGGAGCGGCGCGGGCGCCACACGGTCGCCGACCGGCTCGGCCTTGCGCTCGACCTTCTGCGGGACCCGGTCTTCGACGTACTGGTCACCGGCGAGTCCGCTTTCGACGAACTCCCGGAGGTCATGGCCGAGATCGCTTCGGGCAATCTGCCCGGCCTCTGCCAGCGCATCCGCTACGACGCCGACTGAACCGCGTCCGCACCCACCGCGCCGTCAACACCCGTCCGGAGAGGTCATGTTCACCGTCACAGTCCGCGATCACCTCATGATCGCCCACAGCTTCCGCGGAGAGGTTTTCGGCCCCGCGCAACGCCTGCACGGAGCGACGTACCTGGTCGACGCGACCTTTCAACGCCCGGAGTTGGACGGTGACAACCTCGTTGTCGACATGGGCCTGGCAGCCAGAGAGGTGCACAGGATCGTCGCGGCACTCTCATACCAGAATCTCGACGATGATCCGGACTTCGTCGGCATCAATACCACCACGGAATTCCTGGCCAAGGTAATCGCGGACCGTCTCGCTGCCCGCATCCACGACGAGGCGCTGGGTCCCGACGCCGACGGCCT
>NZ_JBVIHP010000336.1:0-1203 GCF_055570235.1 Streptomyces sp. NPDC031274 | reverse complement strand
AGCCGCGGGTCCACGTCCACATCCATCACGAACGTGATCTGTTTCTTGCCGCTGACCGGCTTGTAGTAGCGGGAGACGTCCAGGACGATCCGCTCCTGAGCCGCTCCGGGGATCGGCTCGACCCGGTTCACCGTGCCCTCCACGATGAGCCGCGCGCACGCCACGTACCCCTCGGGTGAGAGATCCTCGGCGGCCCCGCCACCGTCCGCCTTGTCGTCCCCCGGCGCCGCGCCCTTCGCCGCGTCGGAGTCGGCGCTCTCGGTGACCCCGCCCCCGCTCTCCACCGCGAGCCAGGCGAGCCCGCCCACCAGCGAGACCGCCGCGGTGGCCGCGGCAAGCCCGAGCGCCATCGTCAGGCGCCGCCGCCGGACACCGGCGGGGCGTACGGAGGCGACCGGCTTCGGCACAGCTACCGGCTCCGGAGCCGCCAGTGCGTGGCCCGCCCCCCGGATGTGCTCCCTGAGCAGTGCGACATCCGCCACAGTCGCGGCATGCTCCGCCACGAGCTCCGGGTCCTGCCGGGAGGCCTCGGGCAGGGGATCGCCCGTGAGGGCGAGCATCAGCGCATCGTGGTCGTAGTCGTGGTCGTAGTCGTACTCGTCCCTGGCCACCGTCACACCACCTCGCCCTCGTGCAGCCGCGTCCGCAGCACCCGTACCGCCGTATGCAGCCTGCTCTTGACCGTGCCCTCCGGAATGCCCAGCTCGTCCGCTATCGCCCTGACCGGCAGATCGGCGTAGAAGCGCAGGACGACGACCTGCCGCTGGGTGTCGGGCAGCGCGTCCAGGCCCTGGGTCACGGCCATCGAGAGCGCCCGCGTCTCCGCCCCGTCCTCGTCCGTCGCCTCCCGCCACAGCACGGCGAGCCGCTCCCCGAGCCGCTCCTGCCTGCGGCGTGCCCGGTGCCAGTCCATGGCGAGGTTGGAGGCGACGACCGCCGCCCACGCGGACACGTCACGCGGCGCATCGCGCCCGTCCGCCGCCCGCTCCAGGAGCTTGAGCCTGACCTGCTGGACACCGTCGGGCAGATCGGCGTGCGGCACTCCGCCGAGCGCGAGCACCGCCCGCACCCGGTCCTCCTGTGCCGCGTCGAGCGGATCGGACCGTTCCTGACGGCCCTGCCGATCCCGCCGGTCCCGTCGCATTCTTCCGCGCAGCAAGACACCCCTCCCGTCCCCGCGTTTCCCCTAGGACGCGGGGGCGG
>NZ_JBVIHP010000335.1:0-1206 GCF_055570235.1 Streptomyces sp. NPDC031274 | reverse complement strand
GCCGTCCAGCCGCCCCCGCCCGGAGCCGGGTTCGGGGCGCCTGTCGCACCGTTCCCGCAGCCTGTGCAGGGCGGACTTCAGATGTCCGGCGGTATGGCGAGCACGCTTCCGCCGCCCGGCGGGCGCGTAGCGGGGCGCGCCGCAGGACGTGCACAGCGCCGGAACCGGAGCCGTACGGTCATCGCCGCGGTGGCGGCCGGCGTCGTGCTGGCCGGCGGCGGCATCACCTACGTCCTGGTGGGCAAGGACGAAGGCGCGAAGAGCGACGAGGCGCAGGCGGCGCCGAGCCGTCCCGGCGCTCCGAAGGACAGCGCTCGGCCGAGCAGGGGCAGCATGGGCGGCGGAAAGCGGTCCCCGCGCCCTTCGTCCTCGGCGGACGCCCAGGGGAAGCCGTCCAAGACCCCGTCGAAGCGGCCGGGCGATTCCGGGGGTGACAAGTACAAGGACCGCGGGGCGGGGGCGTCGGCGACACCGGACGGCGGAGTTGACGGTGGCGGTGGCGGTGGCACGGCCCCGCGACCGCCCGCGTCTCCCACCTCCAAGCCCAGTTCGGTGTCGAAGAGTTGCAGCGGCTGGAGCCACCGGAACCCGAATCCGGGAACGTACGCCTACCTGGCCGGCAGATACAGCATGGTGACCGGCCCCTACCAGACCTGCTCCGAGATCACCCCGATCCAGACCGACTCGAAGCTCTTGTTCCACTGCTCGGTCGTCAACGCCCAGGGTGACGACTGGACTTACGTCCAGGTGGCGGGCACGAGCACGTCGGGCTGGATGTCGAACGACAACTTCGTCGGTCAGATGGGCGCTTCGACGCGCTGCTGACCGGCAAGTGTTCTGTCAGCGGTCAGGTGTGTCCGTTTGTGGTCTTGTCCTCGCGGCCGAGTACCTCAACAATGCGCATGACAAAACCGAAGCAACTTCGGTCACATAGTCACCAGAGGGGACCCCCCACATGAACAAGCCTCTCGTCGGCGCGATCTTCGCCGCAGCGCTGATCGGCGCTACGGCGGCTCCCGCGACGGCGGTCAGCACGGGCTCGCAGGCGCCCGTGGATCAGACGCAGCAGACACAGCAGGCGAAGCAGAAGCCCGCAAAGCCCGCAAAGTCCGTGAAGACCAAGGCAGTTGACTTCGCGGGCACGGTGGCGCTGAGCAACTGTTCCGGCTCCGTCGTGCGCGTACCGGACTCGCAGCCCGGCGACCC
>NZ_JBVIHP010000334.1:0-1207 GCF_055570235.1 Streptomyces sp. NPDC031274 | reverse complement strand
CCGGGGTCACGAATACCACGTCACTGTCGAGCTCACGACCGCGGTGGCGGAGGGCAGTGACGACGATGCGATGGCCCTGAAGACCGTAGTCGCCGAGCTCGAGCGTGACCTCCAATACCGGGAACTCGGACGGCTCGGTGACGAGCCGAGCCCGAACGCGGACCGTCTTGTTCTGGCCCGATGGGTATACGCCACGCTCACGCGTCGGCTGGCGGACGGCCTCGGCCCGTACCTGCACGTGCGCGTGGAATGCCCAGACGAAGGCCCGGGACCCGCGACCTTCCCCGTTGCATCCCCTGCGACCTGACTGCCAGGGGACCTGAGGCGCCCTCTCCCGACGATCTATCGGCCGTCGATGAGACTCTCCGCGAGGAACGGCGAGAAAGTGCCCGCGGGAACTGGAGCCACGCCGCACAGGCCGTCGGAGTCGCCAGGGACCTTGATCCACAGCAAGTAGTCGGCGCCGCCGACGCCGATCGACGACGGCACACCGAGGCGCCGTCCAGCCGGGTTGCAGTAGTCGACGTGCTGCCCGTTCTCATCCATCGCCCCGTTCCCGTTGCGGGAGGTGTCGACGACGAACCGTGCACCAGGAACGCCGAGACCAGCGAGCGCCTGAGAGACCTGGTGGCCGTATGTGCAGGAGACATCGGTGGAGTCGAAGTTCGACACCCCGATCGCGAAACCCCGTACAACGCCCACCCCTGCTGCTGCGAGGCGAACTGCCATCTCGTCGGACTTGATCCAGGTCGCGTTGCCTCCATCGAGGTAGGAGGGGACGAGGGGGCGCGCAGCCAGGGCGTTGGCCGCGTACGCGACCAGAGCGGTGCGTTCAGATCGCGCCGCCTCGGTGGGAAGGTTGCCGAGTTGGCTGAGGGAGTCGGGTTCGACGATGACGAGGGCGGGCCGGTCACCGATGCCGGCGGCGAAGGCGTCGATCCATGTGCGGTATTCCTCAGGCGAGTTGGCTCCACCGCTGGACTGGCCGCCGTTGTCCCGATTGAACATGTTGTAGGCCGTCAGGATCGGCAGCCGCCCGGCCGCGGCTGCGGCCGTCACGTAGGCGTCCACGTCGGCCTGGACGTCTTTGTTCCAGTCCCCGAACCACTTGGCGGCCGGTCGCCGGACGAAGGAACGGGCGATCTTCGTGGCACGCGAATCGGCAGCATTTGCGGCCAACCACTTCACGGCGTTGGAGTCTGGGTCG
>NZ_JBVIHP010000333.1:0-1210 GCF_055570235.1 Streptomyces sp. NPDC031274 | reverse complement strand
AGCCCCACACGCCCCATAACTCAGCAGATATCTCTCTGGTGCCACGGATCAGCTCCCACTAGCGTGCTTAGCTCGCGCTAACTCTCACCCTCACCAGGAGCCGTCAGTGAACCGCCCTCTCCGTCTCGCGACGGTCGCCCTCACCGCGTCCGCAGCTTTGCTGCTGACTTCCTGCGGAAGCGGCGACGGCGAGTCCAAGGACAACGACAAGATCGCCGGGGCAGAGCAGAACGGCGCGAAGAAATCGGCTTCGCCCAGCGCATCGGACTCGGGGAGTGCAAAGCGCCCGAAGATCGATCTGCCTTCCGACGTCAAGCTGGCCTTCAAGCCGGAGCAGACCGGCGACGCGGCCAAGGACGCGATCCTTCGTGACAACACGGACTTCATCCGCGCGCTCAACGCGGCGATCGTGGCCGGCGATCCGCAGCTACCGGCACTTGAGTTCTTCACCGAGGGCGAGGCCGCCGCTTCGTCGCAAAGCTGGGTGAAAGGGTTCAAGGACGCGGGCTGGACGGTGACAGGGGCGGTGCGGTACTTCAACCGGCAGGTGACGGTGAAGTCCAAGACAGCCGCCTCACTCACTTACTGCGGCGATGAGAGCAAGGGCTACAGCAAGGTCATCAAGACCGACAAGATCAAGCGCACCAAGGTGACCAAGAACAGCTACATCCTGTACGGCGCGCAGGTCGAGAAGAACCAAGAAGGGGTTTGGGAACTCGTGAAGATCACATCCACTCGCGGCGCTGCAGTGTGCCAGCCATGAGCCGACGCCTCCGAGTTCTCACCGTTGCAGCGCTGGTGGCAACAGCATGGACTCTCTCGGGCCCTGCCGCCCTCGCCGACCAGACTCCGCCGGGAGGCGGCGGACTGGGAGGCGGCAACGGATCTGACAGCGACGCCTCGGGCAACGCGGACGGCGATGAACTGTCCGCCACCGCATCCGGCATCGTCTACGACCGCTCCAAGAACGGCTCCGGTCCCAAGACCGGCGCCGTGACCCCCGCGACGAACTGGACCCCGCCCGCCTGCTGGTACGCCCCCACGTACTCGCCGGCTGAGTTCAAGAAGTACGTCGAGCCGATCTGGCAGGCCGAATCGACCGGCCACCAGTGGGACTTGGAGCAGAAGAAGCGGTACGTGGACGGTGAGCCCTACAAGAACTTCAACCTGGACAAGGCAGGCAAGGGCTTCTGGTGGACGTCCTTCCCCA
>NZ_JBVIHP010000332.1:0-1211 GCF_055570235.1 Streptomyces sp. NPDC031274 | reverse complement strand
TCCTTGCCGCACGCACCGATTGGGCGCCCCTGTACGACATGGCGCGCCTCGCCGCGAACGAGGTGCCGGCCGCCGCCGCGATCTACCACGACGACATGTACGTCGATGCAGGCCTCTCCCTGCGCACGGCACGCGAAGTCGGCGCCACCCGGGCCTGGGTCACCAATGAGTGGGAGCACGACGGCGTCACCGCGTCGGGCGGCCGCGTCCTCGCACGCCTGATGGACCTGGCCGCAGGGCGCGCGTAAGCAGATTGCCCCCTGCCCCGCCTGTCCTTCCTCAATCCTTGCCACCACCTTCCACGGGAGTGACATGTCTGTCCTGCTGCCGGCCCGCCCGCGCCTCGGTGTCGCGGCCATCGCCGCCGCCTCGTGTCTCGTCGCCGCCACTACGGCGAACGCGTCCGCTCCGTCGCCGGTCCATCGGTCCACGACCCCCGCCGCCGCGTGCGCACTGCCCGGCAGGACCGGCTGGACGGACGAAGGCCACGACACCGACCGCGCCCGGTTCCAGCCCAGCACCGGAACCCGCCGCGTCCTGACGCTGTTCGTGGACTTCCCCGACGCCGAGGCCACCAGCTCCACGGACGAGTACGTGTCTCAACTCGCCCCCGCCGCCGACTGGTTGCGCAAGGCCAGCCACGGCCGCACAAGCCTCGACCTCACGTCCCTGCACCGCTGGATCCGCATGCCGGCAGCGTCGGACTCGTACGGCTTCGAGCGCGGCCTCACCTTCGAGACCCACGAGAAGTACGTACGCGACGCGGTCACGGCCGCCGACCCGTACGCGGACCTCTCCCGTTACGACATGGTGTACGTCGTCCCCACGCGTGCGGCCCGGGCGATCTCCTTCTCCCCGACCTATCTCTACGACCCCGCCACGTCCGGCGTGCGGGCCGACGGCACCCGCATCAAGTGGGCCGTGACCTTCGGCCAGGACCTGTGGCGCTGGGGCCCCAAGGTCGCCGCCCACGAGACCGGCCACACTTTCGGCCTGCCCGACCTGTACTCCTTCACCGGTGCCACCCACAGGTACGCCGGCGGCTGGGACATCATGGGCGACATCGCCGGTCATGCCCCGCAGTACCTGGGCTGGCACTCCTGGAAGCTCGGCTGGACCCGCGACTCCCAGGTCGCCTGCCTCGCCGCGCCAGGGCGGCGCACCGTGCGGCTGACCCCGGTGGAACGACGCGGCGGCACCAAGATCGCCGT
>NZ_JBVIHP010000331.1:0-1211 GCF_055570235.1 Streptomyces sp. NPDC031274 | reverse complement strand
CGGGGACCACGCCACGCAGCGGGCGAGGTGCGCCTTCCTCCGAACCCGATGGTGACGGCTGAATGAAGGACGCCAGCGTGCGGCGCTTCGCGAAGGTGTAGGCGTTGAGTTCGTCCCGCCGTGATGCCATGAGTGCCTGCTTCTCCCCCGTGCGGCGCCGGGGGCGTGCCACCCCCACCCTCCGTTGTCAGACCCGGCCCCTACTATGCCTGTTGAGTAATCACACGTGTGAGGTGGGTAAGGTTCGCGGGCACTCCTGAGGGTTCGTGTCCCGCGATCACCAGGGTGACTCGGGAGAATTTACGGGGGGTTGGACTGATGGCTGCCGCAGCGCGGACCGGGGCTCGGGGACCGTCGAGGTCCGGAAATCAAGGTCAGGCAGCGCCCGATGATGCCGGCGCGTCGTCGCCCCGAGGGCCCGTCACCTTTCATCTCCGAGCGCGCTCGGCACAGTTCGGCTCGTTTCGCTTGCAACGGCTTGTACTCATCGAGGTGGCCGCAGCCCTCCTGCTGGCCGCCTGGGTGATCGACCCGCTGGTCGTCGTGCCGACCGCTGTCGTCGCGGCCGTCCTGGTGCTGCTTGCGGTCGTACGCCGTCGTGGCCGTGCGTGGCACGAATGGTTCGGCACCGCGCGGGCCTTGCGCGCACGTAAGCGCCGGGCGGCGCATGCCCCGATACCGCCGGGCACGGAACCGGCGTTCGCCCCTGCCGTCGAGTGTGATCCCGCCCTGCGTACGTATGTGTACGGAGACCGGGACAGGCGGCAGGTCGGGATGGTCGGGGACGGGACATTCGTGACCGCCGTGCTTCAAGTCGAGTCGAACGCCACCGCGTTGCGGGCCGAGCGTGGACGCCACCCACTGCCGGTGGGGCTCGTCCGCGACGCCCTGGAGGTGGACGGAATCCGGCTCGAGTCGGCGCAGATCGTGCAGCACACCCAGCCGGCTCCGGCGCTGCATCTTCCCCAGCAGTCCGTGGCCGTCAGCAACTACGCCCCGCTGCAGGCCCAGACCGGAGCACCGGCCGTACGGATCACATGGATCGCCCTGAAGCTCGATCCTGAGCTCTGCCCCGAGGCGGTGGCGGCGCGCGGGGGCGGTTTCGTGGGGGCCCAGAAGTGCGTGATGCGTTCCGTGGATCAGCTGGCCAGTCGACTCACGGGAGCCGGATTCCGGGCGACAGCGCTCACCGAGGAGCAGTTGGCCGCTGC
>NZ_JBVIHP010000330.1:0-1214 GCF_055570235.1 Streptomyces sp. NPDC031274 | reverse complement strand
CCGTCGCCGCGTACGAGCGAGGGATCGTCCCGGATGCCCAGCGCCGCGGCCACCGTCTCGGCGACGTCGTTCTTCGTGCCGGCCAGTTCCACCAGCCAGACGCCCTCCTCGAAGTCGTCCGCGAGCCCCGCGGCCGCCTCCAGCGCGAGCCGGGTCTTACCGACGCCGCCCGGTCCTGTCAGGGTGACTAGACGCGCCGCCCCGACCAGTTCCCGTACCCGGGCCACCGCGTCCTCGCGGCCCACGAGGGCGGTGACAGGGGCGGGCAGGTTCGTGCGAGGGCGGGGCGTTGGCAGTGCCACCTCGGCCTCGCTCTGGACCGCCGCCCCAGAGAACGACACCGCCCCAGAGAACGACGCCCCCTCGGCGCGCGGCGTCCGCGCTTCCGCCCGCGGCGCGGCCAGCTCCGGGGACTGGCGGAGCATCGCCTCGTGGAGCGCGGCGAGTTCCGCGCCGGGGTCCATGCCCAAGTCGTCGGCCAGGCGCTCGCGCAGGTCGCGATAGGCGTCCAGAGCCTCTGTCGGGCGCCCCGCCAGATACAGCGCCCTCATGTACGCGCCTCGCAGCCTCTCCCGCAGCGGCTGCTCGGCCACCAGGTCCGCCAACTCGTCCGCGAGCGAGGCGTGTTCCCCCGGAGGCTCGAGGTCCAGGCGCAGTTCCGCCCGCACCTCCTGGGCCGTGAGCCGCTGTTCCTCCAGGCGGGCCACCGCCACCCGCACGAACTCCGCGTCCCGGAAATCCGCGTACGCCGGTCCACGCCACAGCGTCAGCGCCTCCGAGAGGAGCGAGACCCTCGTACGCACATCAGGGGTCGCGCAGGCGTCGTACGCACGGGAAGTCAGCGCCACGAACCCGGCCGCGTCCGTCAGTTCCTCCGGCGGCGTTCCCTCCGGGGCCCGCAGCAGATAGCCGGCCTGGCCGTACGCCACGAGCTCGCGCGCGCCCGGTTCCGCCTTGTCCAGGACCCTGCGCAGCTGGGAGACCTTGGTCTGGAGGGTGTTGGCGGGGTTGCCCGGCAGCCGCTCGCCCCACAGGTCGTCGATCAGGACGTCGGCGGGAACCGGCCGCCCCTGGTGAATCAGGAGATTCGCGAGCAGGGCACGGACCTTCGGCTCGGGAACCGGGACGACCGCCCCGTCCTCCGTGCGCACCGTCAGCGGGCCCAGCACCTCGAATCGCATGCCGCCACGTTAATGCGGGCCGGAACAGGGCTC
>NZ_JBVIHP010000329.1:0-1214 GCF_055570235.1 Streptomyces sp. NPDC031274 | reverse complement strand
CGTCGCCGTGCAGCACCTGGCCGAGCAGAGTGAAGGTCTGGGCGGTGCCCGCGACGATGACGACGTCGCCTGGATCGGCGCGGATTCCGCGGTTGCGGGCCAGCCAGTCGGCGACGGCGACGCGCAGGGCCGGGGCCCCGCGCGGGTCTCCGTATCCGAAGGCGGATGCCGAAAGATCTCTGAGTACGGTGCGTTCGGCGCGGAGCCACGCGGTGCGGGGAACGCGGCGAGATCGGGCACGCCGGGCGAGAGATCGATCCGGGCGGGGGCCGCCCGCAGTGCGTCGAAGATGTCCGTGCCGGGCGGGGCGTCGAACAGGGCGCCCGGAGGCGTGGCGAGCGTGGGAGGCGGGTCCGCGGGTGCGGCGGGCCGGGCTTTCGCCGGTGCGGCGACCACTACGGTGCCGTTCCGCCCGCGCCCGGCGACGTGCCCGTCCTCGCTCAGGCGCTGGTAGGCCTCGGTGACCACGCCGCGGGATACGCGGAGTTCGCTTGCCAGGACACGGGTCGCCGGGAGCCTGCTGCCCACCGGCAGGTGACCGTCCGCTATCGCGACGCGAAGGCGCCGGGCCAGCCAGTCCGCGCGGCCGCCCGACGGGGCGTCGCCGATGTTCAGCTGGAGGAAGTCGGCGCCGGACAGTGCCTCGTACGCTCCGGATCCTGCTCCGTGGGCTGCGGATCCTGTCTCGTGCGTCGTGGACCGCTCGGCCGTTATGGACCCCTCGGCGGCGCAGTCATCGGACCGGCCAGTGGCGCGGCGATCGGACCGGCCAGTGGCGCGGTCATTGGACCGATGAGTGCCGCCGTCATTGGACCTGTTCACCAGGCCATAGTGGCAGCAGGGTGAAGTCATGCAGACAGCAGCAGCCGCAGCCGCCGACACCACCATTCCGACGCCGGATCCCGCCGCCCGACTGGCAGCTGACTACGTCCACGGATACTCGCACCGTGAGGCCCGCAGGCTGGGGGACCAGGCGAACACCCTTGCCGCGCTGCTGCACGACGGCACGGCGTATCCGGCGGGGAGCCGGGTCCTGGAGGTCGGCTGCGGGGTCGGCGCCCAGACCGTCCACCTGGTCGACTCCAGCCCTCGGGCCCACTTCGTGGCCGTCGACCGGTCGGCGGACTCCCTGGCGACGGCTCGCGCCCGCGTCACGGCTCACGCGCCCGACGCGCACGTGCGGTGGTGCCGTGCCGATCTCTTCGCTCTCCCTT
>NZ_JBVIHP010000328.1:0-1216 GCF_055570235.1 Streptomyces sp. NPDC031274 | reverse complement strand
CTTCAAGGGCAAGCCCGGTCTGATCGTGGCTGCCGTCGCGGCCGCCGCGCTCGTCATCGGCGGCGTTGCCTGGGCGGTCGTCGGCGGTGACGACGGCGGCAAGAAGAAGCCCAGCGCCAACAAGAGCAACGACCCCAAGGCCAGCGAATCCGCGCCGGTCAACCCGGGCGACGGCTCCGGCGACGGTGAAGAGGAGCAGGAAGACCTCAACGCGGGCCGCCAGCCCGGCGAGTCCAAGGTGCTCTGGTACAAGGAGGCGCCCAAGGCGCCCGGTTCCGGCGCCGACGCCAATGGCATGTGGGTCAAGGACGACATCGCCGTCAAGGCCGCGTACAAGGAGATCACCGCCTACAACGTCAAGACGGGCGACACGGCCTGGCCGACGATCAAGTTCCCGCAGAAGATCTGTGGCACGACCCCGCAGATCACGAAGGACAACAAGATCGTCGTCGCGTACAAGGACGGCCAGAAGGACGACGCCAAGTGCAGCCAGATTCAGGTCGTCGACCTGAAGACGGGCGGCAAGGGCTGGACGAAGCCGGTCAAGGAGGAAGGTCTCTTCGACTTCGCCACCAACGCCGACCTCTCCCTCACCGGCGACACCCTGATGGTCGGCCGCTCCCAGTCCGGCACCGCGCTGCGGATGAGCGACGGCAAGGAGCTCTTCGTGTCCACGAAGAAGGACGAGGGCACCTGCTTCCCCAGCGGCTTCGCCGGCGGGAAGAAGATGCTCCGCGCCCTGTCGTGCGGGGCGGGCTCCTCCTCGGAGCACGACGAGCTGCAGCAGATCGACCCGAAGTCCGGCAAGGCCGTGTGGACGAAGAAGTTCCCCAAGGGCTGGAAGGTCGGCCGGATCTACTCCGAGAGCCCGACGATCGTCTACCTCACCAATGAGGACAAGAAGCAGTGGAACATCACCACGCTGAAGCCCAACAGCAGCGACACCCGCTCTGAGGTCAGCGTCGACGAGAAGTTCGCGCCGGAGTGCGGCGGCTCGACCTTCCTCGGCGGCAGCCTGCAGGGCTGCCTGGGTGCGACGACCGACGACAAGAACCTCTACCTGCCGACCGAGGCGACGTCCGGTGCCAACGAGGTCGTGGCGATCAGCCTGGCCACCGGCAAGGAAGCCTGGCGCACGAAGTCGCCGATCGAGGAATCGATGCTGCCGATGAAGGTCGACGGCGGTTCGGTCATCGCCTACGTCAACCCTTCGTAC
>NZ_JBVIHP010000327.1:0-1216 GCF_055570235.1 Streptomyces sp. NPDC031274 | reverse complement strand
CGTCGTAGGAGTACCGATACCAGGATCCATTCCTGTCGGTCCACGAGGTGATTCGTTCCTCGTCGTCATACGTGTATCGATACGGCAGACCAGTGGAGTTGTAGACGCCGACGAGACGCCCATCGCCGTACTCGTAGCGCATGAGCTGCGTCTGCTCGCCCTCGGGGCCCATGAGATGGAGTCCCGTGACCCGGTCGAAATCCGAGTCGATCGTCACGTGATAGCCACCGGAGTGACGCATGCTGCAGGGACTGCCGTCGTCGGCGTACTCGAATTCGATTCGATTCCCGTTGCGATCCGACAGGGTGCTGATGGGCATGGTGAAAGTGCTGTCGTGCTCCGAGCTCCGCCCGACCGGGGCGAAGAGGCGACTGATCCCGGACGCCGGGTCCGTCACGCGCAGGGCGCCCGGCTGATCAGCGTCCCAAGTCAGTGGCCACCGGGGGCCCTCCAACGGCAGGACCTCGTTCGTGCCGTGCGGAACCGGATAGACCAGGATCATTCCGTCCTCGGTGGAGAACAGCACTCCCTCGTCGTCCAGTTCTAGGCGCTGGTCGAGCGTTGATGCCCACGACGGTCCGAACCACCGGCCCCATCGGTACGTCGACAGATGAGTCCGCCCCATCCCCATGCCCAGCACGCCCGAAAGTGCGAAGTCCGTCTCGGACATCAGCATCTCGCCGGAGATCATGTCGATGGGGTCTCCGTTGCGGCAACGTCCCTTCGCGGACTTGCTCGATGCAACAGCATCATCGGCCCCGCGTCGCAGGCCGTTCTTGCCCAGGCCCTTGAGGCCCGCCTTGAGTCCCTTCAATCCCTTGGCGAGTTTGGCGGCGGAGGTGATGCCCTTCATGCCGGGTATGCAGTCCAGGGCGGCGAACGCGACGTCGAGTAGGCCTGCTTCTCCGTTGGCGTATTTGTTGAGGGTGTCGGCGAGGACGACGAGGGCGGCGATGAGGACGATCGCGCCGAGGATCGGTCCGCCGATGATCATGGCGATGACGCCGAGGACGGCGACGACGACCTTGCAGACGGCGACGATGGTGTCCCAGTTGTCGGTGACCCAGTCGCCGACCTCCTCCCACCACTTGCGGTTCTGGATGCCCGCGTCGGAGGCGTCTTCCAGCTTCTTCTTCGCCGTGCCCGCCGCGTCCTCGCGCATCTTGCGCGCGTCTTCCGCCATCTTCTTCGCGGCGTCGAGGTTGTTCTTCGCGGC
>NZ_JBVIHP010000326.1:0-1219 GCF_055570235.1 Streptomyces sp. NPDC031274 | reverse complement strand
TACCTAGTAGAATTAACTTAGAAGTTGAGGGGGAAACACCCCGCCGATCACGGACAGAAAGCCGACATGACCGACGCCACCGTTCACGCCCTGCTCGTCGCCACCGACGGCACGATCACCGACCTGCACCTGAGCACCACCGACGCCGCCCAGCGCAGGCAAGTCCAGCAGGTGCTCGGTAGCGACGCCGAGGTCCTGCGCTACGTGCGCGGCCCGGATGGCTCGAACACCGTCGCCTTCGCGGCCGAGATCCGTGACGGCCAGCCGCCGAACCTGTACGCGGCCATCACCCTGCACTTCCTCCTCGACCAGAGCCTGATCGCCGACATACAAGGCCCCGTGCTCTTCGCGGGCTTCGACCGGCGAGACGAGCTCACAGACCTGACCGAGGACGCGGTGCGCACCATCCGCACCGCCACCGTCATCCACGCCACCCGCTGAATCCACCTGGCGGCTCTCAACGCCCTGTATTCACGCACCTCTTGGAGCAGGAGAACCCCTTGAGCAGCACCATCGAGTCCGATGCCGCAGACCTCGCCGGTTCCGAGTCCGACACCGCTCTTGCGGAGCCGGTCGTCCTCAGCGAGGTCGACCTCTACCTGCTGGGCAAGCCCCTCTCCGAGGCCCTCGGCGACGGATGGAGCGAAGACACGGACGACAGCCCGGCAGGGTTCGCGGACAGGTCGATCCGCCTCGTCCACCCCGACGGCCGTGCCATCGGCATCCGTCACCTGTGGCAGGGCCGGGCAGTGCAGACCTTCGCCATCGGCGGCCCCGCACCCGAGCAGTCGGCCGACACCGAGGGTTCGACTGGTGAGAGCACCCGGCTGCCCAAGGGTGTGCGGTACAGCACCGGCGTCCGCTTCACGGCGTCGCCGCTTGAGGAGATCCTCACAGCGATCCGCACCGTGCTGCTGCCCGGCTTCGACGGCCCCCGGCCGCGCCTGCGCGCGGGCGGCGCGTTGATCCCGCCCGCCGTCCAGCCCCCGGCCGAGGACAGCACTGACACGACGGCCAGCCCGGCCTCGAAGCCCAAGGCAAAGCCGAAGAGCACGGCCCGCCGCTCCACGCCAGCGAAGCGCACCACCAAGCGCCGCACCACTGCGGCCGCCTGACCACAAATCCCCGCACCACCCCGGGCGGGGGGACCTCCCCCCGCGTCCTTCCCACACCCGAAGGAGCACCACCATGGGCACCACAGCCCCCCGCCCGGAGGCTC
>NZ_JBVIHP010000325.1:0-1220 GCF_055570235.1 Streptomyces sp. NPDC031274 | reverse complement strand
AGCCGTCGACCGCCTCGGAGCACCTCAGCCTGCTGCGCCGCGGTGGCCTGGTCCTCTCCCGCAAGGAGGGCAAGCAGGTCTTCTACCGCGCCGACGGCGCGAGCATGGCCGCCCGTCTCGACGCCCTGAAGGACTACCTGGCGCGCTGCTGCCCGCCGGGCTGCGGATGACCGGTATCCAGGGTCAGACGCGCAGGTCGAGCATCGCTGACATCGCCGCGACCACGGAGGGCGCCACCTTGTAGTAGACCCAGGTCCCGCGCCGCTCGGAGGTCAGCAGTCCCGCGTCCTTGAGCTTCTTCAGATGGTGGGAGACGGTCGGCTGGGACACGCCGACGTCGGAGATGTCGCACACGCACGCCTCGCCGCCCGCATGCGAGGCGACCTTGGAGAACAGGCGCAGCCGCACCGGGTCGGACAGCGCCTTGAACATGGCAGCCATCCGCTCGGCGTCCTCGGACGACAGCTCCCCGGCGGTGATCGGCGGGCAGCACGGCACCACAGCCTCGGCGTCCAGCACCGGCAGTTCGACAACCTTCGACTTCGACATATGTCTATGTTGACACCCATCGATACCAGTGGCAAGCTCAAGACATCGACAGGCATCGAAACAAGGAGTCGTCGTGACTGCCACCCTCCGCACCGCGCTCACCGTCACCCGGGCCCGCCGCACCGCCCGTCACCTGGCCGGAGTCAGCTTCTGTGACAGCTGCGCCCAGGTCAGCGACCGCGCCACCCGAGCGGCCCAGACCCGTCAGCACACCCAGCTGACCGCCCTCACCCACGCACGCTGACCCCCAACGCCCCGCTTTGAGGAGACCGAGCATCATGAGCACCCAGCAGCTCCCCGTCATCGTCATCGGAGCAGGCCCCACCGGACTGGCCGCTGCCGCCCACCTCGTCGAGCGCGGCATCGACCCCCTCGTTCTGGAAGCAGGCGACAGGGCCGGTGCGGCCGTGCGCGAGTGGAGCCACGTGCGCCTGTTCTCCACCTGGGGCGAGGTCGTCGACCCCGCCGCCGAGAAGCTCCTGGCTCCCACCGGCTGGGTGAAGCCGGACGGCGACACCTACCCCACCGGCGGTGACTGGGCCGCGAAGTACCTGCAGCCGCTGGCCGACATCCTGGGCGACAAGGTCCGCTTCGGCACGACCGTGACCGGAGTCTCCCGCCAGGGCCGCGACCGCGTCGTCGACGCCGACCGCGACCAGCAGCCCTTCACC
>NZ_JBVIHP010000324.1:0-1225 GCF_055570235.1 Streptomyces sp. NPDC031274 | reverse complement strand
CTTATAAACTGTTTTTTCTGTGCTTATAAACTGTTTTTTCTGTGCTTATAAACAGTTTTTTCTGTGCTTATAAATCTGTACACAAGCACTACCACTAACTTTTCAGCCACGCAAAAGAACAAAAGATTAAAATATATATGATAAATATAAATAGGCTTCGCCTTTTTTTATTTTTTTCAAAAATTGAAAATCAAGGTCAAAATCAAAACCGCTCCGCAAGGACGGATTGGGGTAGGATTATCTTTTTAGACGAGGCGCTAATTCTTTTTTAGTGTGACCTGTTTATCTTGTTTGTTTAAGCGAACAGTTGCTCTGTTCGGTCAGAGTTGCACCCTAACAAGAAAAGACAAACTAGAACAGCCCTAGAACATCATATTTTAGCTTATAAGCGATTTTAGAGTAACTTTGGTATAAAATATCATGGATAAAAGAATAAGCCCTCAAAAGGGCTAATATCAGCTTATTCTGTTCTGCCTTCTCTTATCACGTTATATTTTTGACGATAACGTCGAAAAGTCGTTCGATTAATTCCAGTTTTACGCTCGATTTCTTTTTCTGTTAATCCTTGTTGGTATAAGTCAAAGGCATGTTACAATACCTCATCTTTAAAAGAATATTTCTTTTTTCGTCCTTTAAATCGTCCGCGTTGTTTGGCAATGGCAATCCCTTGGGCTTGCCGTTCTCTAATCCGCTTTCGTTCACTTTCTGCTTGGTATTTGTACAATTCAATCATCAAGTTATTAATTAAACGCCTTAAATTATCGTCTTCAATCCCTGTCATGGACGGCAAGTTTAAGACTTCCAGCGTTGCGCCTTTTTGTTGAATTTGGTTCATCAGTTCGGTTAATTCTTTGTTATTTCGTCCTAAGCGGTCTAATTCTGTCACCACGACAATATCACCCTCATGTAAATAAGTCAGCATGGCTTGTAATTGAGGACGTTCAGTAGATTGTCCGCTTGCCTTATCTGAAAACACCTTAGAAACGTCTTGTAAGGCGTCTAATTGGCGGTCTAGGTTCTGTTCTTTGCTTGAAACACGAGCATAACCTATTTTTGCCATTTTCTACTCCCCCTCTTTATCATTATTGGCTTCTGCCAAATCGTCCAACGTTTTAAGTAAATCAGATAGTTTATCATGTTTCACTTTATAAATCACTTGCTGTCTTTTATCCTTACCAATGGTGATGTAATCGCCATAAATCATGTATCTTCTGACAAATTTTGT
>NZ_JBVIHP010000323.1:0-1228 GCF_055570235.1 Streptomyces sp. NPDC031274 | reverse complement strand
GTCAGGGAGCTGCGCTGGGCCCAGAAGCCCCAGGCGAGAGCCTGCCCGGCGAGCCCGTGCCGGCGGCGGTGCTGGGCGAGGGCGTTGAGGTAGGTGTTGGCGGCGGTGTAGTTCCCCTGGCCGGCATCGCCGAAGACGGACGCCGAGGAGGAGAACAGGGTGAACATAGCCAGGTCCATGTCCCGGGTCAGTTCGTGCAGATGGCGTGCGGCGTCCGCCTTGGGGCGGAACACCGCGTCGAGGCGCTCGGGTGTGAGGGAGCCGACGGTGGCGTCGTCGAGGACGCCGGCCGCGTGCACGACGCCGGTCAGCGGATGCGCGCCCGGAATCGCGGCGAGCGTGGCGGCCAGCGACTCGCGGTCGGCGGCGTCGCAGGCGGCGACCGTCACCTCGGCGCCGAGCTCGGCCAGTTGGGCTTCGAGCTCCGCGACTCCCTTGGCCTCGCGGCCTCTGCGGCTGGTCAACAGCAGGTGCCGTACGCCCCGTTCTGCGACCAAGTGCCGGGCCAGCTCACCACCCAGCGTGCCGGTGCCACCCGTGATCAGCACCGTGCCCTCGGGATCGAGAGCCCGCGGCACCGTCAGAACCACCTTGCCCACATGCTTGGCCTGGCTGACGAAACGGAACGCGTCCCGCGCCCTCCGCACGTCCCAGGTCCGCACCGGCAGCGGCCGCAGGACACCGGCATCGAAGAGCTGCAGGAGTTCGACGAACATCTCCTGGATCCGCTGTGGATCCGCTTCGCGGAGTTCGAGGGCCGTGTACGCGACGCCGGGGTGTGCGGCGGCGATCTCGTCCGGCTCGCGGAGGTCGGTCCTGCCCGTTTCCAGGAAGCGTCCGCCGCGCGGCAGCAGCCGCAGTGAGGCGTCCACGAACTCCCTTGGCAGCGCGTTGAGTACGAGGTCGAATCCGCTTCCGCCGGTGGCCTCCATGAACGCGGTCTCGAACGCCGGAGTGCGCGAGGATGCGATGTGGTCGTCGTCGAGGCCCAGGTCACGCAGTGCGTCCCACTGTTCCTCGCCGGCGGTCGCGTACACGTCCGCGCCCAGGTGCCGGGCCAGCTGGATCGCCGCCAGGGCGAGGCCGCCGGAGCCGCTGTGCACGAGGACCGACTCGCCCGCGCGCAGTCCGCCCAGGTCGGCGAGGGCGTGGTA
Source organism: Streptomyces sp. NPDC031274 (assembly GCF_055570235.1). Classification (NCBI taxonomy): domain Bacteria; kingdom Bacillati; phylum Actinomycetota; class Actinomycetes; order Kitasatosporales; family Streptomycetaceae; genus Streptomyces; species Streptomyces sp. NPDC031274. Next base: position 74 of record NZ_JBVIHP010000323.1, on the reverse strand, counting down.
GGCGGTCAGGAAGGCGAGTGGTACCGCGGCGGCCTGCTCGTACGACCAGCCCTCGGGCATCGGCGCGATCAGGG
>NZ_JBVIHP010000322.1:0-1231 GCF_055570235.1 Streptomyces sp. NPDC031274 | reverse complement strand
CGGTGTCCTCGGGGCGGATCATTTGGCCGTGTAGGCGCGCAGGACGGCGTACGCCGTGGCTGGCGTGGCGCCGAGAAGGCGGATGCTGAAGCGTGCGTCCGCATTGACGGCGTTCTCGTCGTGGGCGATCGTGGCGCCTCCCTCGGACCGGTAGAGGGTGGTGAACCCGGCCAGGGGCGGAGCGGCGCCCAGTTCGGGGATTGCATCCATCACCGCCAGTACGTCCGGCGCGAAGAGAGCCCTGTCGCTCGCGGAGCGGGGCGCAGGCAGTAGCGCGGCGCGCTGGCATCGAATGGCGCGATCGGCTGTGAGCTGGTTCAGGCGAACGTTGACGCTCACGGCGCCGACACGCGGTGACGACATCCGGACGTCGAGGACCGGAGTCGTGCTGCCGTTGGTGTGCAGCGCCAGCTCGGAGCGGTCCGCGGTTCCCTGTGCGACGACAGGCAGTTGGGCGTCGCGCAGCGGCAGGCTCAGCAGGCGCAATGCCGCGAGGGCGTCATGGCGCCCGAAGTGCGGCAGGACCTGGCTGTGGATCAGTTCGGCGAGCTTAACGCCGTCCGTGCTCTTCATCGGGGTGGTCGCGGTCAACGGCTTGGCAGGCTGGCCCGGATCGCTGCCCGTAGAGACGAAGGCGCTGACGCTGAGCAGGTCATCGCGGGTCTGGAGGCTGCAGCGCAGGCCGAGGGGGTGGGTCACGATCGCTGTGCCGAGCAGGCCTGTCACGGCCCATTCGGGTCCGAGTGCGGCGGCCGTCTCATCGGCGAGCGCGAGCAGGTCTGGGGCGACGAGTTGGGTGTCGTAGGGCATGGGGTGCTTTCTGGAGAAGTGCCGTGCCGCATCCAGGCGTTGCGCCATGTGGTGCGGCGGGCTGTGGGCGTGGTGAGGGGGTGCCGGTGACAACCTGTCCAGCACCCCCTCGTTAATAATCATTCTACTATGGTCAGGGGTGGGGTCAACTGCGAAAACCCAGTTCAGAGGGGGTGGGCTAGGAGGCGCGAGCCTCGGCGAGCGCGGCTTCCATCTCCTCGGCGCTGCGACGCCCGAACACCTCGTCGTAGGTGAGCAGCCACGTCCAGTCGACGACCTTGTTGTCCGAGGCGCGCACGACGCCCCCGCCGACGCCGTTGTGGATGTGCGGGATCGTCACCGACTTGGCGTTCACCCGCAGAACTTCGAACCAGGTCGAGCCTCGGCGGACGAAGTCGCCCTTCTTGAAGTCGGCCTTGGA
>NZ_JBVIHP010000321.1:0-1232 GCF_055570235.1 Streptomyces sp. NPDC031274 | reverse complement strand
ACACCAGAGCGGCGAAGGCGAGCCACAGGGTCACGATGCCGAGGGCTCCGGCCTTGGGCATCACGCTCACGGCGATGGCCCCGCCGAACTGGACGGAGACGCCGCCCGCGAGCACCAGCCCGACGGGCCCGAGGGCACCCCACCGCCCGCCGGCTGCCGCCTCCTGACCACTCCTCGACGCTTCCACAGCCAACCCTTCCACTTCTCCGGCCTCGGCCAGTCCACTCACCTGGACTACCCCGTCCAAGGTAGTAGACCACGTCAGGATTGTGGAGCCCTTTTACTGCTGTACGCAAACCGCGTCCACATTCCGAGGCGGGGGCGGGGCCGGCCGACCGTCGACCACCCGCTTCACGAGGCGGCGAGGGCCTCCCGCCAGACGGGGCTGTCGACGTAGTGGTTGTCGTAGCGCTCGGAGGACTCGGCGATCTTCTTCGGGTCGGTCTCACCGCGCATCACGCTGCCGAGCAGACGCAGGTAGTCGAAGCGGGCCATGCCGGGCGTGAAGATGAACAGGACGTCCGCGGTGCAGCCCGGGGCCGCGGCGAAGGCGTGCGGGGTGTGCGGGGGCACGGCAAGGAAGTCACCTGCGTTCAGGACGGTGATCTCCTCGCCCACCAGAACCTGGAGGGAGCCACTGATCACGAAGAACAGCTCCGTGGCCTTGGTGTGGAAGTGCGCGGGAGCACCGACGGCACCTTCGGCGAACGTGGAGCGGTACGTGGTGAACCCACCCCCTGGCCCGTCCGTTTCGGCCAGGAGCGTCATCACGCTGCTCGGGTCGGCACTGGTCTCGGCCTCCGAGGCGCGGCTGAGGAGGGCGGCGAAGTCGGCGTTCTCGCTGTTCATGGTGGTGTCCCTTCGGCTGCGGCGGGCTCGCCCCGCTGTCGTTGTGATCACCACTCTATGAAGCGGAAAGACCCTCCAAGGAGTGCAATCCAGCACCAGAAACGGAGGTCAATTCCCGGGCGCCTGCCCAGCCGACTGACGGATCCAGCCGCGTATGCGCAGGGCGTCGATGACCTGGGCGAGGGCTTCCGTGCCGAGGACGGGTCCGTGGCCGCCGAGGGAGCCGACGTGCATCTGGATGATGACCCCGGGCGCCAGGGCTCGGGAGACAGTCCTCTGGACGGCAAGGGCTCGGTGCCGGTTGCGGTGCGGTTGGCCCGGGGGGTCCGGCACCTACTTCCGAGAAGGCGCGTTACGCAGCACGTGCGCCCCTCTTCTTCAAG
>NZ_JBVIHP010000320.1:0-1235 GCF_055570235.1 Streptomyces sp. NPDC031274 | reverse complement strand
TACTCGTCGTCCTGGGTGTTCTCGCCTGTGTGGCGGGCCTGCTCGTCTGGCTGTGGCGCATGCTGCCACTGCCGGTCAGCGCCGGGACCGCCGCGCTGACCGTGCTGCTCTGCGCCGCCTACGTGGTGATCGCGCCGCGCCGGCGGTACCGCGTGCACCGCTGGGAGACCACGGACGAGGCCGTCTACACCTCTTCCGGCTGGCTCTGGCAGACGTACAGGATCGCCCCGATGTCGCGGATCCAGACCGTCGACACCGCCCGCGGACCGCTGCAGCAGATGCTGGGCCTCGCCACCGTCGTCGTCACCACCGCATCCGCCGCCGGGCCCGTACGCATGCACGGGCTCGACCACGAGCGGGCCAGGGAGGTCGCGGACCACCTCGCGGCCACCACCCAGGCCACCCAGGCGGCCGACGGAGACGCGACATGAACCGCCCCACGGACACCCGCCAGGACGAAGCCACCCTGGCCCCTGATCCCCTGACCCCCGATCCCCTGGACGTGCCCGGGACGGCACCCGGCACGGCGCCCGTCCCGGGGGAGCGGGAACAGAGCGGCGTGCCCTGGCGGCGGCTCGACAACCGCCTGCTGCTCGTCCAGCTCAAATGGCTCATCCCGCCCGCCCTGTCCACCGCGTTCTACGCCCTCATCACCCTGGGCCGGCTCGACCGCGAGGCCTGGATACGTCTCGGCCTGCTCGCGGGCGTCTTCCTGCTGGTCATGCTGTGGCAGCTCGTGGAACTCCTCACCACCCGCTACCGCGTCGCCGGCGACATCCTCGAAGTGCGCACCGGCCTCCTCGGCCGCCGGCGCCGCACGGTCCCCTGTGACCGGATCCGGGGCGTCGACCTCACCGCGGACCCCTTCCAGCGCGTCTTCGGTCTGGTCACCGTGCGGATCACCACCGCCCAGGGCGGCGGCGAGGAGGGCGACACCAGCCTCGAAGCCCTGCGCGCCGCCGACGCGGATGAACTGCGCCAGACGCTGCTGCGCCGGGCCGATGCCGCGCCGGGCACGGCAGACGGCGACCGGATCATCGCCCGAATGGACTGGGCCTGGCTGCGCTACATGCCACTCAACTCCTGGGGCATCCTCGCCGTCCTCGTCGTGGCCGCCTCCGCCATCCGCATCCTGGACGGCTTCGGGATCGAGCGGGAGCGAGTCCTGCGTGCCGTCCTCGATTTCCTGGGCGCCGCCAGGATGGGGGAGAGCATCGTCCTCGGCACCCTCGCAC
>NZ_JBVIHP010000319.1:0-1236 GCF_055570235.1 Streptomyces sp. NPDC031274 | reverse complement strand
CTCGACGATGTCTCGACGAAGATTCGCTGGGAGTGAGCTGACGAGGGACTCCAACTCGTCACTGCTCAGGGCAACCTCGTCGTACGCGTCTGAGGCAGCCCGTTCCGATGCATGAACGGTGCGTCGCTGTGCGACGCACCGTTGAAGGACGTCGAAGAGCTGTCCCGCCTGCACCGCAGAGCAGCGCACCGCCTCGCTCATCATCCGCGATAGATGTACTTCTCCCCAGTAGGGGTAGACGAACGGACAGTCCAGCTCCCGCATCAACTGCACCGCGCGGTCCAGGACGTCCGGGGCAACGAGGAAGTCGGCCTGGTGGAAGTACACCAGGTCAGCCGGATGCTGCCGGTTGAGGAAGCCCGTGTTCATTGCCCGGCCTGGTGAAAACTCCTCATCCGAGCTGGTGAAGACGTAGTCAGTCCCCAGGCTTCGCGCCAGGTCCCGTTGAGTCGCTTGCTTTCCCAACTCGGCGAGCAGCACACGGTAGTTCTCGTATTCAAGGTCGCTCTGCAGGCTCTCCAGAACCTGTTGGAGATTCTCCTGGCGCTCAGGCTGACTCGGTGAGTGCCCGTACGGGACAATGACGTCAACGCGTGGCGATTCCTGCACTCAGCTGCCCCCTCGACTTGTGTGGTCGTCCACGGCGGTCGGCACCTGATCGCGCAGGATGGACGCGCTCGGAGTGGCCCCGTGGAGATAGGGGTGGTCGTGCCCACCCGCTTTGAGCTGTGTCACGTGGACGCTGACCACTTCGAAGAACGCGGCAAGGTTCTCGTCGAAGCACGCCCGGTACAGCTGACAGGCACTCCCATTGTGGCTCTGGCCAAGCAGTATCTGGAACATGGCCTCGATGGCGTCCCCGGCACCGGCCTGCCAAGCCTTCCATCCTGTCGTCAGGGAGAGGGGATGGTTGTGCGCTTGCCATTCCAGGTGCACCGCGGCTTCGTGGAGATCGGCCTGGCGGCGCCCGTGCGCCTTGAGCACTGCTTGGAACAGTCCGTCATCGCCAAGCGTGTCGCGGCACGTGCGGTAGGCAGCCACCGCAGCCGCGTCACCGCGCTGCCCGTAGCACAGCCAAGCGAAAGCGCGATCGGAGTGCTGGTTGGTGCCGGAGTGCTGGCGCACCAAGTGGTGATTGATCGCGGCCCCGGGGCTGTCCTGCTTGGACCAGGAGTTCACGTTCCACTGCCAGTCCGCGCAGTCGTTGATCATCTCAATCATTGATTCCACCCACTT
>NZ_JBVIHP010000318.1:0-1237 GCF_055570235.1 Streptomyces sp. NPDC031274 | reverse complement strand
CAGGACCACCAGCATCACGACCGGCGCGCGTTCCGGCGGCGCGTACTGCACCTGCAACGAACGCCCGGAGATGTCGACTTCCAGGTTCTGCATGCCCATGCGGCAGTCACCGCGACAACGGCCGTCTGGATGTCGCGGGTCGACGCCCCGGCCAGGAACAGCTCTCGGCCAAGCCGCAGGACGAAGCGCAGCACCTCGGCCGACTCGCGGTCGTCGAAGTCGCGCGACTGCGGAAAGGGGACGCCTTCGTAAACGCGGTCCCGTACTGCCGGTCGAGCAAGGTGCCCTCGTTCTGCCGAAGCCGGCCCAGCCTCGCCTGCCGGGCATGCGCTCGGGACCGCAGCCCGGACAGCGTCCGCCACATCTGCTCTCCGCTTGCTCGAAGCGCTGATTCGCGCCTCAGCCTCTCCCAGAGCCGCCGTCGCCGCCGCCGCTCGACCGGGTGGGGGAGGGGCATCGGCGGGGGACAAGTGGGCGAAATCTTTGGCTCTGCGGCCCTTCCGCTGGTGGCCCCGGAGAATCAGGCCGGGGCAACTGCGTCCTACGGACTCGGCGCAGAGCAGTGTGCCGTGGGAACCCACATGCGCTGATTCGCGCCTTCGGCCGTCATGCTTATAGGCCAAGTGTTTGAGGCGGCTCTCGCTGTAGTTCGATCGCGTGATGCGTTCACCCGAGTGGCGGGCGCACTCCTTTCTGGCTTCGTTCGTTATGCGGACGGAAAAGGGGCAGACGATTTCGGAGAATGGTTTCTCCTGTCGAACGGCACGGTGCATGGGTTGACCAGTGATGGGAACCCGGCGCCACCGGCCGGGTTCCACTCTCCAGCAGATGGCTCCACACAACGGCACGAAGGAACCCGGATGAACGACTGGTACAGCAACAGGGAGAGCGCTTACAGCCCGGGACATTCCTGGAGACCAGAGACGGGCGCACTGGGCCCGTACGACAGTGTCCCCATCCCCGTCCAGCTGTCCTGGGACGGAGCGGGTCTGGACGCCACGCTGAGCCGCCAAGGTCTGGAGGAGGAGCTGGCCGAGATGCTGGCCGTGGCGTCGGGACCCAGGCCGTCTCCCCAGCCGGCGGCCCAACCGCTGTCCCGGGAGGAGCTGGCCGAGATGCTGGCTGCGGCGTCGGGGCCCAAGCCCACGCCGCCTCCCGAGCCCGCCGAACAGCCGCTGTCCCGAATCGACCGCAGGCGTGGGCGGGCCAAACACACCCCTCTCTTTGGCGGGGCACG
>NZ_JBVIHP010000317.1:0-1238 GCF_055570235.1 Streptomyces sp. NPDC031274 | reverse complement strand
CTGGCTCCTCGACCACTTCTGGTGGGGCTCGATCTTCCTGATCAACGTCCCGATGGTCGCGATCGGCATCACGGCCTGCGTCTTCCTGCTCCCGGAGACGACCGACCCGTCGTCCCCCAGGGTCGACGTCGCCTCCACCGCGCTCACCGCGGCCGGACTCGGCGCGCTCATCTACGGGATCATCGAGGCCCCGGTGCGCGGCTGGGGCGACCCACTGGTCCTCGGCATGCTGGGCGGCGCGGCCGTGCTGATCGCCGCGCTCGTCCTGCGGGAGCGGAACATGCCGCGCCCGATGCTCGACATGTCGCTGCTGCGCCACCGCGGCTTCCTCCTGAACACCCTCGCGGCGACGCTCGTCATGTTCGTCCTGTCGGGCCTGATGTTCGTGCTTCCGCAGTATCTGCAGGCGGTGCTCGGCCATGACGCCTTCGGCACCGGTGTGCGGATGCTGCCGCTGATGGGCGGCCTCCTCGTCGCCGCGAAGGGCGCGGAGCCCGTCGTACGCCGCTTCGGTCCGCGTGCGGTGATCAGCGCCGGGCTCGTCGTCCTCGCCTTCGCGGCGATCCTCGGCAGCCGCACGACGATCGAATCCGGTTACGGCTTCACCGCGCTGTGGCTCACCATCGCCGGCCTCGGCTTCGGCTTCGCCGTCGTGCCGGCCATGGACTCGGCCCTCGGGGCGCTCCCCGTGGACCGGGCGGGATCGGGCACGGGGCTCCTGATGACCGTGCGGCAGGTGGGCAGCGCCATCGGGATCGCGCTGCTCGGCTCGCTGCTGTCCAGCGTGTACGTCGACCGGTTGGACACCGGGAAGCTTCCGGCCGGGGCCGCGGACACCGCGGGTGAGTCGGTGGTGGCCGCCCACGCGGTCGCCGACCGGCTCGGGGTCACGCGGCTCGTCCACTCCGCCGATGAGGCGTACATCGACGGCATGGCACTGGTCCTCCTGGTGAGCGGGATCGCGGCGCTGGTGACGGCGCTGCTGGTCGCGGCGCTGCTGCCGAAGACGGCTCCCGCGCCGCCGGACGACGCCGGCATGGCACGGCAGCCGGAGGATGCCCGACAATGAGGGCCATGACGGCCGCACGTACCTCCGCTTCCGCACAAGGCGCCCACCTGGGACTTCGCGAACGGAAGAAGCTCAAGACCCGCATCGCGATCCGTGAGGCCACGTACCGGCTGATCAATGAGCAGGGATACGACGCGACGACGGTCGAGCAGATCGCGGAGGCCGCGGA
>NZ_JBVIHP010000316.1:0-1241 GCF_055570235.1 Streptomyces sp. NPDC031274 | reverse complement strand
GATCGGGCCGAGCACGGCCTGCGAGACGTCGTAGTCGTAGAGGCAGACGACCACCACGTCCGAGGCGCGGACCGCCTCGGCAGCGGTGGCGGTGCGCACGGCACCTTCGGCCACCAGGTGATCGCCCTTGCCGGGCGTGCGGTTCCAGACGGTGGTGGGGTGTCCGGCCTTGAGGAAGGCGCCGGCGAGGGCCTGGCCCATGGCGCCGAGGCCGAGGACAGTTACGGGGGTCTTGTGCTGCTGCTGAGTGGTCATGATGACCATGTTTGGCGAGCGCCCGCTGCCTCACAAGTACCGACTAATTAGTCAGGTACTGAGGAAAAGGTAAGCATGCGGAGGGAGTTGAGGACCGCCGTCGGCTCGGGGATCAGCCGAAGTCGAGCTCGCCGTACGCCCGCTTCAGCTCGCAGAAGTCCTGGACCCCCGCCATCAGCACCACCCCGTCCCACAGCCGCCCCGCCGCCTCCCCCTTCGGCGCGGGCGAGACGACCGGACCGAAGACGGCACCCACCCCCGGGACCGAGAGCACCGGCGTCCCCACATCGGGGCCGACCAGCGCGCTGCCCTGCTCGTGCGAGGCCCGCACCGCGCCGTCGTACTCCTGCGTCCCGGCCACCGCCGCGAGCTCCGTGGGCAGTCCGGCGTCGGCGAGTGCGCGCTCGATGCCGTCCCACTCCCCCCGCTCGTGCAGCCGCACCCCGAGCGCGTCGAGATACCTCCCCAGGGCCCCGCTCCCGTACCGCCCGGCCACGGCCGCGCAGACCCGGCCGGGACCCCGCATGTAGTCGCCCCACTGCCCCTCGGGGTCCTCGGGGTCGACATCGAGGCCTTCGTTCAGCACCGAGAGGCTCATCACCCGCCACCGCACGGTGACGTCCCGCACCCGCTCGACCTCGCGGATCCACCGCGAGGTGAGCCAGGTGTACGGGCACACGGGGTCGAACCAGAAGTCGACGTGCTGCGGCGTGCTCATCCAACTACCGTACGCGTTCGGGAAGTTGACGGGTCACGGCCATTGACGCCCGGCATGTCTGCAACTACAAAACCCAGAGGGCGTTCTGAGAGCGCTCTCACCAGTACGCACACTCCCCCCACGGAGGTGTTCCATGAGCACCGATCGCATCGGTCGCTTCACCAAGTCCCCCCGCACCGCCCCCGTCCTTGCAGGCCTTGCCGCCATCGGCCTGCTCGGCGCCCTGATGACGCCCGGCACGGCACGCGGCGACGTCCCACCGGCGCCC
>NZ_JBVIHP010000315.1:0-1242 GCF_055570235.1 Streptomyces sp. NPDC031274 | reverse complement strand
ATATAAGTCGTGCGCTTTCTAATGCTTAGTGGTTTTAGATTAGGATAGCACGACTTATTTATTTTCCAATGAAATTAACTAGCAATTCGGGTTAATTACGGATTTTTTATATCTTCAATGGGTTCATTAATCACTGAATTTGATTATCTTGTTTTAATGAATGTGAAGTCATTCGGTTAAGGGGAGTCTTTGATTTGTCTAGTTAGCTATCTGGACAGATGTTAAGTGTTAATTACAGTGAAGGCAGATGAAAACTTATTAAAAGTTATTCTGCTTGATTAAGAATGGTAAGATTTCACCATCTAGATACTTTTATTAGAACTTAGGTGGACAGGAGGACCCAATTTTTAATCCTTCCTGTTATATAGTTTTTGTTTAATATTTTTCGGGAGGATTATCAATGCAAATCGCAAAAAATTATCTTTATAATGTAATATATCAGGTCTTTATAATGATTGTGCCATTACTTACCATTCCTTATTTGTCAAGAATTTTGGGCCCTTCAGGTATTGGAATTAACTCATATACCAATTCTATTGTTCAGTATTTTGTTTTATTTGGTAGTTTAGGAGTCAATTTGTATGGGAATCGTCAGATTGCCTTTGTTAGGGATAATAAGGTCAAAATGTCTAAAGTCTTTTATGAAATATTTATTTTAAGACTATTAACAATATGTTTAGCATATTTTTTGTTCGTTGCTTTTTTAACCATTAATGGTCAGTATCATGCATACTATTTGTCTCAATCCATTGCTATAGTTGCAGCTGCATTTGATATCTCTTGGTTTTTTATGGGAATTGAAAATTTTAAAGTAACTGTATTAAGAAATTTTATAGTTAAGTTACTTGCTCTATTCAGTATTTTCCTATTTGTCAAATCTTACAATGATTTGAATATATATATATTGATAATAGTTTTATCTACATTAATTGGTAATTTAACTTTTTTCCCAAGTTTACACAGATATCTCGTAAAGGTTAACTATCGTGAATTAAGGCCAATAAAGCATTTAAAGCAATCTTTAGTTATGTTTATCCCACAAATTGCTGTCCAAATTTATTGGGTTTTGAATAAAACAATGTTAGGTTCATTGGATTCTGTCACGAGCTCCGGCTTTTTTGATCAGTCTGATAAAATAGTTAAACTGGTTTTGGCTATTGTTTCTGCAACAGGTACTGTCATATTGCCACGTGTTGCAAATGCCTTTGCACATAGAGAGTATAGTAAAATTAAGGAATACAT
>NZ_JBVIHP010000314.1:0-1242 GCF_055570235.1 Streptomyces sp. NPDC031274 | reverse complement strand
ACCGGGGTGGTCGAAGGGGATCTGCAGGTCCAGCACGTCGGGTGAGGGCAGTCGGGGGGTGCTGAGGATGAACGGCCGCTCCACACCGTCGTCGAGGGAGAGCTGGACGGATTGACGGCGCCGGTCAAAGGCCTTGCTGTGGTAGAGCAGCGGCTCGATAAGGCGCGCGGATGCCTGGTTGCTGGTGTCGTAGGCCAGCTCCACCAAACCGTTCAGCGCCGCCGGCAACTTCGGGTACAGCGGCGTGAGATCGAAGCCGGTGGCGTTCTGCCGCAGCAGCTCGTCCACCTCGGCTATGGCAGCGGCGAACGCGAGCATATCCGCGCGCTCGCGCTTGATCGTGTCCAGCAGCTCGCCGACCTCCGCCGCACGCGACTCCTCGACGTTGACGAAGTATCCGCCGCGCAGAGCCGGGTTGCTGCTGGCCGAGATGTGCACCTGCGGAGACTGGAGGTACGACTCGAGCAGCGGCACCTGCACATTCGCCAGGTTCATGGACGCCTGAGCGGGCGCAAGGATATGCATCCACGCATAGAACCTGTCGACCAGTGGTTCGATGATTGCATTCGAGCGGAGAAATATTCGGTCTCGGCTGTCAGGCATCTGGGCCCTCCTGTACGGAATTTACGCTGCCGCTTTACCGGCACCCGGCTCGCTGTGAACTGATTCCGCGCATAAACGCCTGCGCCGCGCGTGGTTACTAACGCACCACAGCACCCCAGCTGCGTCAACGCCGGGCGGCCTCCGTTCAACCGGCGAAACGCCGCAGTTGAACAGCTCCAGCTTCAGCGGAACAGGCCGGCAACGCTGTATGCACCATCGCCCCTTGATGGCCCGTGAGTGCCTATGCCACAGTGGATCCGCTTGTCGCTGCGGTCTCTTGTCGCCGAGAAATGAGGACGGTTTCGTGCCAAACCCTTTTGAGGATCCCGACGCAAGCTATCTGGTCCTGGTCAACGATGAAGGCCAGCATTCGCTGTGGCCTGTCTTCGTGGCTGTACCCGACGGCTGGAAGACCATGTTCGGCGAGGCGCCAAGAGAAGAGTGCCTTGAGTACATCGAGAAGACGTGGACCGACTTGCGGCCCAAGAGCCTGATCGAAGCCATGAAAGGCGCAAACTGAGCTTCAGTCTTCCGTGATCGGCCGTCAGGTTCGCCTGGCGGTCGATTCTTGTTCCGGGGGGGACCGAAGGCGTTAACCCCCTCCGTACAAGGCATCTGCGCCAATAGATGTCGGCGACC
>NZ_JBVIHP010000313.1:0-1243 GCF_055570235.1 Streptomyces sp. NPDC031274 | reverse complement strand
CTGCCAGAGCGGGGCTCGGGGGGACAGAACGGGGCGGTCGCCCCGCCACCGTGCGGTTGCTCCCTCCCACCAGTCCAACGCGGGGGAGGGGGGCGTCGTCCTACGCCCGGTTACTTCCCCGTGGGACCGGAGACGACCGGCAGCCCGGCCGCTTTCCAGACATTGAGCCCGCCGGTGATGCCGAGACCACGGAACGGCCGCCCCCACGGCCTGCGCCACGGCCTGCGCGCTGCGCCGGCCGGTTCGGCAGCGGACCGGGGCGGGGACGACGTTCCGGATCGCCTCGTACCCCCCGCCGCATCGAGCGGGCACTCTAAGGCCACACAACTCCGCCGCTCCGTACGGTCAGGGCATCGGGGCGGTCCTCCTCGTGGAACCTGGTCCATCCCAGGTGGACGGAGCCGTCGAACCGCTCGTGGTGATCCCTGGCCTTGGTCGCCAGCCAGGTCAGCAGTTCGCCGACGAGGCCGAAGTCGTCCGGGTGTATCTCCTGCCGAGCGGTCAGCGCCCAGCCCTCCTCGCGCCGCAGCAGCACGGAGGTCAGAGCGCCGCCCACCTTCAAGGCCGTGTCATGGCATCCCAGGAGCGGCATCGGGGCGTCCTCGGTGACGAGCTCACCCAAGTCGTTCTCCACCACGAACGGAAAGGCGCGCACGATGTCCAGCCTCTCCGGCTTCGGGCCCAGGCCGAGATGCCACCTGAGCTCGGCGATCTCGTCCTCGGAGACGGCGTCACGCAGGTCCATCGTGATCGAGAGTTCGTAGATGTCCGCCATACCGGAACCGTACTGGCGGGGTACGACAGTCCTGCGTCTTCGGGGCAGGGGTGCGGCTCAGCGACCGGCCAACCGCCCCGTGCTCTCCCGCTCGATGAGCGTCGGCAGCGGCACCTGGACCGTGGCCGCGGGGCCGTCGTCCAGGAGGGACAGGAGCTCGCGCGCCGCCGTCCGGCCGAAGGACACCGTGTCGCGCGACAGCGCCGTCAGCCACGGGTGCACCATCCGGCACAGCGCCGAGTCCTCCCACGCGATCACCGATACGTCTCCCGGCACGCCGAACCCGAGCGAGGCCGCCGCGGCGACACCGGCGACGGCCATCACGTCGTTGTCGTACACGAGAGCCGTCGGCGGGGACGCGGCAGAGAGCACCCGCCGTGTCACCGCGGCCCCCTCCGCGTCCGAGTAGTCCGTGGTCACCGAGCGGACCTCGGACAGGTCGCGCCGCTGGGCCTCGGCCCGCAGCGT
>NZ_JBVIHP010000312.1:0-1243 GCF_055570235.1 Streptomyces sp. NPDC031274 | reverse complement strand
GCGGGCCGCGGCCCGGATCAACCACCCCGCGGTCGTCACCGTCCACGACGTCCTTGAGTACGACGACCGGCCCTGGATCGTGATGGAGCTGGTCGAGGGCCGTTCGCTCGCGGACGCCGTCAAGGAGCAGGGCCGCATCGACCCCGTCGAGGCCGCCCGCATCGGCCTGTGGACCCTGAAGGCCCTGCGCGCCGCGCACGCCGCCGGGGTCCTGCACCGCGACGTCAAGCCCGGCAACGTACTCCTGGCCGATGACCGGCGCGTCCTGCTCACCGACTTCGGCATCGCCGCGATCGAGGGGGACTCGACGATCACGCGGACCGGCGAGGTCGTCGGTTCCGTCGACTATCTGGCGCCCGAGCGGGTCAGCGGCGCCAACCCCGGGCCCGCGTCCGACCTGTGGGCGCTCGGCGCCACGCTGTACACGGCGGTGGAGGGGAACTCCCCGTTCCGGCGCACGTCCCCGCTGGGCACCATGCAGGCCGTGGTCACGGAGGAGCCCGCGCCCGCCGAGTACGCGGGGGCGCTGGCCCCTGTCATCGGCGCGCTCCTCCGCAAGGACCCGGAGACCCGGCCGACCGCGGAGGTCGCCGAGCTGATGCTCGCCGAGGCGGCGGAGGGGCGGCGGCCGAGCGCGGCGCAGGCGTACGTGCCTACGCAGATCCACGCGACGTCCCAGCAGCCGCAGCCGCAGCCGCCGACCCGGCACCAGCACACACCGCAGCCGCAGGACCCGCACCAGCACACACCGCAGTACGGCCACCACCCCGTAGAGCCCGGCACGGTCATCCACGGAACCGGAAACGGAAACGGTGCCGGTACCGGAAACGGATTCAGCACAGTCACCGGCACAGGCACAGGCACAGGCACCGGCACCGGCACCGGCCCCAACTCCGCACCCCACAACTCCGGCACCGTCGTCCACGGCACCCACCAGTCCGCTGCCCGCCCGCCGAAGCGCCGCAAGCGGGCCGCGATCGTCGCGGTGGTCGCCGCGGCCGTGCTGCTCGGCGGTGGAAGCGCCGGCTACCTGTACTTCGAGGTCCGCGACAACGGCAGTACGGAGCAGTCGAGCGACGGAGTCCCGGGCAAGACCGTCGGCGGCATCCCCAAGGACTGGCCGCGGGTGAACGACACCGAGGGCGGCTTCAGCCTCAGGCTGCCCAAGGGCTGGGAGCGCGAGGCGGACGGCAGCCAGATCGACTACACCCCCGACCACGGACGGCATTTCGTACGCATCGGC
>NZ_JBVIHP010000311.1:0-1243 GCF_055570235.1 Streptomyces sp. NPDC031274 | reverse complement strand
CCCGCATGGCCACCACCTCCCGCACCTCGGTCATCCTCACCCACACCGCCACCCGCGAGACAGCCGCAGCCCTGGACCTGCCCGACAGCACCCGCCTGCTGGACCTGGACACCGAACGCGGCGCGATCACCACCCAGCCCACCACCACCCCGGCCGTGGTGATGCACCCCGACAACGCCGCCTACGTCCTCTACACCTCAGGCTCCACCGGCCAGCCCAAAGGCGCCGTCAACACCCACGCCGCCTTCACCAACCGCATCGCCTGGATGCAACACACCTACCCCCTCACCCCCGCCGACCGCGTCCTGTTCAAGACCCCCATCGGCTTCGACGTCAACGGATGGGAATGGACCTGGCCCCTGACCACCGGCGCCCGCATCCACCTCACCCCACCCGGACACCACCGCGACCCCCAACAACTAGCCACCCTCATCCAGAGCCACCACATCACCACCGCCCACTTCGTCCCCTCCATGCTCCGCTACTTCCTCAACCACCCCACCACCAAAAACTGCACCACCCTGCGCCACCTCATCGTCTCCGGCGAAGAACTCACCCCCCACCTCACCCACACCCACCACCACACCCTCCCCACCACCCAACTCCACAACCTCTACGGCCCCACCGAAGCCGCCATCGACGTCACCGCCCACACCACCACCAACACCACTGGCACCACCGGCACACCCAGCCGCATCCCCATCGGCACCCCCATCAACGCCACCCACATCCACATCCTCGACCCCCACCACCAACCCACCCCCATCGGCGTCACCGGCACCCTCCACATCGCCGGCACCCCCCTCGCCCGCGGCTACCACCACCAACCCGCCCTCACCGCCGACCGCTTCACCCCCCACCCCACCCAACCCGGACAACGCCTCTACAACACCGGCGACCTCGCCCACTTCAACCCAGACGGCACCATCACCTACCTCGGCCGCACCGACCACCAAATCAAAATCCGCGGCCAACGCATCGAACCCGCAGAAATCGACACCGCCCTCCAAACCCACCCCCACATCACCCACACCATCACCACCACCCACACCACCCCCGACCACCAAACCCACCTCGCCACCTACTACACCACCAACACCCCCACACCCCCCACCCCCACCCAACTCCGCACCCACCTCACCCACCACCTCCCCCCAGCCATGATCCCCACCTACCTCACCCACCTCACCACCCTCCCCCAACACCCCAACGGCAAGACCAACACCACCCAACTCCCCCCACC
>NZ_JBVIHP010000310.1:0-1245 GCF_055570235.1 Streptomyces sp. NPDC031274 | reverse complement strand
AGGCGATCCCGAGCATCGCGCCAGTCGCGAATCCACCGAGTAGCCACAGGCCGAGTCGAACGAGTTGTCCAGCTCTCCGAGGGTCCGCTGTGAACGGGCGTTGATCGAACGTCCAGTCTCTGTTGACCAACCGGCCTCGCCAATAGCCCCACAGCCCGACCAATGCGCCGCCGACCAGACCAAACACTGGGGCGCTCATGAGGCCAAGGTTGAACCCGGGATTGACGGTTATCCCTGCGACAGTTCCCATGACCGCTCCCAGCGGGACAAAAGCAAGGGCGAAGACCCGAGGCAGAACATGAGGGGGCAGGGTCGCACGGGCCAGGTGCATCCAGCGGAAGTCACGGGTGACCTGCGGGCGAACCGGATCGCCGCTGCGGTCGACCATGACGAACGGCGCGAACTGCGGTGCAGGCATCCGGGTCAGGTAGAAGGCGAAAGACTCCATCCACCGCCGCACGTCGGCAGCGGCGTATTGGCGGCGTGGTTCAAAGGGATGTCGACGGCCCTCGGCTGGTTCCCTGGCCTTGATGAGCGCCGGAATCAGTTGGTCAAACAGACGGCCGCGCAGGGCGTCGGCTGAGCCGGGCAGCGTGCAGCAGGGCAGCGGAGTCCGCCTCCCGCTCGCTGTGGGCCACGCGCAGCAGCCACAGACCCAATGGGGTGGAGACAACCTCGGCCAGCGCCTCAGGCGGGTCCACCGCCTCCAACACGTCAAGGATCGGCTGACGCTGCGGCCCCGGCGAGGGCCAGGCATGACGCAAGTAGCCCGCAGCATCAGCCGGCGTGAGTGGGAGAGGCTCGACAACCGCCGCAGCGCCCAGCGGCCCTAGCCGCGGTGTGATTTCAAGGTAGTACTCCGTGCGACAGGTCAAGATTAGCTGCTGTTCGTCCCGCTCCACCGCCCGACACAGAGCGGAGAACACCCGGACACGGGCCGCGTCAGGCAGTTCGTCCAGCCCGTCCAGCACCGGCAGGATTCCCCGCGGCTTCACCAGCTCAGCCAGAGCCTCATCACCGAGCGTCCGCAGCGCCGGATAGTTCTCGACGAGCCGGATCTTCAGCCACTCGCGTAGGTTGCCCAGGCCCGTATCATCAGGACCCCACCACTCAGCCAAGGTCAGCAACACCGGCACCGGCTCGCCCACTTGACGGGGATCGAGCAGTGCACGCACAAGTTGAACGGCCAAGGTGGTCTTGCCCGCTCCCGGGCCGCCGAGTATGACCAGCCGTCTGCGTGGCGAC
>NZ_JBVIHP010000309.1:0-1246 GCF_055570235.1 Streptomyces sp. NPDC031274 | reverse complement strand
CCTTCGTTGGTCTGCCTGTCACCGCCGAGGACTTGGCTGCGTACATTGCGGCAGTAACGGCTCACCCCGGTTTCCGCTCCCGCTTCGACGACGAACTCACCACCAACGGCGTCCGAGTACCACTCACCGGTGACGTCACACTGTGGTCGGAGGCGCTGCATATCGGGCGGAAGGTGATCTGGGCCTCTACTTTCGGAGAGAGGCTTGTGGACCCGGTTGCGGGGAGGCCCGGTGGGCCCAGGCAGGTCTGGGCGACCGCACAGCCGGAGATCACGTACCGGAGGCAGGTCGGCAGGGAAGAACTGCCCGAGGGCTTTGTCTACGATCCCGACGGTCACGAACTGCACTTCGGCCAGGGCGTCTTCGGGCCGGTGACCCAAGAGATGCGGGATTGCCAGGTCAGCGGACAGAACGTTCTCGACGGCTGGTTGAAACGCAGGACGGGACCGCCGTCTCGCAGGGCCGTCAGTCAGCTGGACCACATTCGGCCCGCGGGGTGGCGCCCCGCCTGGAGCGAGGAACTCCAGTACGTGCTCGCCGTCCTGTGGCAGCTGGTCGAGCTGCAGTCGGCTCAGGATGAGCTGCTTGAGGGGGTTCTCATGTCGCCGCTGGTCAGTGTGGCCGAGCTGCAGCGCCGGAACGTCCTGCCCGTCCCGGACACCGCACGTCGTTCCGCTCCCGCACTGATACAGACCGACCCCATCCCCGGGACCGAGGGGATCGAGGCACGCGAACTGCACGCCGTCAGGCCACTCGCCCCGGAGAGGGACTCTCAGGCCACCGATCCGATGGCGCGGTCACGGAGGAGCCAAGACACCGGCGCTACGCAGGCAGCCCGCAGGAAGCGACAAGATCCTTAGAGCTGCTGCCTGACCCGGTGTCATGAGGGGGTTGTCGGAACGCCGTCTGTGGGAGGGACTGTCTCGACACCATCTTGTGTGCATCTCCGGGCTCTTGCTCTGATCGCATTCAGATGTGATCTCATCCGGACGAGATCAGCCGATGTCCGGATCATGGGCCTCTTCGAGGAGGCGGGCCGCGAGGTCGTCGGCCCACTCCACGGCCCAGGCGCGCAGCGCGGTGACTGTGGCCTCATCGAGCCCATAGGCGACGAAAGCGTCGTCGTCGGTCCACTCCGCGCCCGTGAGGTTTGCCTGCAGGTCCTCGCGCTCGAAGCGACCACGGGCGTGGCGACGGCCGAACTCCTCGAGCTCGGCATTTGTCCAGCGGCGGGAGGCCGCGAACA
>NZ_JBVIHP010000308.1:0-1247 GCF_055570235.1 Streptomyces sp. NPDC031274 | reverse complement strand
CCCGACGTACGGCTTCAACATCAACTGGTATCCGGGCACGGAGGTCGTCGGCGAGCCGCAGCCGGGTCAGTTCCGCATCGGCCCGCACACCGACTTCGGCACGGTCACCGTCCTTGACCGGCAGGCGGGCAAGGGCGGGCTCCAGGTCTACACCGACGAGGGCGGCTGGGCGGACGCTCCGTACGACCCGGACGCCCTCACCATCAACATCGGGGATCTGATGGCGCGTTGGACCGGCGACCGCTGGCGCTCGGGCCGCCACCGGGTCCTGCCGCCACCGGCCGACGCACCGGCCGAGGAGCTGATGTCCCTGGTCTACTTCGGCGAGTGCACGCCGGGCACGCGCGTGGAGCCGGTGTCCGCGCCGGTGGGGCGGGTCGCGTACGAACCGGTGGACTCGCACACCTATCTGCGGGCGAAGCTGGACTCGATCACGGTGGGCTGATCACGGTGGGCTGATCACTCGCTCTTCGCGTACGACTCGCGCAGCTCGCGCCATGGCTCCAGGCTCCACGTCGACCAGTCCTTCGGCCGCCCGTCGAGCGCGTCGACGAGGAACTCGAAGTGGTTGTGCCAGCCGGCGAGGCAGTCCAGGCGCAGCTCGTCGTCGCCGTCGAACTCGTTCGTGAAGCGGAGGGTCGTGCCGGTCTTCCCGTCGGCCGTCTCCAGGTGGAAGCGGCACCGTCCGTGCAGGTCGATCGTGTACTCGGCGACACGCTCCAGGTCCCACGCGGTGATGTGCCCGGCATGGACGGCCGACTCGTCCCCGTTGAGCCAGCGCAGCGTGACCGCGCCGCCGAGCCTCGGCTCGAACACGTCGGCGGCGGCCAGCCACCCCGGAAGACCCTCCGGGGTGGCCACCGCCGCCCAGACGTTTTCCACAGGGTGGGGAAGGTGGAGCTCGTAATGGAGGTGCTGGGTCGGCCCCCCGCTGCCGGTGGAGCTCTCCGTCCTGCTCGTGCCCTGCCCGATCGTCACCGTCATGGCCCAAGCCTCGCCCGGTACGTCCGGTTCCGCACCCCTTGCGCGTACTTACGGGCGCTGGCCCGCCTTGTCGACGACCACACGCTCGAGGACCGCGCTGCGGCCGGTGACGGTGCCCTTCTTGAAGCCGGTGGGCAGGTCCTCGACCGCGACCTGCCGCTCGCCCAGGAACTCCTTGGTCTTCTTGTCGAAGATCAGCTCCTGGCGCTCCCCGTCGTCCTCACGTGCGATCGCGATGCCGTGCCGCCCCTCCGCGTCGACCG
>NZ_JBVIHP010000307.1:0-1250 GCF_055570235.1 Streptomyces sp. NPDC031274 | reverse complement strand
CGCACGTACTGGGTGATCAGAACCTCGCGGTCCTTCGCCGTCAGCTTCGACCGGCGCAGCGTCTCGCCGCGCACCGCGAGCAGCGCCTCCCGGACCTCCGCGGAGATCCGGCGCCCCGCCGCCTCCCGCAGCCACCGATCGTCCGCGAGACCCACCGGCCCGCACCTTCGCCGCCCCACGTCCCAGCGCACCAGCGTGCGGAAGCTCACCTGGTGCAGTGCGTGTTCCTTCGCCTGTTCGGGGTCCTCGGCGGCTGCCTGTCGCAGCTCGGCCGCCTTGGCCTGCCGACGCTGCGTGAGCGTCGTGCTCCTGGTGTCGTACTCGGGCCGCGGTTCATGCGGCAAGGCGGCCAGCGGATCCCCGCTGCGGTATCCCGTCTCGACCTCGCGGACGTGGTCCAACCGGCGCATGACGTTCCGTTGCTGCTCCGGTGTGAGGTCCTCCATCGCCTTGGGCTGCCGGCCCCGGCTGGCGGCCGGCAGATCAGTGCGGGTCCGGGTGGAGGGACGGCAGTTCGGGTGATGAATCAGCTCACTGATCGACACCTTCCACGAAGCGCCCTCGTCGCTGATCAGCGTCACCCTGCCCAGGTGCGGCAGACACGATGCGATGCGCCACTCCGCACCGCCGATGATCAGCTCCACGCCGGTTGTCAGATCCCACGTCGTCGCCGTCGCCGTCGTCACTGGGACGCTCCGGAAGACGTCTGAGGGGCCAGCCGGATCAGGCGCTCATCCCCGTACGGGCCGGACAGATCCACGCCGAGGATCCGGCGCCACAACAGGTGCAACGCATGTGCCCGCGCGATAGCAGGGATGGAACACTGCACCACCAACTCGCCGTATGGCACAGGCCCTTGAGAGGCCGCCTCCCGCAGCTGACCTTGGGTTCCGAGGACCTCGTCCAAGGGGCGCCGCTCGGCGGACATCGCGTCCACGGCCTCCCACACGTGCGTGCGCCACCCGGTCACCACCATGAAGTGCCAGCCGGCCGACAACGCGGCCTCCGCCGTCGCCGCGAACTTCAGATGATCCATGGGGCGGATACGGTCGGCGGGTCGAACGTCCACCACGACGGGGCCCCGGTGGGTCAGCAGGAGGTAGTCCGGCGTGTGCTCCACCTTGTTGCCCTCGGCGTAGAAGCGGAGCCGAAACGGCTGGCAGAGCGCTTCGACGAGCCCGGCCGCGAAATCGGCGACCACGAGGAGGCATTCCTCTTCGTAGCTCTCGAAACCGTGATGCCGGTCCGTC
>NZ_JBVIHP010000306.1:0-1253 GCF_055570235.1 Streptomyces sp. NPDC031274 | reverse complement strand
TTCTCTAGTTCGCCATCGTCCAGGTACTTGTCGTCAAACACGTAGGGCCCTTGCCATACCAGCCACGGCAGACCGACGGATAAGACAAGGGCACCCACCGCGATGAGCGAGACCATGCCCCACCGGCGGGCCCTAGTCCTCTGCCGCAACCTGGTCCGTCGCTGATCCAGGAGCGTCAGAGCATCCCATGCAGCGCGGCGGCGTGCCTGTGCATCGTGGATATGGCGGAGCGGATGCGAGGACTTCATACCCCGTACATGCCTGTATGGGGTAGCGCGGTTGCAAACCTCACCCCTCTAGGACAGACACGGCGAGTCGGCGGCCAAGCTTGGATGGCACACGCGCAACGCTCGCTGTCACAAGGCACGCAGGACGCCGGTGTGGTGCGGCGCCCCTTGTTCAGAAAATCGAACGCGTGATCTAGTCGAGTGCATGGACCCCTCGATTCCCGATGACCTAGTACGCATGCAGCGGGAGTGGGGTGCGACCTACGCGCAGCTTGCCCAGCAGCCGGGCCGCACTGCACTGCGCCGCCGATTGCTCACTCTCTCGACGGCTCTGGCGCGGCATCCGCTGAGTCCTGCCGAGCGGGCCGAGCTACGGCATCGTGTTCGCTCGGATGGGACCGCACAGTGAGTCTCACTGGGCGTCAGACTCAGATCCTTCGCTGCGTCAGAGAGGCGATAGCCGAGAAAGGGGGAGTGCCCCACCCTCGAAGAGATCGGGGCCGAGGTGGGGCTGACGAGTAAGTCCGCCGTGCACTACCGGTTGAAGCGCCTCGAAGCCCTCGGGGCCATTGCTCGCGCTGGCGGCGGTGCCCGGGTGTACCGGCTCGTCTGAGGCGCGACTCCGATCCGCAAGGCAGCTCACGTGGGCTCAGTTGCGGTCTCGGTTGGCCCGACATCCACAGCGATCCAGCTCCGTCCGAAGGTGTCCAGCGAGCGGGCTGACCTCGGCTTTCGCGAGTTCGGCGGACCGTCCTGGATGGCTCCGGAACAAGATCGGACAACTTGTAATGCGTAGGTCGTCGGTTCGAATCCGACAGGGGGCTCTCCTGAACCCCAGGCCGGATGATCATCCGGCCTGGGGTTCTGCTGTTCTGCGGACCCGCGGGCAGGTCGGCGTTCGGCTGGTGATCCAACCCCGTCCGGAGCCCGGCCCCTGGTCCGGGGCCTTCTTTGTCCCTGATTCCGAGCACATATGATCGATCATTGCGTGGTGAACTAGGGCAGGCGCGACCTTGCCGAACAAGC
>NZ_JBVIHP010000305.1:0-1254 GCF_055570235.1 Streptomyces sp. NPDC031274 | reverse complement strand
GCCGACCGACTGCGCCGGCTGTGTGCCGAACCGCCCGTCGTGGCTCGGCACATCGTGGCCTCCGGGCACGTCGACGACGACGAGGCTCTCGACCTGCTGTGCGAGACCGCTCGCCGCGCCCGTGGGGCCGAAGACGCCGCCTTCGCCGTCGCCTGCCTTCAACTGGCCGAAAGCGTCTGCGGCAACGGACCACGCCGCAGCGCCATTCTCGGCCAGCTCGCCAGGCTCGTCGGGCGCCTCAGCCCGACGACGGCCGGCTCCTGCCTCAGCGCGCTGCGCGCCGCCTTCGACGAGGGCTGGCTCGCCGAACAGGAGATCCCGCTGCTCATCAAGGGCCTGCTGCGGCAGGGCAGCTTCGAGGAGGCCGCGGCCGTCGCCCAGAAGTCCCGTGGCACGTACGACAGCTGGTCGGTCACCGAGGCACTCCTGGCGAACGGGGCCGTACGCACCACGTATCCCGCCCTGCGCGAACACCTGAGGCCCGACGACGCCCCCGCACCGGCACCCATCCTCGGCAGCGAGGCCATCGCGGCGCGCGGCGGTGACCCGGGCGCCAAGGTGGACGCGGCCCTGCACATCATCCTGACCAAGGGCTGTGACCCGGGCGCCGCCGACCTCGCCGAGCACCTGCTGCAGGGCACCCGGTTGAGCGACGCCACCCTGGATCCCGTGCTCAGCGCGCTGTCCGTGCTGGTCTACGCGGACCGGCTCGGTGCGGCGGCGCACTGGTGCGACGCACTGCTGCGCGAGGCGACGAAACTGGGCGGGCCCGGCTGGCAGGCGCAGCTGTCCGAGGCCAGGGCCGGGATCGCGCTGCGGCAGGGCAATCCGGCGGACGCCATCCGGTACGCCACCAACGCCCTGGGCTGGATGCCCGCGCACAACTGGGGCGTGGCCCTCGGCTCCCTGCTGGCCACCCTGGTGTCCGCGCACACCGTGACGGGCCAGTACGAGCAGGCCGCGGCCTTCCCGGACAGGCATGTCCCGGACGCGGTCTATGAAACGTGTCATGGCCTGCAACTGACGTATGCACGCGGTCAGTTGTACGCCGCCACCAACCGCCCCTACCCCGCTCTGGACGACTTCCTCGCCTGTGGGGAGCGGATGCAGCGGTGGGGTGTCGACCAGCCGTCCCTGGTGCCGTGGCGCTCCGCGGCCGCCGAGATGTACCTGGCAACCGGCAGAAAGGCCGAGGCCGAGAAGCTGGCCCAGGAACAGCTGGCCAGGTGCGGTCCCCGCCCGTCCCGCACCCGG
>NZ_JBVIHP010000304.1:0-1256 GCF_055570235.1 Streptomyces sp. NPDC031274 | reverse complement strand
CCGATTGCCCGCGGTCCGTCCTTGCCGAACAGGCCTTTCCCGCCCACCCGCCCGATTACCCCGCATCCGCCTCTGGTCGAACAGGCCTTTCCCGCCCGCCCGTCCGATTGCCCCGCATCCGCCTCTGGTCGAACAGGCCTTTCCCGCCCGCCCGTCCGATTGCCCCGCAGTTGCCCCTGGGCGAACGAACTTTCCCGTCCACGTCCGGGCGTCCCCGACATGCGCGGGGTGCTCTGCGCTGCGAGGCTCGGAGTCATGAGAGTGGCCCTTGCGCAGACCGACTGTGTCCTCGGCGAGGTGGACGAGAATCTCGCGGAGGCCAGGGACCAGGTCGGCCAGGCGGCGGCGCAGGGCGCCGACCTCGTCGTCTTCCCCGAGCTGAGTCTGCACGGCTACCACTTGGGCGGCCTGAAGCGAGACACGTCGCTGGACGCGAAGGACACCCGCCTCCTGGAACTCTCCACGCTCGGCTCCGACGTGATCGTCGGCCTGCACGAACACACGAGCCTGCGCGCGTACAACACGTCCGCGTACTACTCGGGCGGCCAACTCCTGCATGCTCACCGGAAGTTGTACCTGCCCAACTACCTGGCCTGGGAGGAGCGCAAGCACGTCAGCCCCGGTCAGCACCTGCGCGCGTACGACCTGCCGGGCGGGCACGGACGCGCCGCGACCCTCGTCTGCAACGACGCGTGGCAGCCGGTGCTGCCGTGGCTGGCCGTGCAGGACGGTGCGGAGGTCATCATCATTCCCACGAACAGCGCGGCGAGCCTGGATCCCGAGGCGATGGACACGGGGCTCTACTGGGACACCCTGCTCTCCTACACGGCCCGCATGCTCCAGTGCTGGGTCGTCTTCGTGAACCGGGTCGGGAACGAGAACGGGGCGTCGTTCTGGGGCGGTTCGCGGGTGGTGGACCCGCGGGGCACGGTCGTCGCGCAGGCGCCGAAGTGGGAGCCGGGGCTGGTGACCGTCGACATCGACGTCCACGAGGCCCGCCGCCACCGGCGGGCTGTGCCGCTGGTGGCGGAGGCACGGCTGGGGCTGATCGACCGGGAGGTGCGCCGCCTGATCGACGAGGGCGGCGACAGCTAGCGCCTGCCTGACCGCGACTTTCTATTCGTGGTCTGGACTTGGCTCGGCAGTGTCGTCCGAGGCCGTTTTGGGTTTCGTGTAGAGGACCTCGCGGGCCTGTTCCGCGGCGCGGGTCATGCCCTCGCCGACGAAGTCGACGAAGCGGGCGATCCCCTCGAGGC
>NZ_JBVIHP010000303.1:0-1259 GCF_055570235.1 Streptomyces sp. NPDC031274 | reverse complement strand
CCCTGACCAAGAGCCTCCGTACGCCTGCTTGACCCCGGCGCGCGGCACCGCCCCGCTCCCCTCGCTCGCCCTCCCCCATTTCCTGGTGACAGAGCAGCGGCAGCCGACCCGCCCTCCACCTGCCCAACCGCACGGCCATGGCCGCGATGACCCGCGCCCGCGCCGACGACGCCACCGGGGTCCCCACCCCCCCCCATGGCCGAGTACTACGCCCAGCGTGCCACCGCAGGCCTCATCGTCAGCGAGGGAATCTGGCCGCACCACATCGGCAAGGGCGGCCCCGGTGTCCCCGGCCTGACCGAGCAGGCCCACGTCGACGGCTGGCGCCGGGGGACGGGGGCCGTGCACGCCGCCGGTGGCCGCGTCTTCGCCCAGCTGTGGCACGTGGGGCGCGTCAGCCACCCGGACATCCTCGGCGGCGAGCAGCCGGTCGCCCCCTCGGCCGTGGCGATCTCGCCCGGCCACGGCCAGATCTACACCGCCTCCGGCCCGAAGGACTACGTCGTCCCGCGTGCCCTGTCCACGTCCGAGGTCACCGAGACCGTCGAGGCCCATGCCGCGGCCGCCCGCAACGCCATCGACGCCGGCTTCGACGGGGTCGAGATCAGCGGCGCCTACGGCTACCTCCTCGCCCAGTTCCTCATACGCCGACCACGTCCGCTTCGTGACCGAGGTGGTCGAAGCCGTCGCCGCCGCGATAGGAGCGGACCGCACCGCTTTGCGCCTCTCCCCCGGCAACCCGCTCCTCGACACCGTCGAGACCGACCCTGCCCGCGCTACCACCGGCTGCTCGACACGCTGAACGGAAAGGACCTGGCGTACCTGCACGTGGTGCAGTCCGGAACGTATGCCGCCCTGGAAGACTTGCGCCCCCGCTGGAACGGCACCCTGGTGGCCACCTATGACGGCCCCGAGCCCGGCAGCCGGGAACAGGCCGAGCAGACGTTGCGCGCCGGCCTCGCCGATGTCTACTCCTTCGGCCGGCTCTTCCTGGCCAACCCGGACCTGCCCCGGCGCATCGCCGCCGGCGCCCCGCTCAACCCGCAGCGCGAGAGCGGTATGTACGGGGGCGGCGGGGAGGGGTATGTGGACTACCCCGTCCTCGAAGGGAGTTCAGCGCGTCTCTGAGTGACGTGCCCGGCTCTCTACGAGACGCGCTCGGCCGCCTTGGTCATCGGCCCTCCGGCGTCACCGGTGTTCATCGTTCCCACCGGCTCGAAGAGCAGGATGGCGGTCTCCTCGTCTGCCACCGGGCAGTG
>NZ_JBVIHP010000302.1:0-1260 GCF_055570235.1 Streptomyces sp. NPDC031274 | reverse complement strand
TCATGGATCATGAGACCGCGTGACGGGCTCAGCCGTGAGGAACAGGACCAGCTCGACGAGGTGCGCATCGCCTGCCCGGACATTGCAACCGCCTGTGACCAGGCCCGCGTCTTCGCCGGCCTGGTCCGCGACCGGCGAGGGCACCTCCTCGCCGACTGGGTCCGCGAGGCCGAGACCAACGGCTCCGGGCCTGTGCGGGGCTTCGCCGGGTTCCTGCGCCAGGACTGGGACGCTGTCTTCGCCGGCATGACGCTCGCCTACAGCTCCGGAGTCGTCGAAGGGCACGTCAACCGTTTAAGACGATCAAGCGGCAGATGTACGGAAGGGGTTCCTTCCGGCTCCTTCGCACCCGCGTCCTGCTGCGATCGTGACGGTCACAAGCGTCGCCTGCGGTGTTCATTGTGCAGGGCGGCGTTCGCCGTTGATCGACGTCGGGATACGGTGCGCGTGTATAGGGTTCACTGGCAGCATTCATCGAAACTTGTGGTGCAACGGATCTCCCATGCGTAGGTCCGCTTCATATCCCTGGGGTGACTGGCGGGGTGGGGGTCGGTCATTGTTGTAGTTCGCGGTGGCGAAATTATTCCGCCCTGACTGAAATTTAAAGAGCGCCATCAGGAGCACCTGGTGGAGTGAGATGCGGAGAACGGGCCAGCAGTGTAGCCACGAGGTGGTCCTGGAATTCGGCGTGCCTGAACTGATAGACCGGGCCAACGGCGCGCAGGAGGCCAATCCGGTAGGCGTCGCCGAGAAACGGCATCAGCTGCTTGGGAAACTCGCCGCGCGCGGCGAGATAGCGAGTGGCGACCCTATGGGCCAGCCAACGATCGCCGTCTTCAAGTCGCAGTCCCGCCAAGGCGAGGCAACCGAAGAACACTGCGCCGAGAGCTGCTGTACCTAGACCTCCTTCGGACCACCCCAGGACACTGCCGCTCCCCACACCGCAGACCACGATGCCCGTGAGTCGGATCA
This sequence comes from Streptomyces sp. NPDC031274, assembly GCF_055570235.1. Taxonomy (NCBI): domain Bacteria; kingdom Bacillati; phylum Actinomycetota; class Actinomycetes; order Kitasatosporales; family Streptomycetaceae; genus Streptomyces; species Streptomyces sp. NPDC031274. The sequence goes on along the minus strand of NZ_JBVIHP010000302.1, from coordinate 288 downwards.
GTCCTGCGTCACGGTCCACCCGCCAAGAAACAAACGGCGTATTCGGCTGGCCCCTGCCCAGCTCCGTGGTGGTTTTCAGGAAGACGGGCCAACGGTCGAACAGCAGCCAACCGCCGTTAGCCCATTCGGCCAGGGCTAACACGAGAAACATCCCAATTAGGAACGGGATGGCGTGAAACAGGAACTCATCCAGTGTCATGGAGTCAGCCGCCCAGGAGGGCCAGGTGGCGACCCTCTCCCAAATTAGGCGCACCAAGGTATTAGTCACGTACAAGGCGATCCCGAGCA
>NZ_JBVIHP010000301.1:0-1260 GCF_055570235.1 Streptomyces sp. NPDC031274 | reverse complement strand
GTTCATGGTGGTAGTGCCTCCGCTGCCTGATCGGAAGCGCGACCAGGCCGCTGGACAGAAGCTGGCTGCGCTCCTGGCGGAGAGCGGCGTTCACTGCTTAGACATGAACCACGAATCAAATCTCAGGTGTAGCGACAGCAAAGCGATGTTCTACCGATTCGACGAACACCCAACTGCTATTTGGCATGCCATCGTCGCCGAATCGCTGGCGAATGCAACCCTCAACAGCCCCGCCGTACACGAGAGCTGAGGCAAGAACCCCATGATGAACTCATCGACTGTCATCAACCTCGAGCCGGCACGTCGCTTGGTCGACCGGCACTTGGCGCACGAGGCTCCGTTCGAAGTCTCCATCGACTCTCTGAACCTCACCATCCTCCCTGGAGTGTTCTGCCCTGCGTACACCAAGACCAGCGCGTTCCTCGCGAAGCATGTTCAGGTTGCCCCAGGGGAAACCGTCCTCGATGTCTTCAGCGGATCCGGCTACCAGGGGCTGCTGACCGCGCAGACTGCCTCCAAGGTGCTGTGCGTCGACAGTTCCCCCGAGGCAGTCCGCTGCGCCATGGCCAACGCCGAGATCCAGCAGGTGTCTGACAGGGTTACTGCCCTGGTGGGCGACCTCTTTGACCCGGTGACCGAGCGGTATGACGTGGTCATCGCGAACCCCCCGCTGCTCCCTGGCACCCCGGCCAATGCAATAGAAGCAGCGATCTTTGACCCCGAACTCATCCACTCCAAGAGGTTCCTTGAGCAGGTCGGTGACTACCTGACCGACCGAGGACGGGCCTACCTGATCGCCACCGATGCCCACCAGGACATGGAGATCCTCGACGTCATCACGTACAGCGAGGAGTGCGGCCTGAACGCGTCAGTCATCGCCCAACTCCCCTTGCCTTACGAGACTTACACCGTCTATCGGGTCAGTGCAGCGAGGACTCGCTGATGGCGCGCATCATTGCCACCGCTGAGAACTTCGCCTTCGGTCCCGCCGGCAAGCTCGTCACTGTTGCGGAGAGGCTCTCACAGCAGGGACATCAGCTCACGTTCGTCGGGTACGGCACGGCCTTTCAGCTCGCCCGGCGTTCCGGGTTTTGGGAGGAGGTAGTAGAGCAGGACACCGACGGAGAGGACTTCGGCCGGTACTGCGAGAGCTCGCTCCTCGACTTCGACGTCCTCATCTCCTGCGTGGACCAGTCCAGCGCCAAACAGGCCAAGAGACTGGGTGTCCCAGTCATATGGCTCGACCCGCTTTCTTGGTGG
>NZ_JBVIHP010000300.1:0-1260 GCF_055570235.1 Streptomyces sp. NPDC031274 | reverse complement strand
ATCAGCGGGGGATCGGGATGGTCGTCCAGCAGTACGCGCTCTTCCCTCACATGCGGGTCGAGGACAATGTCGCCTTCGGCATGAAGGCGCAGAAGGTCGCCAAGTCCGAGATTCCGGGGCGGGTCGCCGAGGCGCTGGAGATGACGGGGATGGCCTCGTACGCCAAGCGGTTTCCCCGGGAGCTTTCCGGGGGGCAGCAGCAGCGGGTCGCCATCGCGCGGGCGTTGGCCATTCGGCCGGGGGTGTTGTTGCTGGATGAGCCGCTTTCCGCGCTCGACGCGCAGTTGCGGTCGGGGATGCTGGCTGAACTTGCCCGGCTGCACCGGGAGTTGCCGGACGTCTCGATTCTGTACGTCACCCATGACCAGGTGGAGGCCTTGACCCTGGCCGATCGGATTGCCGTCATGGACCGGGCGCGGTTGCGGGACTGCGGGACTCCGCAGGAGCTTTATCGGACGCCTCGGACTGAGTTCACGGCTTCGTTCGTGGGCAATGCGAACCTGCTGCCGGTGGCTGTTGGCTCTGGTGACGTCGCCTTCGGCGGGGCCGAGTTGAAGGTCGACACCGGGGGTGTCGCCCGGGGGGCTACTGCCACCTTGTGCGTGCGGCCGCATCTGGTCGGGCTTGGCGATGGGCCCAATGCCCTGACGGGCAGCGTTGCCGAGGTCCAATGGCGGGGCGCCACCCATCGGTTGTACGTCGATGTCGCGGGCCACCGGGTTAAGGCGGACCTCCGGGAGCTTCGGACCCCGCCGGGTATCGGTGACGAGGTCACGCTGCATTTCGCGCCGGAAGACGCGGTGCTGCTGTCGGGTGGTGTGGCCGATGGCTAGCTCTGGTGGACGCCTCGTTAAAGGCGCCCCGGCAGTGGGGGCTGTCAGTGGGTCGGGACCCGCCCTGCGGGACGCCTGCCCACAGCAGGGACAGCCGGGGCGCTCGGGCGGGCGGGAGAAGGGCGACAGCCCCTCGCCGAAGCGCCAAGTGCCTGCCCTCGTATGGGCCCTGCCCCCCATCGCTCTCCTCGCCCTCTTCTTTCTCTACCCCCTCGCCCTCGTCGTCCAGCAGTCCGTTCAGCCCGACACTGGCGGGACCTCCCTCCAGCCCTACTCCGACGTCTTCGGCTCCGAAGCGTTCCGGGAGGCGCTCGGGACCACTGTGTGGCTGGCCGTCGGGTCCACGGTCGGGTGTCTCGTGCTCGGGTTCGCGCTCGCGCTGATCATCGCCTTCGTGCCGTTCCCGGGAGGGAAAGCCGTCGCCCGG
>NZ_JBVIHP010000299.1:0-1261 GCF_055570235.1 Streptomyces sp. NPDC031274 | reverse complement strand
CATCAACGGCGCGCGGACGAGGTCCATTGCGAGTCCGGCGCTGGCGACCAAGGCCCGCCCTCGCTGCTGCGGTTCCGTGGAGTCGAACTCCAGGGAGTGCTCGATGACCGGCACCTCGACGTGCCGCCGCACCACCTGCAGCGGCTCCCTCAGACCCTCCCAGGCGATACCGGTGCGATAGATGTCGTGCCGGTTGACGACCTGCTGCAGAGCGCTCGCGAACTCATCCAGCCGGGAGCGTGAATCGAACTCCACGACGCGCGCGGTGAGATAGACGTCTTCGCCGTCGCCGGCCATGAGGTGATGGAAGAACATACCTTCCTGCAACGGCGCCAGCGGATAGACATCCGCCACATTCGCCGCCCCACCGTCGACGGTGGCAACCACCCGGTCGATCTCAGCCTGCGACAACTCCACCAGCGGCAACATCGCCGGCGTGATGAGCTCGGCACCATCGGGGATCAGGTTGTCCGGCACCTGAACCAGGACGGCACCCGTCGCACGCACCAAACCGGCCGCGAGGCCGGCGGGTGTCGGGTCCTCGAACAGCGTTCTGATCTTGACCTCCGCGGCCAGCCGCCCGCGAATCCTCGACAGCAACCGGATCGCCAGCAGAGAGTGCCCGCCCAGTTCGAAGAAACTGTCATCGACACCGACCGACTCCAGACTCAGCACCTCCGCGAAGATCTCGCACAGCGCAGCCTCAGTCTCATTCGCCGGCGCCCGACCGACACCACCACCCATCTCCTCAGGAGCAGGCAACCCCTTACGATCAAGCTTGCCACTGGCCGTCAACGGCAACTCCAGCAGCCAGACAACCGCCGCCGGGACCATGTGGTCGGGCAGCCGCGCCGCCACGAACTCCCGCAGACCGTCCGGCTCGCCACCGTCCGCCGCCACGACGTAAGCGACCAGACGCTTGTCACCGGGGCTGTCCTCGCGGGCGATCACCACGGCCTGCGTGACGTCCGGATGGGTCAGCAAGACCCCTTCGATCTCACCGGGCTCGATACGGAACCCGCGGATCTTCACCTGCTCATCCACACGGCCGGCGAACACCACCTGCCCATCCGGCGTCCACCTGGCCAGGTCCCCGGTTCGGTACATCCGTTCCCCGGAACCCGGGCCGAACGGACAGGCCACGAACCGCTCACCCGTCAACGACGCACGACCTACATAACCGCGGGCGACTCCGGCACCGGCGACATACAGCTCCCCCGCCACCCCGACGGGCACCGGCTGGAGGGTGTCATCGAGGACG
>NZ_JBVIHP010000298.1:0-1262 GCF_055570235.1 Streptomyces sp. NPDC031274 | reverse complement strand
CCGGCTCCACCTCCACAACGAGGGCGACGTACTCCGCGTCGAAGTGCACGACAGCGGCGGCGGATGGCCCAGGCTCGGTATCAACGGTGAAGGTGACGCCGAGTCGGGGCGTGGGCTGCTGCTCGTGGCCGCCTTGGCCGACAAGTGGGGCGTCGTGGAGCGCGATCCCGGAAAGACCATCTGGTGCGAGTTCGTTCAGGTCGACGCCGGGAGCCTTACCTAGCGGTCAAGTCCCTTTCGGCGCGGCTGCCTTGGTCCTCGCTGGTCACGGTGACGGATTCCGCGCCCTCGTCGCCGTCCCACCAGTCGGCGAACGCCTCGCTGAGGGCGTCGACCTTCTTCTGGGTCTCGTTGTCCTTGTGCGTGACGTAGTCGGTCGAGACCGTGACGGCGCCGGAGCCCTTCGCCCCGTATCCGATGGTGAGTTCGGTGATGTGCGGGGCGAGGCGTTCGCCGCTCGGGGAGTTCTTGGCGGCCCAGGAACGGAATTCCTTGAGGAGGTTCGACGGCTTGTCGCCGTCGTAGAGCTTGGCCTTCTTCGCTGTCTTTCCGCCCTGGCCGAGGAAGTGTGCGCTTGCGGCCGACGGGTCCTCGTCCCACCATTGCGTGAACGCCCTTGCCAGCGGCCCGACTTGGTTCTCTGCCTCGCCCCACGGGCCGTAGTCGGTGAGGACCTTGGCCACCCCCTCGCGGTCACCGGACCGGTAGTCGAGGCTGACGTTCACGGCGTGGGCCGCCAAGTCGTCGTCGCGCGTCGAGTCATTCGTCTTCAGCCACGTGCGGAACCCGAGCAGCAGGTTGGGGTTGTCCTTCGCGGACCCGCTGTCGCCGTCACCCCCGGAACACCCCACCGTCAGGAGCAGCGCCCCCGCCGCGAACACCCCCGCACGCGTCCCGGTTCGAGTGAATCGCCCCGCCTTCCCCACTGCCTTCTCCGATCAACCAGCTGGTGCAATACAACACTTACGGGGCAAGTAGCAAGTTCCGCCCCAATCGACACATCGTTCGATCTGTGCGTAACGTACCTTCTCGATTGATCTGTACCAATCGGGCCCCGGGTGACCGGGGTCCGTTTTTGTGGGGGAACACAACAGTGAGAATGAAACGCAGCCTGACTGCGATTGCCGCCGCGGCAGCGATCCTGGCCGCCGCGGGACCGGCCTGGTCCGCCCCGGACCCGACGCCGACGCCCACCGCGGCCACACCGACGCCGACCTCGGCCCCGTCGGCGACGACACCGCCGACGACACCGCCGACGACGC
>NZ_JBVIHP010000297.1:0-1263 GCF_055570235.1 Streptomyces sp. NPDC031274 | reverse complement strand
GGCGCAGCTCTCGGACATGCTGCGCCGGATCATGGTGGTGGCGGAGGAGGTTGGCGGGGCACAGTGGAAGTAGCGCGCGCCCGGAAGCTCCCGCCCACCCGGCCCGTCAACTCCGAGCCAGCTCGGGCCGCTTGCGGTAGTCGGTGAACCCGATGACGTTCCCCCACGGGTCCGCGAACTCCACGGTGTACCCGGTGGCGACGGAGAAGGGCGGGGCCAGGAGCTTCACCCCGGCATCCTCAAGGATCCGCCCGGCACCCCGCGCGTCGGGCACCTCTAGCCACACCCGGGGCGTGCACCACGCGGAAGGCCGGTGCTCGACCCCGTCCTCCACCCGCAGCAGAATTCCGGGAGTCTCCTTGCCGACCTTCAGGATCGCGAGCCCGACCTCATCGATCCGGTGCGCCACGGGAAACCCGGCACGCTCGTAGAAGTCGACGGCCTCGCCGAGGTCACCGACAGGGAAGAGGACGTTGTCGAAGCCGAGCAGGTCGAAAGGCTGCTCATGCGATTCATGCGACATATCTGACATGTCGCCAGAGTAGGCATCGATATCGGCGACTTGTATGGCGCCGCGCCCGACATCGGGTGGTCATGCCTCCGGAACTCGGGAGACCGTGAAAGTTCCGGAGAATGATTCCTCGAACAGGACTGCGTCGTCCCTGGAGTAGATCCAGAAGTCTGGGACGTTCTCCGAGATCTGGTCAAGGTGGGTATACGTCACCTCGAGTGTCATCTCCACGCTCGGTATGGCGAGATTTCCCCAGAGGAAAACCAGCCTGTTCGCATGAGGAGCCCACTGCCGGAGTGCCTCTGCCTTGTCGACGGTCTCTGAATCGCCAGAGAAAAGCACCGAACCCTCCGGCGCCCTGTCCCAGGTGACGGCTCCATCTGAGGATCGTGGGAAGCGGTCGAGGCTGTCACGCAGGTACCGGCGGTGCTCAGCCAGATCGAGCAGCGTGACGCCAGGCTTGCCGACCCAAGACAGGGAACGCCCGGTTCCTGGCTCGGAGCGTGCGAGTCGCACCATGGAGCGAGGCAGGTAATCCGGCCTTGATCCATATGTTTCTTCCGGGGTCATGTATTCCTCCGAAGGATCTTGATCAGGTCTGCCTCGGTCCCGCTCCAGGGGACGGCCCACTTCTTCGCGCTGTCCCCCTTCCCGACCTCTACGTTAATGTGCGGACCCTTCGCCGGGTCGAAGTCCAAGCGGAATCGTTTGAACACTCCGTCCACCCTGGTGGTGAATCCGGTTCTCTTCCC
>NZ_JBVIHP010000296.1:0-1263 GCF_055570235.1 Streptomyces sp. NPDC031274 | reverse complement strand
CATGACCACCTCGACGACGCCGACCCCCAACTCCCGCCAGGCCGAGGCATGGAACGGCCCCGTGGGCACCCACTGGGCCACGCATCACGACCGCTACGACACGATGCTGTCCGATGTGAACGACGCCCTCTTCGAAGCCGCGGCCATCGGCGCGGGGGACCGCGTCCTGGACATCGGCTGCGGCGCGGGCGTCACCACCCGCATCGCGGCCCGCCGCGCCGCGCACGGCCATGCGGTGGGCGTCGACATCTCGGCGCCGCTCCTCGATCGCGCCCGTGCGAGCACGGCGTCCGAGGGCATCGCGAACGCGGCGTACGAACAGGCCGACGCCCAGATCCACGCTTTCCCCACGGCCGGGTACGACGTCGCGATCAGCCGTGGAGGGGTGATGTTCTTCGCCGACCACACCGCCGCGTTCACGAACATCGCCCGCGCGCTGCGCCCCGGCGGGCGGCTGGTGTTCGTCTGTCCGCAGCCCGTCGGCCAGGAGACCGAGGAGTCCCGGACGCTCGGCCTGTTCGCCAGGCTCCTCGCGGAGGAGGACGGCCCCGAGGAGAGCCCGGAGTACGTGTCGCCCGAGGCCGCGGCCGACGCCACCGCGGCCCGCGCCGCGATGGCCTCGCTCTCGGACCCGTCCCGCATCCACGAGGTGCTCACCGGCTACGACGACGTGAGGGTGACTCCCGTACCGGTGGAGGCGGTATGGGGCCGGACCCCCGCGGACGCCGTCGACTTCATCCTGTCGCGCACTCCGGGCCGGACGGTCACCGCGGCGACGCGGGCCTCCCTGGAGGAGGCGTTCCGGCCGCACGCGACCGAGTACGGCGTGCGGATGCGGGCGGGCGTGTGGCTGGTGACGGCGGTGCGCCCGGCCTAGGCCTCGGAGCCCGCGCGCCTCCCCACCGCCATCAGCCCCACGTAGACGACCAGCGCCGAGGCGAGCCCGATCGCCCACCCGTAGTCCGCGAGCGGCCTCAGCACGGGGATCAGCCCGTCCTCGGGGAACGGCCCCTTCCCCGGCGCCGAGTGCGACCCGCCCACGGCGAGCACACCGCCGACCACGAAGGCCGCGACGGCCCTCAGATTCCACCCGCCCGTGTACCAGTAGCGCCCTTCGGGGCGGTACAGATCGGCGAGGTCGAGGGCCGTCCGCCGCACCACCCAGTAGTCGGCGATCAGGATTCCGGCGACCGTGCCGAGCAGTCCGCCCACGACGCCCAGCCAGACGAAGATGTAGAGCTCGGGCGTCTCGATCAGCTTCCA
>NZ_JBVIHP010000295.1:0-1267 GCF_055570235.1 Streptomyces sp. NPDC031274 | reverse complement strand
GCAGCTGATGAAGTCAGCTCTGGCCGGTGGGGTGGTCGGCGTCGATCACAATGCCGACCATCTTGCCGCTTGGCGTCTTGATACTCACGGCAACCCGGTGGGTCGTCCTGAGCGTATTCCGGTCGACTACCGCGGTTCCAACTCAAGGCGCGACGCCCAGATCCGGCATGCCTGCAGCACTCTGATTCACCATGCCAAGAACGTCGGGGCCACAGCTCTGGTCATTGAGGATCTGGGATTCGACACCAGCCGTGAGGCGTGCGGCTGGATGGGGCGCGGCGGGCGACGTTTCCGGGCTCTTGTCGCGGGGATGCCGACGGCGAGATTCGCTGCCCGGCTGGTAGCGATGGCGCATCGGGCGGGCCTGGCTGTGATCGTGGTGGACCCGGCCTATTCCAGTCGTTGGGGAGCCCAGCACTGGCGCAGGGCGACCAGTACGAAGCCGAACAAGACGTCCCGGCACGACGCTGCGGCGATCGTGCTCGGGAGGCGCGGCCAGGGCTTGGGCGCGCGGCGCAGGGCAGAGAAGACCGTACTCCGCAAGAAGACGGAAGCCGCCCGCAGCGGGTGCGTGAGAGCGCATTCCGGGGCCGGTACGGAAGACCATCGCCCGCCCGTGTCGTCACTCCAGCCCGCCTCGGTCGCGCGCTCAGGACCCACGTCCGCCCCGGGGAATGCGCACGTGATGCGCTCTGCCGACGGCGCCGGACAACGGTCCAGTCTGCCCAAGACCGCTCGGGGCAGGCCGTCGAGTGCGGTCCCGTATCCGGGGCCCGGCAAAACTTGATGATCAGGAACGGTTGGACGCCACTGGAACGGGGTGCGGTCCTTCGGCTTTCGCCTGTTGGTCAGTGGCGGCGTTTGCCGTCCAGCTCGTCCCACCAGTCGTCCGACTTCGGGTCACCCGACGGGTCGTCCCACCAGCGGTCGTCGGGTCCGCGCCGGTTCGCGGCCATCGCGGCGAGCGGCGGGATCACCATCGCCACCACGCACATCCCGACGGCGACCGGAATGGACCACAGCCGCACCACGGCCCACGCCAGGACGAACAGGGCGATGCACGTGCCCATCATGGCGAAGTAGATGTGACGCCTTCGCGCGTACATATGTCCAGCGTAGGCCCGGTCGGCTCAGTAGACGAGCGCCTGCGTGCCGTCCGTCATGGCCTCCTGCACGAAGACCTGCGCGCCCGCGATCCGCACCCCGTCGATGACGTCCTTCTCGGTGATCTCGCGGCGCGCCGCGCACTGCGTGCAGAGCGTGATCT
>NZ_JBVIHP010000294.1:0-1269 GCF_055570235.1 Streptomyces sp. NPDC031274 | reverse complement strand
CCACCCAGGCATGGTTTCGTGGCCCCCAGCCGGGCCCGGGACGACTCGACGTACGCGACACCCTTGTGCCGCGTGACGAGAGGGACCCGTGCCATGCCTGCGTTACCGGCCCTCATGGGCGGGCTGTTGACCGCCGCCTCCTGGCTGACCAGCCCGCTCGCCCCGGACGACTACCTCGGACTGATCGATCCCCTGCTCGACGCGCGCTTTCCCGCGGGCCGGGTGACGGCGCTGCGTCCGGAGACCCCGGATGCCACCACGCTCACGGTTCGGCCCGGCCGGGGCTGGGCGGGGCACCGTGCCGGTCAGTACCTCCCGGTCGGCGTCGAGATGGACGGCGTCTGGCATTGGCGCACCTACTCTCTGACCTCCGCGCCGGGCCGGGCGGACGGGCTTGTGACGATCACCGTCAAAGCCGCGCCCGACGGCAGGGTGTCCCCGCGGCTCGCGCACCGGACACCGCCGGGCACGGTTCTCCGACTCGGCCCGGCGCAAGGGGATTTCGTGCTTCCGGACCGTCTCCCGGCCCGCATCCTGCTCGTGACCGCGGGCAGCGGCATCACCCCGGCCATGGGCATGCTCCGGACCCTCATGAGCCGTCGGCTCCCGCACCCCGATGTGGTCCTGCTGCACAGTGCGCCCAGCGCCCGGGACAGCATCTTCAGTGGTGAACTGCACTCGGCAGGGGGGCAGTTGGGCTGGCTGGCCTACGGCGAACACCACACACGGCCGCACGGCAGACTTACCCCGGACGCTCTGGGGCGGCTCTGCCCCGACTGGCGCGAGCGCGAGACCTGGGCCTGCGGTCCGGCCGCCCTGCTCGACGCGATGCAGGACCACTGGCGCGGGGCAGGTGTCCGTGAACGGCTCCATGTGGAGCGCTTCCGGCTCGCCCCGGTCCTGCCGCCTGACCCCGACGCCGAACCCGGCGGCCGGGTGCTGTTCACCCGCACCGGTACCGAGATCGCAGCGGACGCGTCGACCCCGCTGCTCGTCGTCGGCGAGTCCGCGGGGGCGCCGATGCCGTACGGATGCCGGCGGGGCATCTGCTTCGGCTGCCTCACTCCACTGGCCTACGGGCGCGTGCGCGATCTCCGTACCGGCGAAATCCACGACCGGACCGGCCAGTTGATCCAGACCTGTGTCTCGGCCGCGGCCGGACCGGTGGCCCTCGACGCCTAGCCACAGAAGGAGTCCCCATGACTGTGACCCCTCTCGCTGCCACCGAGGCAGAGCTCGGCAAGGAACTCGATGCGGAACCCGGAGAGG
>NZ_JBVIHP010000293.1:0-1270 GCF_055570235.1 Streptomyces sp. NPDC031274 | reverse complement strand
ATCTTGTTCAGGAGCGGGGCGGCAGCATGAGCGAGATCACTGCCCCCTGCTCGGTAGGGCTCGAGGAGGAGGCTGAGGACCGACTCGTCCGCCGGGCCTGCGACGGTCCAGAAGAGCTCCGGGGCATGCGCCCGACCGGGGTAGTCCACCCGTAGCCTGCAACGGGTGGACTCAGTCTGATGGCCAGTCTCAGGAGGCTGCATTGAACCGCGCCCCGTTGAGCGGGAGGCGGACGCGTCCGCTCCAGGACGACCACGTTGGCCTTGACGTCGTCGCGCTCCTCCAACCCGTCGTTGATGCGTCGGGTGGTATCACGGACTCCTTCGGCGGGGCTTACCTGACTATCAGGTGTGGTCGGAAGCCAGGGGACGTGCCGTCAGCCGGAGGAGTCCGAGCCGCCTCCGCCGCCGACGGCTCCACCGAGTGCCCGTCTCAGCGCCCGTGCCTCGTCAGCTAGGCGCCGGGTGACTGGCTCGTCGCGCAATCCAAGGTCGTTCAGCCTGGCGTGGGACTGGGCCAGTCGCTCGGTGACGTCGCCGATCAGGTCTTCCACCATGTCGGGGGTCAGGCCGGAGCCTGGGAGAGGCAAAGCGTCGATCTGGTCGTTCAGGAGGTCGATGCCCTCCTGGACCTTGGTGTGGGCCGTGGCGGGCAGGCCCGACCGTGCGAGCTGGCGCTGCAGGCGTGACAGCGCGAGTGCGGTCTCCTCCAGCAGGCGCACATGACGGTCCGCCTGGAACCCGGCGTCGGTCGTGGAGACGTTCCGAAGGAACGCGGTGTAGTTCTGCGCCCCCACCATCGTCCCCTGGTATGCGTGGCCCGCGTGCACCGTGCCGTGGCTGGCGCCTGTCGGTGTCCGGCATCCGAGAGCGGGCCGGAAGCAGGGATGGATGCGCAGGTTCTCCTCGTACGGCTGGACGGGCCACCGGGAGTCACCCGCGTACACAACGTCATTACCACGGCACACGCCTAGGAAGCCGATGCCATAGAGGGCATCGACGACGGACGCTGCCGTCAACTGCTCGGTGTACGCGGAGTACCTCTCGTGGAGGTTGTCGCGGATCGCGTCGAATTGTGCGGTGAAGTCGTTCCGCCCCACGGCGTACCCGGCGTTCTCGAACTGGGCGAACACTGGTCGTAGGAACGGGAATCCGACGTTGTACTCCTTGGCGAGATCGTCGAGCTTCTATTGGGAGAACTGCTCGGTGGCCTCCAGGACGTCGTCTTCTTGGATCGTCGGACGCCCCGAGCGGTCGGCTGCGTCCCGGCA
>NZ_JBVIHP010000292.1:0-1271 GCF_055570235.1 Streptomyces sp. NPDC031274 | reverse complement strand
GTGGCCCCTGGACCTCCTCGTACTGGCCTGCACCATCGGCGCCCCCGCCCTCCTCGTCGGCGCCCCCGCCCAACTCGCCCTCGACGGCGGCGAGATCCGCGCCGCCAAGCTCTGGCTGGTCAGCGACTACCCGCACGCCTTCGCCACCGCCCTCCTCGGCCTGGCCCTGCTCGCCCCGCTCCTCTACCCCCTCGGCGCCTACGCCACCGCCCGAGCCGCCCTCGCCCGCCTCCTCCTCGCCCCGCGCGAGGCCGAGTTGACCATCCAGCTGGCAGAAGTGACCCGCTCCAGGGCCCGCCTGGTGGACGCCTTCGAAGCCGAGCGGCGCCGTATCGAGCGTGACCTGCACGACGGGGCCCAGCAGCGCCTCGTCGCGCTGACCATGACCCTGGGCCTGGCCAGGCTCGACGCCGCCCCCGGCAGCCCTCTCGCCGCCCAGCTCGCCACGGCCCACGACGAGGCGGGGAACGTCCTCACGGAACTGCGCGAACTCATCCGCGGCATCCACCCCCAGGTTCTCGTCGACTACGGTCTCGCCGCCGCCATCGAGGACGCCGCCGAACGCTCCCCGATCCCCGTCGACACCGACCTGGACGACCTGCCCCGGCTCCCCGAACCCGTCGAATCCGCCGGGTACTTCACCACCCGGGAAGCGCTTACCAACATCGCCCGCCACAGCGAAGCGACCCGCGCGCACATCAGCGTCCGCCACGAGGACGAGACCCTCCGCATCGACGTGCGCGACGAGGGCAAGGGCGGCGCGGACCCCGACCGGGGCACCGGCCTGACCGGACTGGCGGACCGGATCGCGGTGCTCGATGGCACACTGACCGTCACCAGCCCACCCGGCGGCCCGACCGCACTGTCCGTGGAGATCCCGTGCCGAGCCCAGCAGTCCCCAGCCCTCGCCACCGACTGAGGATCGTCGTCGCCGAGGACAGCGTGCTGCTCCGTGAAGGGCTCATCGGCCTGCTCACCCGCTTCGGCCACGAGGTACCGGCCGCGCTCGGCGACGCGGAAGGGCTGCGCGCCGCCGTCGAGGCGCACGAACCGGACCTCGTCCTCACCGACGTACGCATGCCGCCCTCCTTCCAGGACGAAGGGCTGCGTGCCGCCCTCGCACTGCGCGCCGAGCGGCCCGATCTCCCGGTGCTCGTGCTCAGCCAGTACGTGCAGCGTTCCTACGCCGCCGAGCTCCTGGACACCGGCGACGGCACTGGCGTCGGCTATCTGCTCAAGGACCGGGTGGGCCAGGTCGAGCAGTTCGCCGA
>NZ_JBVIHP010000291.1:0-1273 GCF_055570235.1 Streptomyces sp. NPDC031274 | reverse complement strand
CCAGGCCCAGGCTGCGACCTCCACCCGGTTACGGGCGTCGAGCTTGGTCTGGATCCGCGCCAGATAAGTCTTCACCGTCGACAACGACAAGAACAGCTCGTCGCAGATCTCCTGATTCGTGCGCCCCACAGCCACCCGGTGCACGATCTCCAGCTCGCGCTGACTGAGCCCGGCAGCCGCCGCATTACCCGGTGTCGGGGTCCGCTCGGTCTCCTCGAGGCGGCGCAGCAGTCGGACCGTCACCGACGGTGACACCAGCGCATCCCCACGGGACGCCGCACGCACCGCCTCCACCAGCAGCTCCGGGGAGGCGTCCTTGAGCAGGAACCCGCACGCCCCGTTGCGCAGCCCGGTCCGCACGTAGTCGTCCTGGTCGAACGTGGTGATCAGTACGACGTTCAGCGGATCGGCCACGCCCGGCCCGGCCAGCTGCCGCACCACTTCCAAACCGTCCAGGCGCGGCATGCGAATGTCGGCCAGCACCACATCCGGGCGCAGTCGCCGTGTCAGGTCGATGCACTCCACACCATCGGCCGCCTCTCCGACCACGGTGATGCCCGGCTGCGCCTCCAAGATCAGGCGGAACCCCGTCCGCACCAACTCCTGGTCATCCGCGATCACGACATTGATCTGGCTCTCGGCCTTGCGAGCGTTCATGGCTCAGAACTTCCGACTATCCGTAGGACTCAAGGCCGTTGCTGTTCTTGCGGCTGCCTGTCTGCGCCCTTGAGCCGACGCTCGTTGCCGGCGAGGATGTGCGCGCGCATGGCCCGGCCAGCGGCCTCGGCGTCGCCCATCAGTATGTGGTGGGCGATCATCGCATGCTCCTCCGCCGCTTTGAGGATGTCGTCCGGTGCGTGGTCGGCGGCTCGCATCGCGCCCTGGAGCAGTTGCGAGCTCGTATCGATCACATCCAGGAACAGCTGGTTGTGGGTAGCTTCGGAGACGGCGCGGTGGAAGGCGACGTCGTGCTCGTAGACGGCCTCGCGTCGCCGTACGGCGTTCTGGTAAGCCGCCAGCTGTTCGCGGATCCGCTCCAGGTCCTCATGCGTTGCCCGCTCGGTGGCCAGCTCCGCTGCCTGGCCCTCCAACGTCAGGCGGAATTCAACGAGGTCCTTGAGCGCTGACTCGTCCATCCGCCGCTCTGCCATCGTGTGTGCCAGCGCCGTGCGACCGTCGACGCGGGAGACCGTTGTGCCGGCACCAGCTTTGACCTCCAGCATCCCGAGCGCCACGAGCCCGCGTACCGCCTCGCGGAGGGTGTTGCGACCGA
>NZ_JBVIHP010000290.1:0-1274 GCF_055570235.1 Streptomyces sp. NPDC031274 | reverse complement strand
CGACCAGCGGACGGACATGCTCTCCGCGGCCCTCGGCTTCATCGTCGACCTGCGCCGCGACGAGGCGGTCGAACTGCTGAAGCAGCGGGTGCGGGGGATCGAGGAGTGGCGCAGTTCCGTCACGGAGTACTACATCCCCGAGGACGGCCCGGAGCAGCTGGGGCACATCGGCGAGATCATGAACCTCTGGGTCCACATGGCCGACGGGGGCGTGGAGTGGACGAGGGGCCTGATCAAGCGGATCGAGGGCGGGTCGTACACGTTCGCGGGGGAGGGCGAGCCGTTCGTGGGCATCCTCGCCGAGGGCGAGGAGAACCCGTTCGCGACCGGGGAACCGCACGCGGAGGACGACCGCTGATCAAGTTTGACTAATCCTGGGTTCGGGGATACCTTCCTTCGCGTTGAGCTTGTAGTCAAGTTTGACTACGAGGTGGCAGGGGCTCGGAGGGAGACGGATGACGGACGCGATCGTCGTCGAGGGCGCACGGAAGCGGTACGGGGAGAAGTGGGCGCTCGACGGCCTGGACCTGACGGTCGGGCGCGGCACGGTGCACGGCATGCTCGGCCCGAACGGCGCGGGCAAGACCACAGTGGTGCGGGTGCTCGCCACGCTGCTGCGGGCGGACGAGGGCCGGGCGGAGGTCGCCGGGTACGACGTGCGCAGGCAGCCGGACGAGGTGCGCAGGCGCATCGGCCTGCTCGGCCAGCATGCCGCGCTGGACGAGGAGTTGAGCGGCCGGCAGAACCTGGACATGTTCGGGCGGCTCTACCACCTGGGGGCCCGCCGCGCGGGTGTGCGGGCCGACGAGCTCCTGGAGCGGTTCGGGCTCGGGGACACCGGCCGCAAGGCGGTCAAGCGGTACAGCGGCGGCATGCGGCGCCGCCTCGACCTCGCGGCCTCGCTCATCACGGAGCCCGACGTGCTGTTCCTGGACGAGCCGACGACGGGCCTGGACCCCCGGGGCCGCACGGAGGTCTGGGAGGCGGTGCGCTCCCTGGTCGACGGGGGCACGACGGTGCTGCTCACCACGCAGTACCTCGAAGAGGCTGACCAGCTCGCCCACCGCATCTCGGTGATCGACCGGGGCCGGGTCATCGCGGACGGCACGGCGGACGAGCTGAAGTCGAAGACCGGCGGCGACCGGATCGACGTGGTGGTGCGCGACGCGGCCCAACTGGAGCTGGCGGCACGCCTCCTGCCCGGCGACGCCACGCTGGACGCGGACCGGCGCCTTGCCAGCGCGCCGGTGGCGGACCGGATGGGGGCGCTCACC
>NZ_JBVIHP010000289.1:0-1280 GCF_055570235.1 Streptomyces sp. NPDC031274 | reverse complement strand
GACACCCGCCGGTGGGGACAGGAGTTCCGCCGGGGCAACCCCGACTACCAGACCGATGAGCGCTGGTGGCAGGCGGTCGAGGACCACGAGGCGGCCAAGAGCAGGGGCAAGAACACCAAGGCGGCCGCCTCCACCCCAGGGAGGCCCGACGAGGCAGCGGTGAGGGAAGCGCTCGGCTTCAACGGAGCGGACTTCGCCGAGCCGACCACTCCCGCGAACGAGACGGGCGGGGCCAAGCTCGGCACGGAGGCGGAATCGCCGAAGGATGGTGGCGCGTCCAATTCCTCCGCGCCGGCCTCGGAGCAGCGTCCGGAGACCAGGCACGAGCGCGTTACGCGATACGTGGAGAACTCCACCACCTACCCGGCACTCAGCCGCTCCTTCGGTCACCCGCGCGTCGGCTTCGTCGAGGTCGAGACACGTCAGCTGACGGCGGGCGGCCTGGTTGACGAGAACCTGCATCGCACGCCCGTCCTGCTCGACCAGCGCTCCGGCAACAGCCTCGTGGCCTTCCTCGACCTCGACCACGCGATCTTCCAGAAGTTCGGCGCTGACCCGGCGGACCTCCTGCTCGCCGAGGTCGCCGTGCTGCTCAGGGTGCGGGCGGAGACGGAGTGGAGCCACTCCGAACTCATCGCGGCGATCCGTGCCGAGTCGCTGCCCGCCACCGCCCTGGACGCCCAATTGATCAGCGCCGAGGCGCAGGAACTCCTGGCCGAGATCCGTCACCGCATGGTGACGGAGCTGGACCGCACCGGCGAGGCAGAGAAGGCGTATCACTTCCTTTCGCCGGACGAACTCACGGCGACCGAGCACGCCATGATCGCCAACGGCAAGGTGACCCGCACTGTCGACCTCGGTACGAGCGGTGAGTTCCTGCTTCATGTGCCGGCGCTGTTCCTGGTCCGTCTCGTCGAGTCGCTGCCGTCGGCGTTCATGGACAACCGCGTCTTCCAGGGGGTCTACGAGGGCGTCGCGTCCGCTTCCGCGCGTCGACTCAGCCTGGCCCGCACGGTCGGCTACCTCTCCGACGTGGCCACCCAGGCGACCTTCGCGGGGGCAAGTCTTCCGAATCAGTTGCTGCGCACGAGACTGAGTATCCGCCTGCTGGCCGACGACCTCGCGGAGGAGAAGTGAGCGCCGTCTTCCTCGCGGCGGAGGAGTTGTTGAGGGGAGGGCCGGCAGGTCTCACGCACGCCACCGAGCGGGCCCTCTGGCACCTCGGCTTCAACGACGTGCGTGTCATCGACGGCGCGGGGGACCACGGCGCGGACCTCTTG
>NZ_JBVIHP010000288.1:0-1281 GCF_055570235.1 Streptomyces sp. NPDC031274 | reverse complement strand
CACGGCGCCGGAACTGGTGACCTGGGCGGCCGAGCGCACCGAGGAGCACCGCGCGGAACTCGCCCGGCTTCGCCCCCTGTTGCACCGCATGGGCCTGCCCGACACCAATGTGCACCGAGGCCACGACATGCCGGGCATGGTCACCGAGGGCGACCTCGCCCGGGGCCGTCGGCTGACCGGTGCGGCCTTCGACCGCTTCCTCCTCCAGGAGCTCCGCGACCACCTCGGCCACTCGCGACGCGTCTCGCGCTCCGCCGCCCGCTCGGCGGGAAACAGCGAGGTCCGGCGCCTCGCCGCCCGCATCGCCGACACCCGCGCCGACCAGTTGGAGGCGCTGCCCGCTCAGCGAGGCAGTACATCCGACGCCGCCGCCGCCGACTGACCCTGCCTCAGACCCTGACCGACGAGGATCGACAGGGTGCAACGCTTCGTGCCAAATCCGCACTTGTGTGCGGACGGTGAAGGGCAGGCGGAGTAACGTCGTGACTGTGCGAACGGAGCGGCTGGTTTGAAGACGGCCGCCGCGCACTGGGTGGCGACGGCCGCCCGGGGCGCGAGGAACGAGGCTCCCCCTCGTCGCTTCCTCGCGCAGTGCCCTTCTGGGGTGAGATGCGGGATTTCCCACCACGAAGGGCTCTGGCAGGAGCCGTGTCGTCGGTGATGCGGCTCCTGCTGGCCCACAGGGAGTGGCCACTTGGCGCCGGACAGGAAGGCGTAGGACAGCTACCGGTACGGCCACGGAGCTGCGTCCTAACTCCTCAACCGAGGACAGGACTTCCTCTCGCATGACCGGAACAGGCTTTGACCTGCTCCATTCCTCTGGCCCCGGCCCGCGGCGCGCTCATCGATTCCCACAGCGCCGACCTGTGGGACGGCTCGCCGCCCTCGTAGCGGATGCTGCCCTCTCCAGGCGCTACGCTCTGAGTTGTCCCAATTCGGTGGCTCTCGAGGGGGCAGCGTGTCAACGACGGTGATGACCGGAGGCACTTCAGGCTTCGGAGCGGTCGCGGCTAAACGACTGACGCGGTCAGGAAAGGCCCGGCTGATCCTGGGGGCGCGCCGTACGACATCCGGCGGCGAGTCGATCCCGCTCGACCTGACACAGCTCGACTCGGTGCGTGCCTTCGCCGCGTCGGTGCGCGAACGACTGGACGGGACTCCCGTCGACGCATTGGTGCTGAACGCCGGAGTGGTCCGCCCCGACACCACCGGCAGAACGGTCGACGGCTTCGAGACGACGTTCGCGGTCAACCACCTGGCGCACTACCTCCTGGTGCGCCT
>NZ_JBVIHP010000287.1:0-1285 GCF_055570235.1 Streptomyces sp. NPDC031274 | reverse complement strand
CCTGCCCCCGGTTCCCGGAACGGCACATCAGGCTGACCCGCCCGGGACGCCCCACATTGCCCTCGTCACCGCCGCCCGGGACTTCCTCCCTCTGAGGCGAGACGGCTCGCGCCGAACGCCCAAACGCCAGCCTGCTCCCACCAGGTCCTGAAGGCGCTCCAATACCTCATCCGATCTTGGAACCGTCTGATGGAGACCACCTGCTGTCGCATCATCAGCGCGGCTGCGTCATCCCGTTCTGCCAGGCCCATGCTGCGATCTCGACCCGGTTTCGAGCAGGCAGTTTGACTTGGACGCTGGACAGGTGGCTCTTGACCGTAGAGAGAGAAACGTGGAGTTCAGTGGCGATCTCCGCGTTGGTGCGTCCCACTGCCGCCAAGCGGACGACGTCTAGTTCGCGGTCTGTGAGTTCGGCCGTCGATCCTGAATTCGTGAGCGGCTGGGTCTTCTGGGGCGTGGTGATGTGTCTGAGCAGGCGAACAGTCACGGAAGGCGAGACCAGCGAGTCGCCATCTGCAGCGGCGCGGACCGCCTCTGCCAGGAGAGTCGGGCCGGAGTCCTTGAGCAGGAACCCGCAGGCGCCACCACGCAGCGCCCCGTAAACGTACTCGTCCAGGTCGAAGGTGGTAACCACGACCACGTTCAGCGGGTCAGCCACGCCCGGCCCTGCCAGCAGGCGCGTCGCCTCCAGTCCATCGAGTTTCGGCATCCGAATGTCCAGCAGGCACACGTCCGGCCGCAGTCGACGTGCCAGCGCTACTGCCTGCTCGCCGTCGCCGGCCTCGGCGACCACGCTGATGTCCGGCTGGGCATCCAGGAAGAAGCGGAAGCCGGTGCGGACCATCTCCTGATCATCAGCAATCAGGACACGGATCACAGAGGTTCGGGGTTCTGGGGCGGTCATAGCCAGATCCTCTCTCATCGAGCGAGATGGCCGTCCGTCATCACGCTGACGCCCGCCCCTATGGCGCGGCCATCCACCAGAGCCAAGCTGATCGTCAGCGCCTCAGCCGAACGGCTGGTTTCCGGTCATCCGGGTGTGGACGGTCCGGCCGAACGGCTGATGACCGGGGCAGGGGCCACGGACGAGGATTTTGGCATCACCCGATGACGACCTGAGGGAATGGCCGCTCGCCTGCCATACCTCGACCCACCTTCCTCCGCCTGCGTGGCGTCGTCCCGGCTGTCCACTGCTTGAACGGAGCCCTCCTCCTCATGACCACCGCTGTCGGTATGCCCACCACCACCCCTGCTCAGGTCGCCCGTCCGACGCGACAACGCCCTC
>NZ_JBVIHP010000286.1:0-1288 GCF_055570235.1 Streptomyces sp. NPDC031274 | reverse complement strand
ACTCATCGGCCACGGAGAGGAACTGGCCGTTGAGGCGGAAGACGCCGAGGGCGGTGCGGGAGAACAGGTCCTGCTGGTCCCGCACCTGGTCCCGCACCTGGTCCCGCACCTGCTCCTGCTCCTGGTTCTGGTCGGTGCTCACGACTCGAGCACCTCGTAGGCGGACGCGTCCGAGTCGTGGAACAGCCGGTACCACGCGTCCAGCTTCTCGCCCTCGAAGGCGCCGAGCCGCCCGAGGATCTCGCGGGCGAAGGCCACGGGCTCGGTCGGCCCTGCCGTGGTCAGCCCGCCGTCGGTGACGGCGTCGACGTCCACGTACCGCTCGCCGCCCTTGTAGCCGGTGGCCGCGAGGTAGAACGACACCGCGCTGGTGTGCGCGCGCTCGTCGAGCAGCCCCTCCCGGGCGAGCCCGGCGGTGGCCCCGCAGATCGCGGCGACCGGCACGTCCGCGTCGAGGAACGCACGGGCCGCGCGGCCGAAGGGGGCGAGGTCGTGGCCCGTGTCCCACAGGTCGGCGCCCGGCAGGATCAGCAGCGCGCTGTCCTCGGGCCGCAGGTCGGCGAGGGTCAGGTCGGGCTGGATGCGGACGCCGCCCGCGGTGGTGACGGGGCCGAGCGAGTCCGCTGCGACGGTGCGGATCTCATACCCGGCGCGGGCGAGGTACGCGGTGGCGTATCCGGGCTCCCAGTCGGCGAGCGTGTCGTAAACGGCGAGGTGCACGGGCTTGCGGGTCATGACTGCCTCCACTGGGTGGGGTGCCGCTGAATGCTGCGCCTGCTTCGCTGTGCGTATGTAAGCATGCTGTCAAATAGACAGCATGCTGTCAATACCTCGCCCTGATCCAGGGATGGGCCTCCTGGGATGTGGGTGGCCCGGGCTCGTTAACCCTCGCTGGGGGCGCCCTTAACCCGCCGTTCCCTAGCGTCCTGGTCATGGACAGCGCAGAGAACCTCGGACAGATGGCCGCCCACCTCGGCCTCGACCTGGTGGCCGTGACCCTCCTGACCTTCGGGGTCTTCTATCCACGGCACCGCAGGCGGGAGTTGGTCCCCGCCTACCTCGCCCTGAACGTCGCACTCTTCGCGGTCGTATCGGCCCTCGCGAGCGCCGGTGGCAACGGCGGGCTCGCGCTCGGGTTCGGGCTCTTCGGGGTGCTCTCGATCGTGCGGCTGCGCTCGGACGCCGTGCAGCACCAGGAAGTCGCGTACTACTTCATCACCCTCGTCCTCGGCCTCCTCTGCGGACTTCCGGGCCTCGACCTGCCGGTCGCCGCCGGGCTCGCGGCCGT
>NZ_JBVIHP010000285.1:0-1289 GCF_055570235.1 Streptomyces sp. NPDC031274 | reverse complement strand
GGATATCAGGGCCGCCAGGGCCGGCGCGGTTGCCAGCGGCCGGCCCCCCTCATGGGTGAGGACCTCGCCGGCGAACGCGGCGGCGAGACCCGTCTTTGCGAACGGCCCGAGGTTCACCGACAGCCATGGCCGCCCCGCCTGCCGCTCGGCGCCGGCGAACGAGTCCAGAAAGCAGTTCGCGGCCGCATAGGAACCGAGTGCCCCGGCCAGTCCGGGCAGTACCGAGGAGACGGAGGAGAACGCCACGCACACCCCGGGGTGCCGACCCCGTCGCCGCAACGCCTCGGACAGCAGTACGGTGCCGAGCGTCTTCGCTCCCAGCGCCTCTGCCGTCTCCTCCACCTTCGTCCCGCGCAGACTCCCGGGCCGCACCACTCCGGCCGCGTGGAAGAGGGCGTCCACCGGAGGCAGCGCGGCCACCAGCGCCTCGACGTCGTCCCGCGCGGTGAGGTCGGCCCGGTGGTAACGGGCGTCGGCACCGAGACCGGCGAGCTCCTCCAGCAGACCCGCGGGCGGCTGCGGGGAACGACCCGTGAGCCAGAGCACCGGCCGGCCACGGACGGCGAGTTCCCGGGCCAGTGCGGAACCGAGGCCCCCACCGCCGCCCGTGATCAGGAAGGTGCCGTCGGCGGGCAGCCGGCCTGGGGTGTCGGGCAGATCCGCCGCTTCCGCCGCTTCCGCCGCGACGGTCCGCACCAGCCGCTGTCCGTCCCGCCAGGCGACGGCTCCGGCCGCCTGCGGCGCCGTCGCCTCGGCGAGGACGGCCGCGAGCCGCTGCCCGGCATCGTCCAGTGAGCAGAGGTCGACCCAGTTGGCCACCGCTCCGGCGTACTCCGACGGCACGGCCAGTGTCAGACCGCCCAGCACGGCCTGGGCCGGGTCCGGTCGCTCACATCCGTATCCGGTGACGTGCGCGTCCTCGGTCACGACCAGCAGCCGGCGGGCCCTCGTCAGATCGAACAGGGTGAGGGCCTCTTGGAACGCCGTGACCAGCGCACGCTGGGTCCGGTCGAAATCCGCTGCCGTGCCGTGAGCGGCCGGTCCGGCCAGGAGAAGCACCGTCTCGGGACGGGTGCCGGGGGCCACGTCCGTCTGTACGTCCTGTTCCGCGAGGCGCCGCGTGAGCTCGTGCACGGCCGTCGGATCGGCGCCGGTCACCAGTACGGGTCCGCAGCGACGGTCCGTGGTCAAGGGCTCGGTCCGCCAGGTGACGTGGCGCAGCAGCTCGTGCTCCCAGGCCCCGGGACGGTAGCGGCGTCGCTGGTAGGGATAGGGCGGCAGAGGAGGCC
>NZ_JBVIHP010000284.1:0-1291 GCF_055570235.1 Streptomyces sp. NPDC031274 | reverse complement strand
CCAGCCCCGGCTCCGGCTCCATTTCAGGCACCCGCTCCGGTCCCGGTTCCGGTCCCAGCGCAGGCCCCCATGCACCTTCCGGCTCACGAGCCATCACAATCCGTGACGCCATCGGTGCATCGCGTATCCGCTCCTACTTATCAATACACCGCTCACGCCCCGCAGGTTCCACTCCAGAGCCGACCAGTGCAGCACCGGCAGAAACGACCGGGGCCGCCCCCGAAGGTGGCGATCCCGATGCTGCTGGCCGCGCTGGCATGCTTCGCGGTGGGCATCTGGGCTCTGACCCAGAGCTCCTGAACCCGCGTTCCCGACCCCGCGTTCCTGGCCCACAGCTCCTGACCCGGCGATCCCGACCCAGAGCCGACTCAGATCGCGCGGCCCCCCGCCGCACGCCGCCGCCCGATCAGCGTCCACACGCCAAGGACCGCCAGCAGCAGGGCACCGGCACCGAACCCGCCGGCGGCGACCAACCTCATGCCGTCCGTACGGTCACTGCCGCTCCCACCCCCGCTACCGCCCCCGGCAGCCGTCTCGCCCCGCACCGCAGCGTCCTTGTCCTGACCGGTGACGCTGAACTGATCCGCGGGCCGCGCCGTCCCCACGTACGCGGGCCCCGCCTTCGCTGCGCCGTCGACGTTCACCCGCAGCGTCAGATCCAGCGGCCCCTTGCCGAACTCCCGGGCGACCTGCGGATTGAGATGGACCGAGAGGTAGTACCACCCGGCGAACCGCGTGGCGGCCACGCCGTCGATCGGGGAGTAGCGGTTCTCGTACGCGACGGGCGCCACTGGTTCCAGCGCGGTCGTTTTCTGCTCGCCGTCGTATGCCGTGTCGGCGTCGTCGATGCGTGCGCGTACGGGATTGGACAGAGACATGACGAGCGCCGACGTGACGTACTCGTCGCCCCCGCTCGCAGTGCCCAGCTCGGCGCTGGCGGAGATCTGCTGCCCCCAGTCGACCGGCACACGGTAGAAGAGTGTCTGTCCTGGCTCGATCCGGTCGCCCCAGACGCCCGTCCTCAGCGCCCGGGCGTCGTTGAAGCCCGTGCCTCCCCTGCGTTCCTTGCGCGTACCACTGGGAGGCGTGGGCGAGGCGGAGTTCCACGACTCGGGCGGCGTCGTAGAGGCGGTCTTCGCCACTCCGGGCTCCGAGACGACGCGAAGCTCCGTGTCCCACGTCTCCGTGCTGGAGCCGGGATCACTGTTCCGCTCGACCACTACGTAGTACGTGCCGGCCACCTTGCACCGGTTCTCGGCGGGCCCGACCTCGCGTGCCGCCCAGGCGGCGA
>NZ_JBVIHP010000283.1:0-1293 GCF_055570235.1 Streptomyces sp. NPDC031274 | reverse complement strand
TCCAAACTTGATTTGGGGAATTCGGGTTAAATTCTTGTTTAAGCAGATTATCAGAAGAAAATACAGGAGCTTTCTTTGATTTAAAACGAGGTTTGATGGTTGACATTTTAGGGAGTGTCATAGACTTGAGAAGTCTTAAGATACGGCCTTCAGAAATATTAACGCCATAATCACGCAGGAGAATGATTTTAAAAGCTCTCGTTCCAATTCTTTTCTTGGCTTTCATATAAATCTCAAGGAGTAATTTTCTCAAGCGTTGATTTTCTACTTCACGCTTCGAAAGCCTCTTGTTTATGAAAAGTTATAGTAGGTGGAACGATTGACATGTAAAACACGACAGAGCATAACTGTCGTGTGTTCAAATCTGAGTCGATAGATGGCTTTCAATCTTACTTGGAGTTTTGCATGAATATGGCACTCGCTTTTTTTAAGATCAGATTTTCTTCCTCTAGTTGGCCATTCCTTTTTTGTAATTCTTGAATCTGTTTAGCAGTCAACACCGTATTATCTTCAAGACGCACTTGAGAGTACTGCTTAATCCATTTTGCAAGTGCAGAAGAAGATACGCCATAATCTTTACAGAGTTCAGTTTGTGTTTTACCAGTTTGATAGAGATTAACAAGCGATTGTTTGAAATCCTCATCGTAACGTTTAAAACCTGACATAAAAGTCCTTTCATTTTTGTGTCTTAATAGACAGATTATAACACCCAATTTTCTGTCCACTTTTATAGTATAGCTCCAATTCAAGATGACTTGGAAGAACTAGAAGTAATCGCTAAAGGTGTGTTTGAGTCTTCCATACGTGCTATCTTTCCATTTGACGGAAGAGATAAATACTTAACTCTATCAAAAAAATCAAAGTAACCACGACCGCAAGGGATTTTTCCTAAAGGCAGAACGTCCGATTTTTTCAATTGAGGTGGACAAGCGGAGCGACAAAAGCGAACAGGGAGACTTTATGCTATAATGAGTTTAAAGAAAACTGACACGCAGAGCATGCGGTTAAATTGTTCCATAGAGAAGTCTAATTTCTTGATGAGTGGTTGACGCATCTATGCCACATAAAAAAACGAAGCGGTGCAAACAGAGTGGGGACTACGGCTTAACCACGAAATACCAATCTGTGCCGATTGATGATTTGATTTAAGTTTTAAAATAAAAAAGTTGCTGACAATAAGTTGGTGGCTTTTTTCTTTTTTTCAGACAAAAATTTACTGTTAGGAATGTAAACGTATAATTAGAAAATACTTATAAAAAAAGATAAGATATCCCTATAAGATATAAAGGCGCA
>NZ_JBVIHP010000282.1:0-1295 GCF_055570235.1 Streptomyces sp. NPDC031274 | reverse complement strand
GGCGGCTCCGACCCTCTCCTACGGCCTGGTGGGCGCCTTCGCCCCGATTGAGGAAGAGGATCAGCAAGGGGAGACAGGGTTCGAGGACGGCTGGGACGAGGACGACGACCTGCCCGGCCCCGCTGACGCCGATGAGCCTGCCGGAGACGAACGGCCGGACTCCTCAACGAAAGTTCCGCGTCCCTCCCGGATCTATGACGCCTAGGCCGGTGGGCACCTTCCCGCGCCACCCACTGCGTCCGCTTCATGCCAGGATCGGTCCACGCTGGGCGAGGGCTGCCAGGCCGCGCTGGAACGCCTGCTGCGCCTTGCCCGGGCCCTTAGTCGCACGCGTTGCAGACGAGGCCGGATCCTCGATCGGCGTTTTCCATCCTTGCCCTACGGACTACCTGCATGCGCGAGATCATCCAAGGTTCACAGTGCCTGAGGTCTGCCCCACTGAGATCCGCGCCAGCAGAGTCGTCTCAGTAAGGTGCGCGCCGCGCAGGTCGACTTCGGCCATCCCCGCGTCGTCGAAGCGGGCCCACGCGAGCACCGCATGTCTCAGATCAGCGCTGGTGAGAATGGCACCGCTCAGATCAGCACCCCGCAGATCTGAACGACAAAGGTCCGCCCAGGTCAAGAACGCCCGAGAGAGACGGGGTGGGGCATCGAACTCGAAGCTGCGGAGCATCAGTCCGACCAGTTGTGTAGAACGGAGGCCGATGCGGCGGACCTCCTCCCGCTCGGGCCGCCGCTCCACCATTGCGTTGAGTTCGGCGAGGGAGTCGACTTCCGGGACGGGGACCAGGTGGTTTCGCCTGAACCAGCCGATCTGGCCTTCCACCCCACCCTTCTCATGAGCGCCTTCAAGTCCCGGACGGCAGTACATACTTTCGATGCCGTAGTGCGAACGGAACGCGGTCCACCGCTCGTTCTCCACCCGCGCTCTCGACAGACCCAGCACCCGGGCAACCGCGGCCCGCAAGTTGTCATAGCGCACCTTGCCGCAGGGGATGCCGCCCAGCACACTGAGAGCGTGGACGTGGCCCTCGAAAAACGCCTCCTGACCGCAGGAGGCGAAGATGCGGTGCACCGCCTTGCCGGAATACGACAGCCGCATCGCGAACAGGAACACCTTGACCTGCTCGCCGGCCAGACGGATCGTCACGTCCCCGAAGTCGACCTCTGCTTCCATCCCAGGCATGTGGGTCTGCGGGATGAACGCGTTCAGCGGCCCTCGTCCCGCCTCGATCCGTATCTGCGGGCGGCGAGCAGCGACGTAGGACCGCACCATCGGATACGTCACCTCCACC
>NZ_JBVIHP010000281.1:0-1296 GCF_055570235.1 Streptomyces sp. NPDC031274 | reverse complement strand
CGATCGCACGCTGTGGAACGGCGACTCGACGCGCGTGGCGGGACTCATCGGCGGCGCCGTGCTGCCGGCCCTCATCGCCTTCGTGGCTTGGACCGCGGAGCCCCGCCACGACATGCACAGCCTGCCGGGCATCCTTGCCGCCATCGCGGGCCTGCTGCTGCTCACCCTCGCCTGCGTGCGTGCGCGGATCTATGACGACCGGGCCTCGGCCATCGCTCTCGGCCTCGGCGCTCTGCCGAACGTGGCCGTGGCCGGCTCCGGTCTGCTGCCCCTGACCGAGGGGCAGGGCATCGGCAGGCTCCAGTTCCTGCTCGCCTGCACGGCCGTACTCATCGCTTCGGTGATCCTCACCCTGGTGTCGCCGCGCGGGGACGGCCCGTTCGTGGCCTTCGTCTTCGCCTCCGCCGTCGGCCTGCTCACCGTGTTCATCGCGACGCTCAGCAGCTTGGAGCCGATCGAGACCGCGGCGCTCTGCGCCCCGCTGGCCGTAGGCGCCCTCGCGTTCCTGCCGGGCCTGTCCATGCGGTTCGCCCGTATCCCCATCGGCTTCGAGTCCCCGCACGCCGCACGCAACGAGTACGGCGCCGAGCCGGAGCCGCAGCAGCCTGTCGACGCCGAGCGCATCGCCGCCCAGGCCCGCCGCGGTCACGAACTGCTCGTCGGCCTGGTGGGTGGCTGCGCCCTGGTGTCCGTCGGTGCGGCCGCGGTGCTCGGCTTCTCCGACGATGTCTGGGGGCAGTTGCTTGCCCTCGCCACCGGCATCGCGATGCTGATGCGCGCCCAGCTCTTCCGTTACACGGCTCAGGTTGCCTCCACGCTGGCCGCGGGCCTGGCGGCACTCGTGCTGCTCGGACTCGGCCT
Source organism: Streptomyces sp. NPDC031274 (assembly GCF_055570235.1). Classification (NCBI taxonomy): domain Bacteria; kingdom Bacillati; phylum Actinomycetota; class Actinomycetes; order Kitasatosporales; family Streptomycetaceae; genus Streptomyces; species Streptomyces sp. NPDC031274. The sequence continues at coordinate 435 of NZ_JBVIHP010000281.1, read as the reverse complement.
CTGCCTCAACCCGCCGCACGCGCTGATGCGCGACGCCCTGCTCGGCGACAGTTCGGCCCTCAACGTACGAACGCTGTGGCTGATCGCGGCGATCGCGGCCGCCTCCGTACTGGTCACCGCCGTAGGCCTGATCACGTCACGCCGCGGAGTCACCCCCTTCTGGGGCCGCTTCACGGAAATCGCGGAAGGCTTCGTCCTGCTGACGCTGGTCCCGCTGACCCTGGCCGTATTCGACGTGTACGCCTCGGCGCGAGCTCTGACCAGCTGACGGCTGCGCTCTATGCGTCAGCCGCGTCCCGGTTGCCCTCGCCCGCCGCCGGCTCCAGATCGAACTCCCCGTCCCGCGCCCCGAGTACGAAGGCCCGCCATTCCGCCTCGGTGTATCGCAGCACCGTCTCGGGATCGAGCGACGACCGCATGGCCACGGCGCCGTCC
>NZ_JBVIHP010000280.1:0-1299 GCF_055570235.1 Streptomyces sp. NPDC031274 | reverse complement strand
CGCCGACGGCGAGTGGTACGAGTTCTCCGGCTATCTCGACGACGACTTCCATCTGCTGTCGCTGGGCGAGGGCCGCCTCGACCGGTTCAAGAAGCGGATCAGCGACCTCGGCGGGTACTCGATGTACTCGATGCGGCCGCCGGTGCACGCGCCCGCGTTCGCCGGGCTGCGCCGGACCGTGGAACGCGAGGTCCTCGCCGGTCTCACGGTGCGGGCGCCGTCCGTGCCGCTCGTCGCCGACCAGGACGGTGCGGTCCTCGACTCGGCCGATGGCGTGCGCACGATGCTGCTCGACACCTTCGACCGGCCCATCGACTGGCGTGCCGTCACCGAAACCCTCACCGGCCTCGGTGTGACCCGGCTGCTGTTCAGCGGCGCCGACAACCTCTTCCGCAGGCTCGACCGCACCAAGCGCGCCTTCGACGTGCACAGCCTCACCCCGAAGACGGCTGTCGCCGCCCGGCGTTGAGGTCTGTCCGTTCTGTCCGTCCCGCTCTGCGGACACGCACTCGGGCCGGTCCCCGGACATCGCTAACATGAACCGGTGGAACGGTCTGATTGGGTGCCCCAGCGCACACGTACTTCGTACTCTTGGGGCGACCGTGCGGTCGACCTCGTCCTGTGCCTCCTGGTTCTCGCGGCGCTCGCCGCGATCCTCCGGTCGACCCAGTCGACGAAGGACTGGATCTCGCCGATGCTCCAGGCGTTCGCGGCGTTCTCCCTGCTGTTCCGCCGCACGGCACCCATGTGGATCATGGGTTTGATGCTGGTCGCGGCCATGCCCTTGTTCGTTGCGGGCACGTTCCCCGGCGTGCTGCCGGAAGTGGACCGAGCAGGGGTGTGGGTGCCGCTCGCAGCTCCCTTCGCCTGTTACAGCGTCATGGCGTACGGCACCGACCTGGCCCGCGCCTGGGGGCTCACAGCCGTGCTCGCACTCGTCGCCACCCGGCCCTGGACGCCGGACGGCGACATCATCGCCCCCGGCTTGCTGCTCACAGCGGTGCCCGCGCTGGCCGGGATGTACGTACGGTCGCAGCGTCGGCTCGCCGACGTGCTCAGGGACCGCGCCGACCGGGCGGAGCGCGAGCAGCACCTGCTCACCGAGCAGGCCAGGGCGGAGGAGCGGGCGAAGCTGGCAGTGGAGATGCACGACATCATCACGCACCGGGTGAGCCTGATGGTCCTGCACGCGGGCGCCCTGGAGCTGAGCACCCGTGAGGACTCGACGCGGGTCGCGGCCGGGGAACTGCGCTCGGCCGGCCACCAAGCCCTGGAGGAGCTGCGCGAGTTCCTCGGTGT
>NZ_JBVIHP010000279.1:0-1300 GCF_055570235.1 Streptomyces sp. NPDC031274 | reverse complement strand
TTCGAAAAGCACCGTGAAGCACTCGCCGTGCTCGGCGACCCGCTCTACCTGGGCCCGGAGCCGGGCCGCGCCTCGCTCTACGACGTCGCCCTGCTCGGCCTGATGTGGTCCACGTTCACCGGCTGGCTGCACGGCACGGCCCTGGTCGGCGCCGACGCGACCAAGGCCACCGACTTCACTCCCGTCGCCATCCGCTGGATGACGCACGCGGTCGCCGGGTTCATGGACACCTACGCCCCCCAGGTGGACGCCGGGCGCTATCCGGGCGACGACGCCACCGTCGACGTACAGATCGCGACGATCGGGCACCTCATCCACGCGGCGGCCGACCGCGGCGTCGACAACGCGCTGCCGGAACTCCTGAAGGCCACCATGGAGCGGGCGAGCGCCGCCGGGCACGGATCCGACAGCTACGCGAGCGTGATCGAGGTCCTCCGAGGGGAAGGGCGGGACGGGGCTCGAGTGTGACCATTCGGCAACAACGGGCCGGGGAACCGTGAATCCGGGCGCATGATGAAGCGTCGTCACGTGATGAAGCGTCGTCACGTCCTGGTGTCATGCGTCATGGGGGGACCGTTGAACAAGCCGCTGCGCCACATAGCCCTCTTCTGCGGCGTGCTCACGCTCGCCCTGCTCCTGCGCGCGACCTGGGTGCAGTTCGCCGAGGGCGAGTCGCTGGCGAAGCACGAGAAGAACCGGCGCGTCCAGATCGAGGCCTTCTCGCACCCCCGTGGCGACATCATCGTCGGCGGCAAGCCGGTCACCGGCTCGAAGGAAGTCAGCGGCACCGACTTCAAGTACCAGCGGACCTTCAAGGAAGGCCCCATGTACGCGCCGGTCACCGGCTACTTCTCGCAGGCCCAGGGCGCGACCTTCCTGGAGGGCGTCGAGAACGACGTGCTCAGCGGCGACGACGACCGCCTCTTCATCCGCCGCACCCTGGACATGCTGACCGGCGAGAAGCGCCAGGGCGGCGACGTCATCACGACCATCGACCCCAAGGCCCAACAGGCCGCCTACAAGGGTCTGGTGGACCTCGACGCCCGGGGCGCGGTCGTCGCGCTCGACCCGCGCTCCGGGAAGGTCCTCGCGATGGCGAGCACCCCCTCGTACGACCCCTCCGTCTTCGCCGGGATCTCGCAGAAGGAGGGCAAGGAGTTCACGCGGCTCAGCAAGGACAAGGACAAGCCCCTCTCCAACCGTGCGCTCCGCGAGATCTATCCGCCCGGATCCACCTTCAAGATCCTCACCGCGGCGGCCGCCCTCGAGCACGATGCGATCGACGACATCGACGAGCCCA
>NZ_JBVIHP010000278.1:0-1301 GCF_055570235.1 Streptomyces sp. NPDC031274 | reverse complement strand
CAATTAAGGAGACAATACCTGTCACTCAAAATTTCTCAACTCTTCAATACTAACCGAGAAATCTATGGTGCTCCTAAAATTCATCATCTTCTACTTAAACAAGGGGAAAAAGTCGGGTTAAAACTGGTACAGAAGCTAATGAAGCAACTTCAACTCAAGTCTGTAGTCATTAAGAAATTTAAGCCTGGATACTCACTAAGTGATCACATCAATCGAAAAAATCTTATACAGACTGAACCTACAAAGAAAAATAAGGTTTGGTCAACCGACATTACTTATATTCCTACTCAACAAGGATGGGCTTATCTCTCAACCATTATGGATCGTTATACTAAAAAAGTCATTGCTTGGGATTTGGGCAAGCGAATGACTGTAGAATTAGTGCAAAGAACTTTAAATAAGGCCATTAAATCACAAGACTATCCAGAAGCTGTTATTCTTCATTCTGACCAAGGAAGCCAGTATACGAGTCTAGAGTATGAAGAGTTGCTTAAGTATTATGGGATGACTCACTCTTTCAGTCGAAGGGGATACCCTTATCATAATGCCAGTCTTGAATCTTGGCATGGACATTTAAAAAGAGAGTGGGTGTATCAATTTAAATATAAGAACTTTGAAGAAGCCTATCAGAGTATTTTCTGGTACATCGAAGCCTTTTATAATTCAAAACGAATCCATCAAAGTTTAGGGTATCTTACACCTAATCAATTTGAAAAGGTAAGTGCTTAAAATAAATAGATTAAAATTCTACGTTTGTTACTCTAAAAACTTGACTTAACGTCATATAATGGCTAATATATGGAGTGTAATTATATTTGAGGAGATACAAATGAAAAAAAATGTTCTTTTATCTATTATTGTTCCAATATACAATGTTGAGAAGTATATTGGTAGTTTAGTAAATTCTCTAGTGAAACAAACGAACAAGAATTTTGAGGTTATTTTTATTGATGACGGATCAACTGATGAAAGCATGCAAATTTTGAAAGAAATAATGGCAGGCAGTGAACAAGAATTTTCGTTTAAGTTGTTACAACAAGTTAATCAGGGTTTATCTTCAGCCAGGAATACCGGTATACTTAATGCAACTGGAGAATATATCTTTTTTTTGGATTCAGATGATGAAATAGAAATCAATTTTGTGGAGACAATTTTGACTAGTTGCTATAAATACAGTCAACCGGATACACTTATCTTTGGTTATAGTAGAATTGATGAATTTGGAAATGCTTTGGACAGTAATTATGGGCATGGAAGTTTTTATCGTCAAAAAGATTTGTGTACAAGTGAGCAAATATTAA
>NZ_JBVIHP010000277.1:0-1303 GCF_055570235.1 Streptomyces sp. NPDC031274 | reverse complement strand
TCCGCGGTCCTGGCACCGCTGACCGCCGCGCTCGTCCTGCTCTTCGCCGTCGCGCTCTGGCCGCTGCTCGGCGTACCCGTCCGCTGATCCCGCCCGCACTGGAGACCCCATGCTGACCCGTTTCGCCATCGCCCCCAGCGGCTTCAAGGAGTCCCTGTCCGCGCAGTCCGCGGCCGAGGCCATCGCCGAAGGAGTACGCCGCGTCGTCCCGCACGCCGAGACCGATCTGATCCCCCTGGTGGACGGCGGCGAGGGCACCGCGCGCGCCCTGGCCACCACCGGCGGCGGCCGCCTGGTCGCGCTGCCCGCCACCGGTCCCGTCGGCCAGCGGATCGGCACGCACTTCGCGCTGCTCCCGTCCGGCACCGCCGTCGTGGAGATGGCCGCGGTCGCCGGGCTCTCACTGGTCCCGCGCGACCTGCGCGACCCCGGCGCCACGACGAAGTACGGCGTCGGCGAGCTGATCGGCGCCGCCCTCGACGCGGGCGCCCGCCGCATCCTGGTGGGCTGCGGCGACTCCGGCACGTCGGACGGGGGCGCCGGGGCGCTCCAGGCGCTCGGCGCCCGGCTCCTGGACGCGGACGGCTGGGAACTGCCGCGCGGCGGAAGGGAGTTGAGCCGCCTGAGCCGCATCGACCCCTCGGGCCTTGATCCCCGCCTGAAGGACACCGAGATCCGCGTCGCCTGCAACCCCTTCAACGTCCTGGCCGGCGAGCGCGGCGTCGCCCGCGTCTTCGGCCCCCAGAAGGGCGCGACGCCCACGCAGGTCGAACAGCTCGCAGCGGGCCTGGAGCACTGGGCGCACGTCCTGACCCGCGATCTGCACGTCACGGCGGACCTCTCCCTCGGCCCCGGAACGGGCGCGTCCGGCGGCCTGGGCGCAGGCCTCGCGGCGCTCGGCGCCCAGCTCCTCCCCCGCTTCGACGTCCTCCTCGAAGACCTCGACCTGGACGCCCGCCTGGCCCGCGCCGACCTCGTCGTCACCGCCGAGGGCGCCCTGGACCACCAGACGCCGCGGGGCAAGGTCCCCGCCGAAGTGGCCAGGCGCGCCAAGCGGTTCGGCCGCCCGGTCCTGGTCCTCGCGGGCACGATCGGCCAGGGCGCGCACCACGTACGGGCGGAGGGCGTGGACGCCTACAGCGCGATCCTGCCCGCACCGGTCTCGCTCACCGAGGCGCTCGGCCGGGGCGGCGAGTTCCTCACCGACGCGACCGAGCGGGCCCTGCGGATGATCGTTCTGGGGTCACGCCTGAAGGGACGGACCAAGGCTCAGGCGGCCGTGGTGTCCGGCACGCAACGCCCG
>NZ_JBVIHP010000276.1:0-1303 GCF_055570235.1 Streptomyces sp. NPDC031274 | reverse complement strand
GGGGGGTGCCCCTATGACTTTGGTCAAGGGGTTGGGGCGGGTTGGGCTTCGTAGAAGGTGCCGTCGCGGAGCATCGCGAAGAGGACGTCGGCTCGGCGGCGGGCGAGGCAGAGGAGGGCTTGGGTGTGGTGTTTTCCCTGGGCGATCTTCTTGTCGTAGTAGGTCCGGGAGGTCGGGTCGGCCAGGGCGGCGAACGCGGAGAGGAAGAAGGCGCGTTTGAGCTGCTTGTTTCCTCTGCGGGAGGGTTGTTCGCCGCGGATGGAGGAGCCCGAGCTGCGGGTCGCGGGGGCGAGGCCGGCGTAGGCCGCGAGGTGGGCGGCGCTGGGGAAACGGGTGCCGTCGCCGACGTCGATGAGGATGCGGGCTCCGGTCCTGATGCCGATACCGGGCATCGACATCAGGACCCTGGAAAGAGGGTGGGCCTCCAGCAGTTCCTCAATCCGGTGAGCCAGCAGTTTGCGCTGGTCAAGCACCGCCTGGAGCGAGTTGGCGAGGCTTGGAACGATGAGGGCGGCGGCGTCCGTGCCGGGAACGACGACGGTCTGTTCATCCAGCGCGGTGAAGACGTCCTCGATCAGTCGCTCGGCCATCCGCGGCGCTTTCGGGCGGATCAGGGTGACCAGTCGTCGGCGTCCGGCCTTGCGGATCCGGGCCGGAGAGCCGAACTGGTCCAGGATTTTGAGCACGGCCGGGTGCTGCATGCGCGGTCCCAGCACCCGTTCCAGGTGCGGGTGGATCTGGGTGAACAGGCCGCGGAGCCGGTTGGACAGTCGCGTCGCCTCGGCGGCGAGGTCGTCGTCGAACCCGACGATCATGTGGAGCTCGGCGATCGTGTCGTCGTCGAGGTCGACCGAGCGCAGCGTGTGCGGCATCGCCCGGGCTGCGTCGGCGATGATGAATGCGTCTTTCGCGTCGGTCTTGGCCTCGCCGGGATAGAGATCGGCGATCCGCCGCATCGTCAGGCCCGGCAGATAGGCGACGTGGCAGCCCAGGTCGCGGGCGACGGTCAGCGGCAGGGCTCCGATGGAGGCGACCTGGTCAACGATGACCAGTACGGTGCCGTGCTTGTCCTGCAGTTTGGCGAGGACCTCGCGGAGTTTGGGTTCGCTGTTGGGCAGGCGCTTGTCGAAGGTCTTCTTGCCGGTGGGGGTCAGTGCGGTGGCGTGGTGTTCGCCCTTGCCGACGTCCAGGCCGAGGTAGACGTCGATGCTGCTGGTATCGATCACGTCGGGCTTCCTTCGGTGCTGTTTTCGCCCGGCCCTGCCACGGCACTGATCGCCACATCCACATTACGAAGAGCCTC
>NZ_JBVIHP010000275.1:0-1309 GCF_055570235.1 Streptomyces sp. NPDC031274 | reverse complement strand
GACGTACCGCACCGGGGCACTGAACATGTGCACGAGGCGCGAGTACGGAATGAGCGCGAACAGGGTGAAGCCGAACAGGATGTGCAGCTTGAAGGCGAGCGGCGCGCCCGCCATCCGCGTGTAGTCGGGCGAGAAGGTGAACAGCGACCGGAACCAGGGGGAGATGCCCTCGCGGTAGTTGTAACCGTCCGTCGCCCCGGTGGAGTTGAGGATCGTGGCAAGCAGCCCGAGGACGATCGCGCCGAGCAGGAAGGTGTACATCAGGTGGTCGCTGCGCAGGGTGGCCCTGCGTACGGCAGGCACCGTCAGGCGACGGTGCACGAGCACCCCGATCCCGATGACGGCCGCGGCGCCCGCGACGGCGCCGGTGCCGACCGCCACCAGGTGGTACGTGTGATCGCTGACGCCCACCGCGTCGGTCCAGCTCTGCGGGATCAACAGGCCCACGACATGGCCGAGTACGACGAACAGCATCCCGAAGTGGAACAGCGGCGAGCCGATCCGCAGCAGCCGCGACTCGTGCAGCTGGGAGGAGTGGCTGGTCCGGCCGAACCGGTCGTAGCGTGCGCGCCAGACGGTGCCCGAGATCAGCAGCGCGATCGAGACGTAGGGCAGTACGCCCCACAGGAGCAGATCGGTCATGCCGATGGCCTTTCGGAGATTCCGTTGACGGTGGGCCGAGTGGGCCAGGGCAGGTCGATGCGGGCGCCGAAGGGCTCCCCTGAGGGCCCGATCCCGACGAGTTCCTGCGGCGGCCCCTTGCGTGCCATCGCCTTGGCCTCCTCCCTGGTCTGCGGGGAAGGGCCCGGCAGCGTGGTGCAGAGCGCCTCGAGAACGGCCGCGTAGGGGGTGTCCGCCGCCGCGACGGCCAGCCGCAGCAGCTCGACCCCGACCCGGTGCTCCTCCAGCAGGGCGGTGCCCGCTTCCGGGCATCGGGCGGCGAAGTCGAGGACCACGGGCAGGAAGTCGGGCAGCTCCTCGTCGGCGTACCGCAGGCCGTGGTCGCGGTAGATCTGCTTGACGCGTACGAGGGACATGCCGCGCCTGCGGGTGTCGCCGTCCGCCCACCACGTGAGGTAGAGACAGCGGCGATTGCGGGTGTCGAAGGTCGCCGTGTAGTGCGCGCACAGGTCGAGGGGTGCAGTGGCGGCGACATGATCGAGGAACCCGGCGAGGAGCGCGGCGGCCCCCGGGGCCGCCCCGTCGAGGGCCGCGCGCAAGTCGGGCAGGTCCACGTACCACCGGGTCCATGGGTACCCCAGACAACGGCCACCCCGGAGCCGCGGGACGTCGTCAGCGGTTACCGGAA
>NZ_JBVIHP010000274.1:0-1312 GCF_055570235.1 Streptomyces sp. NPDC031274 | reverse complement strand
GGCGCTGCACCACCAGTCGCCGTACTCGCTGATCCACGGCGACTACCGGCCGGACAACCTCATGTTCCCGCCTGACGGGAAAGGCGTCACCGCCCTGGACTGGCAGACCGTCTCCATCGGCCACCCCTGCCGGGACCTCGCCTACTTCCTGGCCTGCTCGCTGCCGACACCGGACCGGCAGGCACACGAGCGGGCACTGGTCGCGATCTACCACGGGGAACTCGTGCGGCAGGGCGTGACCGGTTTCTCGCTGGAGGAGTGCTTCGCCGGGTACCGGATCGGGATGCTCCAAGGGCCGCTGATCACGGTAATGGGCTGTATCGGCTCACCGGCCAAGCCAAGCGCGGAGGCCGACGCGATGTTCCTGTCGATGGCCACCAGATCCTGTCAGGCCATCCGCGATCTGGCGACGCTGAACGCGATACGTGCATGAGACGCCCTGATGATCGCCATCGAGAAGCGAGAGAACCCATGCGAGTGAGAGCCGCGATTCTGCGCGACCCCACCAACCCGTTCGGCATCGAGGGTGTCGACCTGCAGGAACCCGGCCCCGGCGAGGCCCTGGTCCGTGTCGCGGGCGTGGGGCTGTGCCACACCGACCTGATCTACCGGGCCTTCCCGGAGCTGGCAATGCCGATGGTCTTCGGGCACGAGGGCTCGGGAGTCGTCGAAGCGGTCGGCCCCGGGGTGACCCGGGTGACACCCGGGGATCACGTGGTGATGAGCTACGACTCCTGCGGCTGGTGCGCCCAGTGCCTGGCGGGGTATGCCTCCTACTGCGACGAGTTCATGGCGCGCAACCTCATGGGGGTGCGGGCCGACGGCTCCCCTGGGGCCGCCGACATGGACGGCGAGCCTGTCGCGGCACGTTGGTTCGGCCAGTCGTCGTTCGCTACCCATGCCATCGCTACTGAGCGCAACTTGGTCACCGTTGACCCGTCGCTGCAGTTGGAGCTGCTCGGGCCGCTGGGCTGCGGGCTGCAGACCGGGGCCGGGTCGGTGTTGATCGCGCTGAACGTGCGGCCGGGGTCAAGCGTCGCGGTGTTCGGCACTGGCGCGGTCGGCCTGGCCGCAGTCATGGCTGCCAAGGTGGCCGGCGCCAGTGAGATCATCGCAGTGGATCTATATGCCGGGCGCCGCGAGCTGGCGCTGGAGCTGGGCGCCACCCGCGCTCACGACGGTGCAGACCCCGAGCTGGCCGCCGTCATCGGGCAGGTCGACGCCTCCCTCGACACTACCGGGGTGTCCTCGGTGATGAGCACCGCAGTAGCCGCGGTCCGCCCGCTGGGCACTTGCGGCTTGCTCGGCGCAG
>NZ_JBVIHP010000273.1:0-1316 GCF_055570235.1 Streptomyces sp. NPDC031274 | reverse complement strand
GGCCGGTACCGCACGGCTGGTCGGAACCGACCGGGACGGCATCGTCGCGGCGGCGACCGAACTGCTGCGCAGCCCCGAGGCATACCGCCGCATGGCCACCGCCGCCAACCCGTACGGCGACGGCCGCGCGACGGAGCGCACCGTCCAGGCCATCGCCCACTACTTCGGCGACGGCCCGGCGGCCGAGTCCTTCGCCCCGGCCACCCCCATCGACGACCTGTCCGTGGAACTGGCCCGTACCGCCACCGCCGCGCCCGCCTGAGCCGCGCGGCCCGGAGCACCCACACCAACCGGCAAGGGAAGCAGACCGTGAACCACCCCGCCCCTCTCGTCCGCACCACGGCCGAGGAACGCAACGCCGAGATTCCGCTCAACTTCACGGGCCGGCACGTCGAGGCCACGCTGGTGCGCAACGCGGAGAACTACTTCGTGCGTGGCTCCGTCATCGTCGTCAACCTCGGCGTCGACGCGGTCCACATCGCCCAGGAGCCGCGCAAGGGCATCCCGCCGCTGTCGTCCACCATCCTGCGCGAGAGCGCCGTCGAACGGGCCGACGCCCTCGTCCTGTTGCGCACGGACGACGGCGTACCCGTGGCGCCGATCGTCGACGAGCCGGGGTGGCGACTCCTCGGCGACCTGCTGGCACAGGCCCCGCAGCACGGCGAGGGAACCCCGTTCCCCCGGGACACCCCCCTGTGGCGCAGCCCACAGGACGACGCGGGGGTGATCAGCTTCGATCCCGCGTACGTCCTCAAGCAGGCCCAACAGCCCGAGCGGGAACAGCAGTTCCAGATCAAGGTGAACCTCTGGTTCGCTCCGGCGGGCACCGACTGCGCCATCCACAACCGGCACGACTTCATCGAGGTGCACACCCAGGTCCACGGGCTGGGGAGCATGCAGAAGTTCAGCGCCCAGGACCACGCGGCGCTCTACGAGGACCTGCGGATGAGCCCGGGATACACCACCCCGGACCCCTTCTGTGTCCAGGAGTCCGACGGCTCGTACCGCTACCCCTGGCACCAGTACCGCGCCGACACCGACTGCGTCTGGCTCGCCGTCGAATACCACGCCATCGCCCGCTGAGACGTCCTGGAGAAGACCATGTCCCACAATGACGCGGCCCCGTTCCGCACTCCCAAGTTCACCCCCGAGACGGTCGCCGACCAACTGCGCGACGGATACTGGCTCGAGGCGCCCGACATCGACAACGACGGCAGGCCCGACCTGTTCGGCTACGGCCTGAGCCTGGGCGAGATCTACTGGTACCAGAACGGCGAGGACTGGACCCGGCGCCTGGTCGCCGACCGGATCAAGAT
>NZ_JBVIHP010000272.1:0-1320 GCF_055570235.1 Streptomyces sp. NPDC031274 | reverse complement strand
ACGGGAGATACGGTCCTGGGCCGCGGTACGACGGTCGTGGCGCACCCTGACGGCCGCCTGGGGGACTATCTGGACTCCCTGCGGCGCCTGCGGTCTCTGACGGTCGACGACGGCGTGCACACGGTCCTGCCGGGCCACGGGCCCGTCCTGGAGGACGCCCAGGGCGTCGTCGAGTTCTACCTCGCGCACCGGGCCAACCGCCTGGCCCAGGTCGAGACGGCGGTCGAGAACGGCCACGCGGCGCCGTCGGACGTGGTCGCCCACGTCTACGCGGACGTGGACCGCTCCTTGTGGCCGGCGGCGGAGCTTTCGGTGCGGGCACAGCTGGACTACTTGCGCGAGCACGGCCTGATCTAGCTGATCCGGATTGATCCAGCTGTTCCAGCTGTTCCAGCTGTTCCAGTTGATCCGGCCCTCAGTCGGGCCGGGGCGCCTTCGTGCCGTGGACGGACGTGTACTCGGCGGCCAGCCACGGCCCGAGGTCCTCGGTGTACGCGGCGAGGACCGCCGGATCGGCAACGGGTTCGTACGACACGAGGACGGCGTCCCGGATCTGGGCGGCGCGTTCCGGGTGGTCCGGGTAGAACCGCCCGAACACCTCGGCCATGGTGGCGAGGTCGCTGGTCCAGCCGTTCCACCGGGGCATCACGAGCGTGAAGGCGGTACGGACGAGGTGCCGCGCGATGACGCGGCTGAGCGTGCGGCGCTCGTCGTCGGTGGCCGCCGCGGCGATGCGCGTGCGCCAGCGCGGCAGGAAGAGGGCGAGGTCTCCGTTGGTCTCACGGGCGAGGAGGCTGTCGGGCCGGTAGCGCGGCAGATACTCGGCGAGGTCCTCGCCGAGCAGCGGCGTACAGAGGCAGGCGACGAACCAGCCCAGGTCGTACGTCTCCAGGGCGCTCAGCACCCGGCTCCGGCTCACCAGCAGGATGCCGACCCCGTCGATCTGCGGGAACTCCTTGTCGAGCGCGACGCCGAGCGCGTCGGCATCGGCCCGGTCGTCGTCCCCCGGCTCCGCGCGCAGGACGAGCAGCAGATCGAGGTCGGAGCGGCCGGGGCGGGCGGTGCCGCGGGGGACGGAGCCGTAGAGGTACGCGCTGCTGAGTCGCGCCCCGAAGACTTCGAGGACGCGGTCGCGCGCGGCGGCGACGAGACCTCGGAACTCCCCCTGCACAAGGCCGAGGGCCCCTTCCCGCTCGATGAACCCCAGAGAATCGACCCCACGTTCACCCATGCCCCCACTGTGCAACGGGAAGCCGCGGGGCCCTGACCCCGACCGCGGGGCAAACGGGTGGGTGGGCGGAAAGCCTGTGCGGAAGCACG
>NZ_JBVIHP010000271.1:0-1321 GCF_055570235.1 Streptomyces sp. NPDC031274 | reverse complement strand
CCTTGACCTGCATGCATTCGGGCCCTGCGCCCCCTTGCCCCCAGTCAACTGCCCACTTCGGGGTCGGAGTTCTGAAGCCCCGTCGACAGCCGCACGGCGCCGTACGCGAAAGTACGGCGCCGTGCGGCATCTGTGCTCGCGCGGTGCCGCGTTTCCGCTCCGGGACCTTGCCCATCTCACGATCGGTGTGCGATCTTAAGTTTATTCGGTTCATGGAAACGTTTCCACAAGGAGGTGGGGCGGATGGTCACGATCAAGGACGTCGCCGCACGAGCCGGGGTCGCGCTCGGCACCGCGTCCCGAGTGCTCAGCGGCAGCAGTCAGACCTCGGCCGACTCCCGGTCCCGCGTGCTCGCGGCGGCGGCCGAGCTGGGGTACATCGCCAACGGCCCCGCCCGTTCCCTGCGCCGCGCCCGCACCGACGTACTGGGACTGCTCGTCTCCGACATCCGCAACCCGTTCTTCTCCGAACTGGCCCACGCCGCCGAGCAGGAGGCGCGCCGACACGGATACACCGTGCTGCTGGCCAACGCGAACGAGGACGCCGAACAGGCCGACGCCTACCTCCAGACCTTCGCCGGCCAACGCATCGACGGCCTGCTGTTCTCGCCCCAGAGCAGCGTCTCGCCGCAGCTCGCGGCCACGCTCGCGTCCGGACTGCCGCTCGTGTTCCTCAACCGCAGGATCGAGGGCGTCGACGCCCCGCTGTACGGCACGGACAACGCGCAGGGCGTAGAGCAGGTGCTCGCCTGGCTGCAGCGCCGCGGCCATCGCGACGTCGCCTTCATCGGCGGCCCCGACACGATCTCCACCGGAGCCGAGCGCCGCGCCGCCTACCTCGCCGGGCGCCAGGCGCACGGAATCAGCACCGACGACAAGCTGATCGAGGCCGGTGACTTCCTGGCGGGCGGGGCGGCCGAGGCCATGGGCCGCATCCTCGACCGCGGCGCCCCGTTCACGGCCGTGTTCGGCGCGAACGGTCCGACCACCCTGGGAGCCGTGCGCGCGCTGCGCGAGCGGCTCGGCGCAGCGCAGGCCGCCCGCATCGAGATCGTCTCCTTCGATGACCTCGACTGGTTCGAGTTCGCCTCGCCGCCCATCAGCGCGGTTCGCAACGGCGCGTCGTCGATCGGCCGGCTCGGTGTACGAGGGCTCGTCGACCTCATCGCCGGCCGCGCCGCACCCGGGCAACGCGTCCCCACCACCTTCGCCGACCGGTCCTTGCCGGACATCCGGTGAGCGCCCGGATCGCCGTCGGCGCCACCGCCACCGAAGACGCCGGCTTCCTCAGCCGTCCGCCTGGCCGCCGCACGCTGCGCTT
>NZ_JBVIHP010000270.1:0-1322 GCF_055570235.1 Streptomyces sp. NPDC031274 | reverse complement strand
CATGGCACGACCACGCCCCGAAGGTGAGGGCGTCGAACTCGCCTTTGTACTCATGGTTGTCCACGACGGACAACTCGGAATCCAGGTCGTACGAGTCGATGGGCAGCACGGTGAGCCGTTGCGATTTCAGCAAGGAAATCCCCTTCAACGCATGATGGCCGGAATCGCTATAACGCATATGGCCGTTACTTCAAGCCGTCACCGTAATTCCCCCGGGATCCCGTGGCAATGGCCACGTGGCCGACGGGCCCCCGGCCCCGCCCCCACTATGCCGACAGCACGGTGAACGGTGACATCGGCCGTGCGGCCGGGGCAGGATCGGAGCAGTCACTCCTGTCCCGTCGGCGAGACAACCGGTGCGTGGCAACGCGTTCGAGCCGTCTCACCGTCGGGACTGAGGTAAGGGCAAACCTGGCAATGGAGTTGAGACTTCCGGTGTCACTCGTGCATGAGATCTCGGGGCTGTGGGGCGAATACCTCAGCTGCGACACGGTCGGGTCTAATGACGACTTCTTCGCACTCGGCGGCAATTCACTGATCGGGATAAAGATCATCGAACGAGTGTCCCAGGAGTACGGCGTCGAACTGTCCGTTCGCGCCTTCTACTTGGCACAGACCCCGGCTCGGGTTGCCGAGCTGATCGAGCACGAACTGACCGAGCAGGGGAGGACGCGGGCGTGAGTTCGACGCCAAGGACGCCCCTCTCCCACCGTCACCCGGGCTCCGGCGCCCGGGTAAGTGCGGAAGAAGGCGGGATTTGAGGGAACAGGCGGCGTCAGGAGGACCGATGAGCACTCTGCCCGCCGCGCAGACATCCTCCGTACCCCCAGAGCCAAGCCGTGCGGAGGTGGCGTCCAGGCTCGCCTTGTCGGCACGCACGGCGCCGGGACTCGCGGCATTCGAGCACGTCCTGAGGGAGACGCGCGAACGCGTCTACACCGTCACCGAGACAGTGCCGCTGGACCGGCTGACCGGCTGGCGCTTCGACGAGAACACCGGCTTCATCGCCCACGAGAGCGGCCGCTACTTCTCCGTCGAAGGCCTCCAGGTGGATACGCAGAGCCCACCGGCGGGGTGGGGACAGCCCATCATCAACCAGCCCGAGACCGGCATCCTGGGATTCCTCGTCAAGAAGTCCGACGGGATCCTGCGCTTCCTCACGCAACTCAAGGCGGAGCCGGGAAATCGCAATGGCCTCCAGCTCTCCCCCACCGTTCAGGCGACCAAGAGCAACTACACGGGCGTCCACGGCGGGCGGCACGTGCCGTATCTGGAGTACTTCCAGGACCCCGCGCGGCGACGGGTCATCGCCGATGTACGAC
>NZ_JBVIHP010000269.1:0-1323 GCF_055570235.1 Streptomyces sp. NPDC031274 | reverse complement strand
GAAGAGGAGGACGGACGGAGGCGGCTCTCCGGGCCCACCGAGCGCCTCGGCGATCGCGCCGGCCAGGACGGAGCCCACCCGGTGACCCAGCACCGCGCGCACCCGGTGTCCGCTGCTGCGCACGGCGTCTGCCCAGGGCTCGACATAGGTGGCGAGACTGCCGCCTTCCAGGGGGGCCTCGGCCTGTTCCACCGCCCGCCATACGGCATGAGGGGTGTCCAGAAGGGGGACGAGTTCCCGGAAGCCCGTCGCGTTGTCGCCGGACGGGATGTCAACGGTGAGAATCAGCTCGCCAGTTGTTCCGGACCGTGACTCTTCCCAGACTGCAGGACCGCTCATGGTGGATTCCCATTCCTCGATGCCGTGGCGCGCTGCGGCTTCACGAGCCCACATAAGGACGAGGCAGGCAGACCGAGCGATGGCAACAAGAAGAAGATCCACCGTTACGGATTTCCGCTTCCGGGAAAGCAGCCGAGCCGACGCGTGAAAGAGCGAAGCCAAGCTCTCCCGTCGAGCTGTTGCTGCAGTCGGCGGCGCGTAGCGGGTGCTCCCTCACGGACCGGTCCACCTCGTCAGCCGTTCAGAGCTCCAGGCTAGAGCGGGGGGTGGCGACCGAGTACCCCTACCGATCCCTTATCAGGGGTTGATCCAGCCCCGTGTCCTGGCAAGTCCCACGACGGACTCGCGCACCTGCTTGATCTGATCCGCGGTCAGCGTGCCGACCGACTCGAGCAGGGCTTCCGTGAGTTCGGTGCGGAACTGCTCGGCGCTCGGCGCGGCACCGCGGTCGGGGGCCGGGGCGTCCTGCCGGTCGGCCGTCGAGCCGTCGGAGTCGGCCGGACGGGGAAGCCGGTTTGCCGACGGCTGGTGGACGAGACGTATCTGCGAGGCCTTGGGGCCCTTGTCCCCCATCTCCAAGAAGAACTCGACCGCGCTGCCTTCCTGGTAGAGGTACTTCTCATCGATCAGGTCGTTCGCGTGCATGAAGACGTCTTCACCCGCCTCCGCGGGTGCGATGAACCCATAACCACGGACCTCGTCAAAACGTAGGACCTTGCCTGTCGTCAACAGAGCACACACCTCCAGCATCACAGCCGATATGGCCGAGGGCTCCGGCGGAGCACACCTCGATGGGAATTTACATCCCTTCGGCGAATGCGCGAGGGCCCCCTCCGGAGCGCCGTGACCGCCAGTGTGGGAGCGCCCGCCGGCGCCGGGCCACCGCTGACGAAGCGGAACCCGGCGTGGGTGCCCCGGGCCCGCCGCCCGCCCGGTGCGGCCTGCCTGTGTCGAACATGCAGTGATCTCTTGGTGAAGTCGTGA
>NZ_JBVIHP010000268.1:0-1324 GCF_055570235.1 Streptomyces sp. NPDC031274 | reverse complement strand
CCTGCTCGGTGAACGGGGTGCTGAGTGCGAGGCCGTTGAGGCAGACATCCATGGTGGCTCGGCTGCAGTTGGGGTGCTCCCAGGCTCGGCGCATCAGCTCCAGGGCGTGTTCGGAGCGGTAGATGGTGCTGCCGAATTCGGCGAAGGCTTGGAGCGCCACGAACAGGGGGTCTGTTCGGCGGACGGCGCAGGCTTCGGCGAGGCGGCTGTAGAAGGTGAGCCGGTAGAGGTCGTCGAAGTTGAGGTTCCCGCGGAGTTTTCCGGCCTGGTAGAGGAGCGCGAAGTACGCGGCGTCCACGCTGTGGGGTGCGAGGCCTTCGAGTTGGGAGGTCACTGCCTCGACGGTGGTGTCCGCGTCGACGGTGTCTCGGGTGATGAAGGCGTAGCCGAGAGCCCAGGTTTCCTCGACGGTTTGATGGTGTTCGGCGGCAGTGTGGTCTGTGAGCCAGAGGACGCAGTGGACGGCGGTGTCGAGGGTGGGCTCGGCGAGGAGGCGGCGTCGCCAGTAGCGGTCTGCGCAGATCAAGAAGGCGTCGGTGACGAAGTCTGCCGAGGGGATATCGAAGTCGGGCACCATGCCGGCGTCGAGCAGTTCGGCTGCTACCTGCTCGCAGATCCGGTCCAGAGTGCGGGCGTCGCCGATCGGTGCCTGTCGTAGCTGCTGTGTGATTTCGTCTTGGTCCACGTTCTCCCCCTGCGTGACAGCCCTCTTGCCATAGTTTCAGAGGTGGTTGATCTTTGCTGGTCGCCGGTGAGGATCCCGATGTCCTCGACTGGATGGAAGCCGATTCATCTCTCCGAACTGCAGGCTCATTTGGCGGAAAGGCAATCTTTCGTCGCCTACGTCCGCATCCAACTCGTTGCGATGGCGGCGTTGTTCGGCTGATGCCATTGCGGCCGTGAGGGCTCGTTGGTTAGCCTCGGCATGATCTTCACTTGACGTATGCGTGTGGCTACAGATGGGGGTTGGGCTGATGGACCAGGGGCGCCCGTGGGAAGCAGATGCCGAAGCTAAGTTCGTGCGCCGTTTGGGCCGTTCCCCTCAGGAGTTGGGGCTGACGAGCGGCTCGGAGACCTGTCCGGACGTCTGGGAGTTGGATAACGGTGATGTCGCCATCATCGGCCGTGACGTCACAGACGAGGTGGCTGGCCGGCTCCCCGCAGGGGTTTCCATTGGTCCGGGTGAACGTCTGGTGTTCGTTCCGAGGAGCTTGATGGCCGCCGCGAAGCCGGATATGCCTGATGCCTGATGTGAGCGGGATGGATACCTCGGGTGCGGGCGCGTCGGCTATCGGCGCCCTCGTTGCGGCGCCACCGGAAGCGC
>NZ_JBVIHP010000267.1:0-1325 GCF_055570235.1 Streptomyces sp. NPDC031274 | reverse complement strand
CGAACTCAAGCAACTTCTTTCCCTTCAGGAGCGCTTGAACGCACGGCTGGAACCCGCTTCGCTCTCGACGGGCGAAGGATCGCCGGCGTCGAGGGGACAGCGTCTCTCTGCGCCGGAATTCCAGGATCTGGTGGATGTCGCCCAGTTGATCAAACTGAGTTGGCCGGCCGGCAGCGGCCTGCTCCGATCCAGCGCTCTCACGGCTCTCATCGACGAGCACACTGCGCCTCTGCACGCCTGGCACAAGGCCCACCAGAGCAAGGTCCAGAGCTATCGCGATCTGCGCGCCGCGCCGATCGGCAGCGCCCACTGCGGTGCCCTGCTCCTGGCGGCCGAGAGCCTGCTGCTCGAAACGGCCGGGGACCCCAGTGCGCTGCGGGAGCGTGTTCGTCCGCTGGCCCAGTACGCGTTCGAGCAAGCACCGCCGGGCGCCTACCGGGCCTTCTTCAGCCGGCCCGACTTCTCCCCGGCGCTCGCACGCTCCATGGTGCGGCAGGTGCACGGGTTTCACGCCGCGGGCCCCATGGAGTACGCGAATCTGCGGGTCGCGTCCCGCGACTGCCGTTTCACCGCCGCGGAGGTCCCCGCCCATCTGCCTCAGGCCTGGTACGACACGTACTTCACCGACTTCACCGACCACATGCCGATCACCAACCTCTACACCGTGCGCCATCTTCGCCGCGCCGCCTCCCTCAAGCTCGTCGAGATGACGTCGGGCGGTTCCTGGCAGCAGTGCTCGCAGGCCCTGGAGATCCCTGCCGGCAAGGCCGAAACCGCCCTACGAAGGCTGCGGCTGCAGTTCGGCGACAGCGGCCTGTGGCGGCGCTTCGTCGATACGGTCGAACAGATCGCCGCGCACTTGGACGAGCTGCCCGAACGCCCCAACTACGCGCACCGCCGCCGCGCCCTGGCGCAGTGGACCATGCCGCGGGAAGACTGGGAGGGCCTCGCGCAGGATCTTCCCCAGGCCGCGCGCATCACCGAGAGATTCGGCACCGACTTCGGCACTGTGCTCGTCTGGTCCGAAACCACCGTCTCCGACTACCTCCTCTGCCCGCGCCTCTCCGCCCTGCGGCACGCAGGCGTTGACCCTGGTGGACTGATCGCAGCGGTTTCGCTGCACCGCACGCCGATCAACCGCAAGGGGAGCCGCCTGGATCTCAAGAGCCGTGTCGCCTCGTACACCTCACGACTCTCCGCGCACTTGGAGGCGAACCGGATCAGGCGGGTGCCGGCCTTCAGCTCGACGGGGACGGCGAGTTCCTAGAAGTTGTTCGAGCGAGGCTCCCAAGGGAACCAAGTCTGTTGCGCCGCACCGCCGTTGA